>JAPWTS010000020.1 GCA_028275925.1 Thermofilales archaeon
CGCTCTCTCCAAGCGTGGTTGAGGTTTACGTTGGGACTTCCGGTTGGGTTTACGACTGGAACGAAGGGGGTACGCTCGACTGGTACGTCGAGCGGTCTGGGCTGAACGCGGTCGAGCTCAACGCCTCCTTCTACCGTTTTCCCTTCCCCTCCCAGGTGAAGTCCTGGGCTAGGAGGGGCTCGGGGCTCAGGTGGGCGGTAAAGGTGCACCGCTCGATCACGCATGTCCGCAGGATGGGGGGGTCGGCGCTCGAGGTTTGGGGGAGGTTCAGGGAGAGGTTCGCCCCCCTCGACCCGCTCGTCGACTTCTACCTCTTCCAGCTCCCTCCGGGCTTCGCGGCGAGCGAGGAGGGTGAGAGGAGGCTGAGGTCGTTCGCGGAAGCCTGCGGGCTCGGCTGGAGGATGGCAGTGGAGTTCAGGCACGAGTCGTGGTTCGAGGGGAGGGGGCTCCGGCTCTGCGAGGAGCTGGGGGCGACGTTCGTCTCCGTCGACTCGCCGATGGGCACGTGGGTGGCTTCGAGCAACGGCATCGTCTACCTCAGGCTGCACGGGAGGGGCGCGTGGTACGCGTACGAGTACAGCGAGGAGGAGCTGAGGGGGCTGGCGC
This sequence comes from Thermofilales archaeon, assembly GCA_028275925.1. Lineage (GTDB taxonomy): Archaea > Thermoproteota > Thermoprotei > Thermofilales > Thermofilaceae > JANXEW01. The sequence continues at coordinate 607 of JAPWTS010000020.1, forward strand.
GGAGGGTGACCGAGCTGTCCCCCGCGAAGGTTTACGTCTTCTTCAACAACGACCACTGGATGCTGGAGAACGCGCTGCAGATGCTCGCGATCCTGAAGAACCTGCTCGGGTAGCGGGGCCGTGCTCAAGCGGCTCGGCGAGCTCGACTACGCGCTGTGGAGGAGCGTCGCCCGCCTGTACGCGGAGGACCCGCTGACGCACGCTTACCTGCTCCACGACCTGGTCTACGAGCTCGAGCGCACGGACGCGTGGTTCGAGGTGCGCGGAGGGGAGGTTGCTGGCTACGTCCTCGTCTGGCGGGGGTCTGAGAAGGCGGGCGTGCACGTGTGGGGCGAGCTCGAGAACCCGGCGGAGCTGGTCCCGAGATCGGAGTCGATAATCATGGTGCACAGCGCCGGGCTGCTCGGCCCGCTCCTCGCCGCGCTCGGGAGCAGCTCGAGGGTCGAGTGGTACCTCGACATGGTCGCTGGCGAAGGCACTTTCAAGCCGGTTGGAGCCGAGAGGGCGGTGAGGCTCGACGCGCACAACGACCGACACGTTGAAGCCTTCCTCGAGCTCGCGCGGGCTAGGGGGTTGAGCCTGACCGCGGAGGGGGCCCGCGAGCTGCTCGCGAAGCGCAGGTACTACGGCGTCTTCGAGGCTGGCGAGCTGGTCTCGGTCGCGTGCGCGTACCTGCGCCTCCCCGAGGTGTGGATCGTGGGCGACGTCTACACGCTACCCGAGCGCAGGGGGAGGGGCTACGCGAAAGCGGCCACGTCCGCCGTCACGCGCGACGCGCTGGCGTCGGGGGCGCGCGCCCTCCTCCACGTCCGCGAATCGAACGAGCCCGCGATCCGCGTCTACACGGCGCTCGGCTACCGCGCCGTCGCGAGGAAGCCCTGGGTCTTCTTCAGCCCGTAGCCCGGCGATCGCGTTTTAACCCGGCGCCCGCCGCCACCGCGTATGCTCGCCGACGTGGGGGAGCTGAGGGAGCTGGTGGAGTGGGAGGCTGTGGAGAGGTTCGAGGAGGGCTACGACGTGGACGTGGAGGAGGTCAAGCGGAGGGCGAGGAGGGCGAAGTCCGCGTCCGAGCTCATGTCGATCTACAGGGCTCTGGGCGAGGCGGAGCCGAGGAGCGGGTACCCCTTCCGGGAGCCCACCGAGCTGGAAGCGATCGCGCTGGAGAGGCCCGCGCCCCCTCCGCGCCTGCGCGTGGACCTCAGCCCCGCTGAGCTCGAGGACAGGCTGCTCGGCGCGTGGCTGGGCCGCTGCGCCGGCTGCATGCTGGGCAAGCCGGTGGAGGGGTGGAGCAGGGAGCGGATCGCTAGGGCGCTGAAGGCGGCCGGCGAGTACCCGCTGAGGGGGCCCTACTTCCCGGCGTCGGCGTTCCCGGGGCCGGAGAGGGAGCGCCTCCTCCCCCTCACGAGGGAGGGGTTGAGGAGAGCCGAGAGGGACGACGACCTCGACTACACTGTCCTCAACCTGACGGTGTACGAGGCGCGGGGGCCCAGGTTCCGGACGGAGGACGTGGCCGAAGCTTGGCTGTCGCTCCTACCCTACCACCTTACGTACACGGCCGAGCGGGCGGCCTACAGGAACCTCGTCCTCGGCCTCAAGCCGCCCCAAACAGCGACCTACCTGAACCCGTACAGGGAGTGGATCGGGGCCCAGATCCGAGCCGACCTGTGGGGCTACGTCTCGCCCGGCGACCCCGGCAGGGCGGCGGAGCTGGCCTACAGGGATGCGCGCCTCTCGCACACGAAGAACGGGGTCTACGGCGAGATGCTCGCGGCCGCGATGCTGGCTCTCGCGTACGCCGTCGACTCGCCGCGCAAGCTCGTGGAGGAGGCCCTCAAGGTGATCCCGGAGCGCAGCAGGCTGGCGGAAGCAGTGCGCCACGTCCTCTCGCTCCACGCGAAGGGGCTGGAGTGGGAAGAGGCGATCGGCGAGATCCTGAACAGGTACGGCCAGTACCACCCGGTCCACACGATCAACAACGCCGCCATCGTCATGGCGGCCCTGCTGTGGGGCGAGGGCGACTTCGCCCGCACGGTAACCTACGCGGTCACGGCGGGCCTCGACACCGACTGCAACGGGGCGACGGCCGGGAGCGTCGTCGGCCTCATGCTGGGGGCTAGGAACCTGCCGAGGGAGTGGGTGGAGCCCCTCAACGACAGGCTGGCGACAGCCCTCAGCGGCGTCGGCGAGGTCAGGATATCCGAGCTGGCGCGCAGGACGGCGAGGTGCGTCCACCTCTAGCGGAGCAGCTCCCCCCTCACGCTCTCGACCACCCGCTTGACCTCCGCCAGCTTCTCGGCAACCCCCTCTTCGGCGCACCTCCTTTCCAGACTCCCAATCGATCGCGTCCCACTGGGCGGCCATCACCATCGCCGCCTTCTCGCAGTCCAGGTCGGAGCCCCAGTAGACGCACGCCGCCAGCGCGCTCACGATGCACTCCTCGGGCGGCTCGACGTAGACCCTCTTTCCGTCAACTTCCAAGACAACCGGATGCTTTGGCTTATCGTAGGAGGGTGACACTATGTCGATAGCGTAGCTAAGGGCCCTGTGGACCCACACTCTTTCCCTCCACTCTCCGATCAAGAACGCTCTCCTCAGCAAGGCCCCTCCCTCTTACGATTACGTCCACATCACCCGTGCGGTAGGCGCCGCCGGAGTACAGCTCGACGGCGTAACCCCCGACGACGATTGCTCTGCCCAGCCCGCACTCCTCGAGGAAAGCGTTCGCTTCGGCCACGAGCTCCAGCGGATCCCCCCGCTCTAGGGCCCTCCCAATCCTTTCTGCCAACTCTCTTTCTGAGCACTCCACTACCAACCCACTCGACCTCCCGCGCGACCTCCCAGTATAGCAGAGCTAGAGCTGCCGCTTTGCGCAGGTCGGGCCCCCCTCCTCTTCCTCACCCTCCTGAGCCCGAGCACCTCCCTCACCCTTTCTCTGGCTAGCAGCGCCGCCTCTCTAGCGGACACGAGCACTCGATGAACTCGCTCGTATTGAAATCTCTAGCGGGTTCCACCTCTACCTCTACAGCGCGCGCCCGCGCGGGTAGCCCGCGCTTTTCTGCCCCCTCTGGCCCGCCTGTCACCGATCCGGCGAGCCCACGGGGGTGCAACCCCTCACCGCTTGGGGCCCGAGCTGGGCCCCTCGGCTCAGCCCCCAGCCTCATTTAATCGGCTGGGTGCGCCCAGCGCGCGCACGGGCAGCGGGGCGGCGCGTTAAGCGCCTCCCCGCCAACCCGCCAGCGAATACCGAGCTCAGGGCTCAGGCCCCTTTTACCGCTTGCACTACCACCGCGCTTTCCCGCGCAAGGGCTTAGACGAACTGGAGTTCTATAAATTTGGTGCTAAGATGATTGAAAGTGATTTTTTCTAACCGAAAAGTTAAGAAAAATAGAGAATACTCCAGCAGCTGTAGAGAACACTCCAGCAGAGCTAGTCTAGCGAAGCAGCAGCGCACGGCGAAAATAGCGCGCGCTAGCGCGCTACAGCTGAGGTGATTCGAGTACTAGGATCACGTCTTTCAGCGAGTGGTCGTCGATAACCCGGGTGATGGGCGCGCGCTTCTTCAGCTCGCTCAGCATCTCGGAGCGCTTCCTGAGCAGCGTGATTGCCGCGCGGCTGCCGGGCGCGAGCACGCGCAGCAGCTCGCCGGCGAGCCCGGGCGCCTCGTGCACCACGGTGACCGAGTACGCGGATCGGAAGCAGCGGTCCCTGAAGGGCATGCGCTCCGCGTCCCCGCAGACTAGGTCCCCCCTCTCCCCCCTACCCTTCCTCTTCGCGACCTTGAGCATCCCGAGCGAGAGGTCGAGCCCGACGCTGTAGCACTGCAGGAGCTCGAGGAGCATCCCCGTCCCGCACCCGGCGTCCAGCGCCGGCTCCGAAGGCTCCACCAGCTTCAGGATCACCTCGTACTTCGACCTCTGCTCCTCCCCGTAAAGCTCGTCGTACCCCTCGGCGATCTCGTCGTAGCTCAGGCTCAAGGCTCGGCCCCCGCCGCGCGCCGCGGCTTAACGCTTGGGCACCATTCGCTCACGTCAGGCCCAGCTCGTCCTCGAGGGAGCTGAGAACCTTCGCCACCACCACCCACGCGTCCAGAGGGGTCTGGGATATCGCGACCACCTCGTTGGCGAGCGAGAGCGTCTCCTCGCGGAAGTCCCCAGCTTGGAAGCAGCCGACCACCACCATGGGCCTATCCTCCCTCGCGATCGCGGCGGCCAGCTCCCTGCACCTGGTTAAGCGCCCCTTCTCGCTGAGGAGGAAGACTCTGGTCGGCTTGACCCTCTCGACGAGCCCCTTGAGCCCGAACTCCTCGACCCACAGCAGCGGCTCGCTCGCGTCAGGCGGCACCCTCCCCTCCACCAGCAGCTGCTCAATGAGCCCCAGGAACAGGTTGTAGTTGCGGGGGAGGCGCACGTGAGGGGCTACGCCGATCACCCTCCCATCGTACGTGTGGACGTGGAGCGAGAGGAGCCCGGCCTTGTTCAGGGGCGAGCCGAGGGCTAGGAGCATGCAGAAGTGGGCGATGTCCGGCCTCCCCCTCTTCCACCTCTCCCCGAGGTTGACCATCGCGCTGTGGTGGAGCGCGACGTCCAGCAGGATCTCGCCGGGCTTCTTCCCCCTCCTCCTGGCGGAGGCTCTGACCGCCGGGTGGCTCCACAGCTCCTTGGGGACCAGCTCGAGGCCCGCCTCGGCCAGCAGCAGGTGCAGCTTTTCCACGGCGCCTCCCCGGCGGGTGGGGTAGGTATTTTTATGTTGGCCCCCGCGCCGAATGTTGCGAGCGCTCGATGGGTGAAGCGAGGATCCTGCTCGAGTACCCGTTCGGCAAGCGCGCTTTGGCGCTCAAACTGCTGGTTTTCACCGCGGCTTCGCTGTTCTACGCGTACCTCGCTTTCAACACGAGGGAAAGCCTGTTCAACGTCGGCTTCCTCCTCTCCTTCCCCACCCTGACGGCTGCAACGCTAGCCTACAGGATCCTGGCTCTCTCAGCGATGCTCGGCGAGCTGATGGAGAGGGGCGAGGCGAGGAGGAGCAGGAGGAGCGGCCTCAGGGGTCTCGCAGGCTACTACCTCGCGATAGCGTCCCCCCTCCTCCTGTTCCTAATCGCGGACAAGGCCCTGGCGCTCGGCATCCTGTTCGGTCTGATAGTTTCTCTCAGCCTCTCGGACCTAGTCTACTACGCGTACGTGAGGTACAGGGAAGCCGGCTTGGGCGGCCGCCTCCTCGCTTTCGTCGAACCGAGCGGGGAAGGCGGGCGCTACGTGTGGGGGCTCACCCTCGCGAAGTGAGCGTGTAGTCGATCGGCGTTAAACCGAACCTCGTTCTCACGACGACTTGGAGGTGAACGCTGCACCCGCCGCCCTCGAAGCAGGCGAGGGTCAAGCCCTCCGGCAGCTCGAAAGCTTTGCGCACGGCAACCCCCTCTCTCGTTATCGCCAACCCGCCCGGGAAGTTGTCGGCAACCTGCCTGACGAGCTCGGAGCCTCTCCGCACGTTGTACCTCAGGTACACGGCCTCCAGGGGTTTAGCGCTCTCCGTGCGCAAAACCACGCTGAGCGAGAGCAGGGGGTACCGCTCCCCCGGGAGGACGTTGAGGCTCTCGAGCTGGGCGGAGAGGGTTTTCACCGCGTACACCTCGCTGTACCAATCGGCGTAGGAGAGCGCCAACGCGGCCAGCGCAGCCAGCGAGGCGAGAGCGCCCAGCGGCAGGGCGAGCTTGGCCGGCCTGCGCCCTCTTTCGGCGAGGTACCCGGCTACGGTCAGAGCGACGGCGGAGAAGGGGGCGACGACGAGCGCCCCTAAAACGACGTTCCTCGCCACCACGAGGGTTGCGAGGTCCCCCGACGCCGTGCCTAGGAGCGCGTCGAGCGGGTACCTCGTCAGCGCTACGGCAGTCGCGGCCGCCGCGAAGAAGGGGGTGAAGAACCCGACGACAGCCTTCGTCAGGTCCTTGAGCACCGGTGCCGAGATGAAGCAAGCGGCGAGGATGGGGAGGAAGAGGGGGAGGGGATCGGAAACCCCGGTGAACGCCGCGTGGAAGAAGGCAGCGAGGCTGAGGGAGAACACGAACAAACCGGCTAGGAGCTCCCCGGCTTTCACGTGAGACGCCGCGCCCTCAGCTTGGGGTTAAGGATTTCGTCGAGCGCTTGCCCTATGAGCACGAAGCTCATGGCTAGGAGCGTTATCATGATGCCGGGCGGCAGTATCCACCACCACATCAGCCTGGAGAAGGCGCCGCTGTACCGAGCGTTGTAGAGCATCCTCCCCCAGGAGGGCACGCTCGGGTCTCCCAGGTTGAGGAAGCTCAGCGAGGCTTCCAGCAGGATCGCCCCGGGCACGTTCAACACGAGCGTCACGTATACGATGGGCGACAGCTGCGGGAGTATGTGCCTGAAAATGATGTACGCGTCGCTCGCGCCCAAAGCCCTGGCCGCTTCAACGAAGAGCCGATCCCTCAGGGACATGACGTACGCCCTGCAGTTCCTGGCGAAGCCCATCCAGCTGAAGAGGGCTATCAGCAGTATCGTCAGGTAGAGGCTCTTGCCCACGAACACGCTGACCGCGACGAGGAGGGGTATCAGCGGTATGAACATCAGCGTGTCCGTGAAGAACATCAGCACTTGATCGACAACCCCACCCTTGTACCCCGCCACGATGCCCACGATCAGGCCCAGGGAGACAGAGACCGATGAAGCGAGGATGCCGACCAGCAGGCTCACTCTCGTGCCGTAGATCAGGTTGGAGAATATGTCAGCGCCGAGGTTGTCGGTTCCAAGCAGCCCGTAAGCCAACCCCCTAATCCTGAAGTAGAGGCGGCCCACCGCCACGCTCACCCCGCCGCCTCCAGCAGCGTTCAGGTACACGACCACCCTCAGCTTGTAGGTCCCCTTCGCAGAGAAGAGCTTCTCCCCCAAGTCGTCGTACAGCGAGAAGCCGAGCGCCAGCTTCAGTGGCGCGTCCCGCGCGTCGAAGGTCGCCGGCGCGCCGGTGCGGGACACGTTGGTGGCGATGCTGCCGCTGTCGTAGAGCAGGTAGCTGCCGCCGCCAGGCGCGTCGAGGTAGAGCCGGATCCTAGCGCTCGACCCGGGAGCCCCCCAAACCGTGACGTTGTAGGTTAGCGCGCCGTAGAAGCCCTTCGGGGGGGAGTAGGGGTACTCGAAAGAGCGCTCCAATGTTGCGGTCAGCCGCCTGCTTCCGTTTACGGCGAGGACCACGGCGTTCCGGGAGACCAGGGGGGTCAAACCCTCGCACTTCACCGACCAACCTCTCCCCTCCGCTACAACCTCCACGTTCTCGGGGAGGTCCCTGTACTGGGGGAACGCCTTGAACCACGCTGGAACAGCGTAACCCTCCGCCAGGTCGATTTCGTCCGGCTTGTGGGGGGCTATGACGTCCGCGAAAACCGCTATGATGACGAAAACCGAGAGCACCGTGAAGCCGAACACCCCCCTCTTGTGCTTCAACAAGGTTTTAAGGATCCCAAGGATGCGCGCGAAAGCGCCCGCTTCCCCCGCAGCGAGCCGAGGCTGCTTCACCGCAACCTCACCCTCGGGTCCACGATCGCTATGACGATGTCAGCTATGTAGAGCGAGACTACCGTCAATAGGATCTCGATGAACAGAACCCCCTGCACCACCGGGTAGTCGAACTGCGTGCTCGCTTCGAAGAGCCACCTGCCGACCCCGTACCACGAGAAGACCGTCTCGGTGATCACAGCGCCCGAAACGATGCCGGGCAGCGCGAGGGCTACGATCGTGATCACCGGTGGGAGGACGTTGCGCAGCACGTGCTTCACCATTATCGTCCGCTCGTCGAGCCCCTTAGCCCTAGCCGTGACGATGTAGTCCTCGCCCATCTGAGTGATGAAGATGTTCCTCGACAGCAGGGCGTAGCCGCCAACCCCGGCTGTAACCAGCGTGAGCAGCGGCAGGGTCATGTGCCAGAGGTAATCGGCGATGTAGAGGACTGGGTCCGAGGGGGGCGGCCTGCTCACGCTCCCAGCCAAGGGGAACCACTTCAGGTAGAAGCCGAAGACCAGCAAGAGCAACAGCCCGAGGTAGAACGTGGGGAACGAGTTTATGAGGACGCTCACCCCGATGAAGGTTGTGTCGAACCTTGTTCCTCTTTTCATGGCTAAGAGCAAGCCCAAGGTCAACCCGATCAGCAGGGTCAAAAGGGTCGAAGTGCCCAGCAAGATGACGGTGTTCGGCAGCCTCTCCGCCAGCTCCGCCATAACAGGTCTACGCGTGTAGAAGGAGTAGCCCAGGTTGCCGGTGAAGAGCGCCAGCACGTACTTCGCGAACTGCACGTGCAGCGGCTCGTCCAGCCCGAAAGCCCTCCGTATGAGCTCCCTCTGCTCGTTCGTCAAGTTCGGGTTCATGAAGAAGAAGGAGGGGTCGATCCCGAGCACGTAGTAGGGCAGCACCCTTAAGAGAGCGAACTGGAGGGTTAACGCCACGAACAGCACCGCAGCCCTATCCGCAGCCCTCCTCAACAGGTACTTAGCTAGCCCATCCAAAACCATCACCCATAGCCGAAAAATAAATAAGAGGAAATGGTGCTGTTTTTCATTGGGCGCTCGGCTGCTGGCCTCCGGCAGCCTCCTCAGCGGCTTTCGTCTTCTTTTTTCTAGCGGCGTACAGCGCAGCTGCGATGGCGGCTATAGCCGCGATGGCTCCGACCGCGATGTACGGCAGGTACTTCTGCCATGCGGGCTTCACGCTGACGGAAGCGGTTGCGGTCTTTTCGAAGGTTCCGCCTGCGATGCTGGCGGAAGCTTTTATGGAGATCCCGACATCGCCGCTTATACCCGATGTGTCGATGGAGGCCGTGTAGGTGCCCGCGCCCGCGGGCGAGGCTGCAACGCTCTTCACGACGCTGCCGTCCTTCGTCAAAGCGATGCTTACGGTAGCGTTAGCGAGCGGGTTGCCCGTGTAGTCCTTCACCTTCACTGTGACCTGCAGGGGCTCGCCCTCGTAGAGCGAGGTGGCGGAGACGCTGTATTCCAGCGATATCGTCTTCGACGGGTGTCTCTTCCAGTAGTTGGGGTACCACCTTAGCAGGATGTACTCTCCAGGCTTCCGGTCTGCGAAGATGAAAGGCCCGGTGCCTATCAAGCACGTTAACCCCTTCTTGGTTGGGTGCGGGACCTTGCTCGGGTCCCACTTCTCCCACCCGCCGTACTGCTTCAGCAAGCTCTCGTTCCCCCAGATGTGGGCAGGGACGATGGCTACGTTGAGGTCGTAGAGGTACGTCCAGCTGGTTCCGTTGACGTAGACCGTAATCGTGTAGTCGTCCGGCACTTCCGTCTTGATCATCTTCTCGAACACGGCCGCGTACTGCTGCGTCGGCTTGTTGATCTTGATGAACCACCAAGTGAAGTTCACGTCCCTCGCGGTGAACTTCACGCCGTCCTGCCACGTCACGTTATCGTTCAAGCGGAAGGTGATCTTCGTGACCTTGCTGCCGCCCATCTCGACCTCCTCCATCGTCCAGCTCTTAGCCAGCCAAGGCAGGTTGTCGGAGACTTGATCAGGATTTGGTATGAAGAGTGTTTCCAAGATGTTGTTCATCACGGCCCACTCGTCTCCGCTGATCGCCGTGAACGGGTTGAGCGTCCTCGGGTCAGAGCCGAGCGGAGTCCTGTAAGCGCCTCCGAAGGGTGTCCCGATGTGGAACACGTTCAGAGTTGTCAGGTAGGACTGGCCTCCAACCGGTTTATTCAGCACTACACCGGCTATGTCGGTTCTGAAGCCCACGTTCGCGATGCCCGAGTAGATGGGTATGTACGGTAGGATTTCAGCCACCTTCTCCTGAGCCTTCCACAGGGCCTCCTTAGCCTTCGTGAGGTTTGTCGTGAAATAGAACTCCGCCAGCAGCTTGTCGAGCTCGGGGTCGCTTATGCCCCAGAAGTTCCAGCTACCGCCCGTCCTGAACAGCTCGTAGGCTAGCGTCGGGACTCGGTCCCACCCCAAGTACAGGATGAACGACTTGAAAGTCCTCGAGTATATCTGGGACACCAGCGCCTGGAACTCTATCGCTTCGATCTTTATCGGTAGACCTATGCTCTTTCCCTCCTCCGCTATGCGTTGAGCCTCTTGGAACAGCCAGGGGGCTTGCTCCTGCGGCGGAACCTGTATGATTATGTCGCCCAGCGGCCTGCCGCTGGGGTCGTACCACTTCCCGCTCTTCTCGTCGTACGTGAAGCCAGCGTCGAGCAGCTCTTTCTTGGCCAGCTCCCTGCTGTACGGGTAGGTGGGCACGTTGGGGTTGTACCAGTCCCCGAAAGCCGGGGGTATCGCGGTCTCGACGGGGACCCCGAAGCCGTTGAAGATGTTCCTGATGATCCAATCCCTGTCTATGAGGTGGGCGACGGCTTTCCGCACTGCCGTGTAGTTCCAGGGGTACTGCTGGCAGTTGATGCCGAGGAACTGGAGGTTAAACGTCTGGTACGTCAGGATGTAGATGTTGGGGTCGTCCTTAACCTCGGCAACCCTCGTGGGCTGTATGAAGCAGGTGTCCAGGTCGCCTTTCTTAAAGGCCATCAACCGCGCGTCGTAGTCGAGGATGACGGGCATCAGGATCTCGTCAACGCGGGGTCCGTACAGCTCCCACTTCCAGTTCTGCTGCTCGGGCGGGATCGGTGCAGCACCAGCGAAGCGAGCTGGGATCCAGCCTAGCGCGCTCGCCGCAATCAGCAGCGCTATCAGGGCGGCTCTTCGCCCTGAGTTTTTCGGCATAAAGCCGAGTTTCTCCTTCATCCTATTTAAACTTTTCCTCATTATACGGTGATTCTTAAAATTGGAACCGCCGCGCGTGCCTGAATTTTCTTTAATGGGAGTAGAGGTGGCATGCGGCGTAGTGGCCTTTCTCGACTTCGACGAGCTCCGGCTCCCTACTCCTGCACTCCTCGGTCGCGTACGGGCACCGCGGGTGGAACCGGCAACCCGGCGGCGGGTTGACCGGTGAGGGGATCTCGCCGATCACGGGTATCGCCCCGATCTTCTCTCGCGGATCGGGTGAGGGGATCGCGGCTACGAGAGCTTTGGTGTACGGGTGCAGGGGGTTGTCGATTACTTGCTCGACCCCGCCCATCTCCACGATCTTGCCGAGGTACATGACCGCTATCCTATCCCCGATGTGCTTCGCGAGCGCTAAGTCGTGCGTGATGAAGAGGTACGCTACGCCGTATCTTTCTCGAAGGTCGAGCATAAGCTTGAGTATCCCTGCTCTTATGGACACGTCGAGCATGGAAACCGGCTCGTCGGCGACGATGAACTTCGGCTTCAGGATCATTGCCCTAGCGATCGCTACCCGCTGCCTCTGCCCCCCGCTCAGCTCGTGCGGGTACCTGTAGAGGAAGTTCTCGGGCGGGGTCAGCGCGACCTCCTCGAGGGCTTTAGCCGCCGCTTCCAGCTTGTCATCCCTTCCGTTGAGCAGGCCGTGGATCGCGAGCGGCTCAGTCACGATGTCCACAACCTTCATCGTCGGGTTTAGCGACTCGTAGGGGTCCTGAAACACTATCTGAGCCTTCCTCCTAAACTCTTTCAACTCCTCGCCTTCGAGCTCGAAGATGTTCTTACCCTCGAAGAGCACCGCGCCGCTGGTGGGCTCTTCGAGCCTTAAGAGGAGCCGGCCCGTCGTTGTTTTCCCGCAGCCGGATTCGCCGACCAGGCAGAACACCTCCCGCTCTTTAACCTCGAAGCTCACGCCGTCCACAGCCTTCAGGAACAAGGGTGGCCGCCGCCTGAGCGCATCCCCTAAACCGCGCCTCACGGGGAACCACTTGCGCAGCCCCTCCGCCCTCACCAGCGCCGCGCTCATCCAGCACCACCCGCTAAGTGGCATGCGGCGTAGTGGCCTTTCTCGACTTCGACGAGCTCCGGCTCCCTACTCCTGCACTCCTCGGTCGCGTACGGGCACCGCGGGTGGAACCGGCAACCCGGCGGCGGGTTGGAGAGGTCGGGCGGTTGACCGGGAATGTGCTTGAGGGTCTTCCTAGCTCCCTTCACGCTTGGCACCGCTTCGATGAGCAAGCGCGTGTAGGGGTGGGCCGGTTTCAGGAGGACGCTTTCGGCGGGGCCCAGCTCGACGATTTTCCCAGCGTACATGACCGCTACTCGATCGCTTATCTCCGATACCACGGAGATGTCGTGAGATATGAGTATCAGCGAAAGGCCGAGCTTCTCCCGGAGCGACTCCAGGAGCTTTAGCACTTGAGCCTGCACGATGACGTCGAGCGCTGTCGTGGGCTCGTCGGCTATCACGATCTTCGGCCTGAGGACTAGCGCCATGGCGATCATCGCCCGCTGCCGCTGGCCGCCGCTCAGCTCGAAGGGGTAACGCTTAGCCACCGACTTGTCGAGCCCCACCAAGCCGAGGATCTCGGTAGCCCGCTCGAGCGCCTCCCTCTTCGTCACCCCGTCCTCGTGCGCGAGGATGGCCTCGGCTATCTGGTCCCCAACCTTCATCACCGGGTTGAGAGCGCTCATGCTACCCTGGAAGATTATAGAAATGTTTTTCCATCTGATCTCCTTCCGCATCCTTTCTTCAGGAAGTTTAACCAAGTCGATGCCGTTAAAGATTATCTCTCCATCGAGCATCCTTGCGTTCGAAGGGAGCAGCTTGAGCAGAGTCGCAGCCAAGCTCGATTTACCGCAGCCCGACTCCCCCACGATCCCGAGGGTTTCGGCCTTGCCCAGGGAGAAGGACACCCCGTCAATGGCTCTCACGTAGCTGGAACCCACCTCGTAGTACATCTTCAGGTTCCTTACGTGCAGCATGCGCGCACCGCCGCCCGACCCTCCTTCCTCCAGCTGCTTAAATTTTTTCCACAGTTTTCTGGATAGCTATTGGGCGCCATGAGATCGGCTTAAAGGTTTCAGCGTTTTTGTTAAGTTTCTCTGCTAGCCGCCTGCGTTTCCTTCACCACACCGAGCGCCTTCGCAAGCTCTGCGAGCTCCGCCGCGAGCTCCCCGTGGTGCCGGCTCAGCCACATGAGGTAAGCTTCGTCGGGGTTCCTAGCCCTCATCAGGAAGTCGAAGATGTAGTCCACGTACCTCCTAACGCTCTCCTCGCTCAGGTTCTCGGGGCCCAGCGCGTCGCTGGGCGGCATCGGGTAGCGCCACTCCACCACCCTAGCCCCGCTCGCCGCGCGGAGGGAGAGCGTCGCGTAGCCTTCCTTCACCGGCGGCTGCCCGCCCACTAGCTTCGCCCAAGCGGAGAGGTCGACCTTGCCCGTGACGCGCGTGCGGAGCAGGAGGCGCAGCAGCTCCTCCGTCGCCCTCGCCTCGTCCGCGAGCGGAGGGCCGTAGCACTCCACCGCGAGGTGGAAGCCGCCGGCCCAGAGGGACTTCAGCCTGCGCAGCACCGGCTCCTCCGTCCAAGACCACACATCGGTGTAGGGCAGCCCGAGCCTCCGCACCTCCGCCACCAGCTCCTCCCAGCTGCTGGCGCCCCGCACGAAGCGCCTCACGGGCGCCTCCAGGTCTCGCGGGTAGGGCAGCAGGACGCCCTTCAGCTCGTCCGCCGCTAGCGCGACCTCCTCCGCCGCCCACAGCCTGGCGAGGCGGAGCCTGGGCGCCACGAGCACGTAGGCGCCCATGGCCGCCCACCTCCCACTCTCGCGGGAGGAAAAACCTAGCGCGCGCTAGGAACGCGGGTCCATCAAGCATAAAAGCCGGTTCCGCACTTTGAGCCGGTGCGGGCTCTGAGGGCTCTGTCGGCGTTCGCGCTGCTGCTCTCCGCGCTAGCCCTGCTGCCGGCGCTTGCTCCCAGCGAGCGCGCCGGCGTCGCGGTCACAGCGAACGTTACGTACACGCTGGTCGGGCGCTTCCTGCTCGCCAACCCCTCGAACTCCACCGTGAGGGACTTCGTCTACGTCCCCCTCCCGCAGAACACGACGTTCCAGAGGAGCTACGTGGTCTCGATGGACCCGCCGCCGCTCCGGTACGCGGTGGACGAGGACGGTAACGTGTACGCGATCGTGCAGGTGGAGGCGGGGCCCGGCGCCAAGCTGTGGGTGAGGGTCGAGTACAGGGTCTCGGTCGCCGGCTACAGGCTCGAGTCCGCGCCCCGCGCCTGGCCCCCGCTCGGCATCGTGAGGAAGTACACTCGCTCCTCCGGCTACTGGAACGTCTACAACGGGACGCTGATCGACCTGGCGTACAGGGTCGCCTACGCGGACGCGCCGTACGACGCGGCGAGGAAGCTGGCCGAGTGGGTGGTCAACAGGGTGAAGTACAGGGTTCAGTTCTCCAGGCTGGGTAGCGACCACGCGGTCGCCCGCAGCCTGCTCGACTACGCGATCGTGGGCGACTGCGTCGAGGTCGCGGACGTCTACGTGACGATGGCGAGGATCCTCGGCATCCCAGCGAGGACCGCCTACGGGCTGCTCCTGACGGGTAGGGAGGGGAGGATGTGGTTGAACATGTCCACGGCGGCGGAGGAGGGGGACAGGCTCATCGAGCACTGGGGCGGCCACATATGGCCGCAGGTCTACCTCGCGGGGGTCGGGTGGGTTGACGTCGACATGCTCGACGGGATGCAGGCGAACGTGGGCGCCTACAGCGAGAGGCACATCGTCTTCGGATTCGAGGAGATGAAGTACTTCGGCTCCGCCCTCAGCAGCGTCTGCGTCCCCAGCTACCTGACCGTGCAGTACGCCGAGTACGAGTACCGGGGTGGTAGCCCGTGAGGCGGGTAGCGGCGCTCGCCCTCTGCTTGGCTGCTTTCGCGGCTTTAGCGGCCGCTCAACCCAACTACTGGGTCGCGCTGAACTACCGGGTCACGTTCCTCGGCGACGGCTCCGCGCTGGTCGAAGCCCTCTTCCACCCTTTCACGACTGACGGCAGAAGCCTCTTCGGGGACCCGGAGGTCGAGCGGGACATGAACTCCTCGGTCGCTGGCTTCGCCAACTACACGCTCCTGATGTTCTCCGACAACCCGCGGCTCCTCAAGCACACGCCCTTCCTCTACGAGAAGAGGTTGCACGAGACCGTCGTGTGCGACGTAGCCAACACGGGAAGGCTTTCCGAGTTCAAGGGAGCCTACGTGCTCGGCGCGCGCGTCTACCTCAATACGAGCAGCTACGTGAAGCCCCTCAACGGCTCGACCTTCGAGGTGAAGGTTAGGGACAGCTTCACCAGCGTCGACGTGCGGAGCTGGATCGACGTGATCGAGTTCCGCTTCGAGGGCGCGAAGCTGGTGGGCTACAGGTGGGAGCCCCCCTTCGCGCGCGGCCCCGCCGAGGTTGGAAGCAACTACTTGCTCTGGGTGAACTTCAACGAGCCGCAAGCCCCCGACTTCTACGTGTTCACCCTCGAGGCCCCCGGCTTCGCGTACGTCGGCGAGCCCCCCGAGGTCAACGCGACGATATCCTCGGCGGAGTACGACGGGTCGCAGCTGAGGGTGGTGGTCGCCAACCCCGGCCCCGCGGGCGGATACGCCTACGTGAGGGTGATCTACGAAGGCGGGGAGCAGGCCCGCAAAGTGTACCTCAAGCCGGGCGAGTCGAGAGAAGTCGTCTTCCCCGGCGTGCAGGGGGCCAGCGCCGTGCTCGAGGTGTACTCGGGCGACTCCCTCCTCGAGAAGCGGTCGGTCAACCTCGCGGCGACTCAGCGGGAGCCGCGGCTCCCTGTACCGCTCTACCCGCCGCTCATCGCGCTTTCCCTCGCCGCGGTCGCGGTGGCGGCTTGCTACCTCCTGAGGAGGGGGCGCCGCGCGGTCGAAGCCGCGCCGCGGCAGGAGCCCGGAACGGTTTAGAAATTATAGCGGAAGGGTTTTTTAAGAGGCAGAGCCGGCGGGCCCCGTGGCCAAAATCCGGGTCGGCATTATCGGCGCCGGCGGCATCGCGAACAACCACGCCCACTACTACAGGGAGATCCCCGACGTGGAGCTCGTAGCCGTCGCAGACGTTGTTGAAGAGCGGGCGAGGAGCTTCGCGATGCGGTGGGGGATACCCCCGGACGGCGTGTTCACCGACTACGTCAAGATGCTGGACAGCGTGGAGCTGGACGCGGTGAGCGTCTGCACGCCCCACGCGGTGCACGCGAAGCCGGCGATCGAAGCGTTGAAGCGCGGCGTGCACGTGCTCGTCGAGAAGCCGATGGCCTCCTCGGGGGCCGAAGCCCTGGAGATGCTCAGGGCCGCGCGGGCCTCGGGGAAGATCCTCATGGTCGGCTTCCAGACGAGGTGGTCGCCCGAGCTCAGGGCCGCGCGCAAGATCGTGGAATCGGGGGCGCTCGGCAGGATCTACTACGCTGAAGCGACGCTCGGCGGCCGCAGGCGCGGCATACCCGGCTCCCCGACCTTCGTGAAGCGCGAGCTCGCCGGCGGCGGGGTGCTCCTCGACATCGGCTGCTACGCGATCGACAACATGATGTTCGTCCTCGGCCACCCGCGCCCGCTCACGGTGTCCGCTGTGACGGAGGCGGCGATCGGTAAGCAGAGGGAGGCGGCCGTCGAGGGCGGCTGGCCCTGGAACCCCGACGAGTTCGAGGTCGAGGACTTCGTCGCCGCCTTCATCAGGTTCGAGGGCGGCTTGACGATGGTCCTGAAGGAGAGCTGGGCGATGCACGCGGACACGCTCGGCCCCCCCTTCATCCTCGGCACGAAGGGCGGCCTCAGGCTGTCCCCGCTCGAGGTGTACAGGGACGAGTGGGGCTACATGACCAACACCACGCTCAAGCTCCCGCAGGTCGACATCTACAGGGAGAGGATCAGGAACTTCGTCGAAGCGGTGAAGCGCGGCGGCCCCTCGCCGATCGACCCCAGGGAGATCGTGGTGGAGATGTTCATCATCGACGCGATCTACGAGTCGGCGCGGAAGGGGCGCGAGGTGGAGGTGAAGCTGCCCAGCGAAGTGCTGGGCTAGCCTCCCAGCGCGCGGAGCGCCTCGAGCACCTTAGCGTCGGGCGCCTCGAGCCCCGCGAGCCTTTCTCTAGCCTTCTCCGCCCACTCCTCCACCTCGCTCCTCTCCAAGCTCGCGATCTCCTCGGCCAGCTCGCCAGCGCTCCCCGACCACCGCTTGAGGGGGAAGCCGAGCCTCTCCACGTACGCGCTGACCTCGAGCTCGAGCGGGAACGTGTAGTAGGAGGGCGTGCCGAGCAGGGCGGCCTCCCTCGCCATCGTGCCGCCGCCGGTGACCACGGCTAGCGCGTGGTAGGCCAGGTCCAAGCCGTCGACGCAGCCCCTGGGCACCGCGAACCCCGCCTTCTCGGCCGCCGCGCGCTGCTCCTCGTACCTCGGCAGGACGACGACCCGCAGCCCCCTCCTCCTGAGCTCCTCGCACAGCTCGAGCCAGCCCCAGCCCTCCCACGAGTAGTAAGCGGCCTTGTACTCCTCCGGCCTTACGACCACGTACTCCTTCCTCTCCAAGCCCAGCTCCCTCAGCGAGCTCCCCGTGGGCTCGAAGCCCCTCACCCAGAGCACCTCGTCCACCCCCCTGTAGTAGAGGACCCTCGCCCCCGGCGCGAGGTAGCGGTCGAACCTCCCCTCCAGCGCCTCCGACGCCACGAGGAAGGCGCAGAGGGGGAGCGAGAGCCTGTTCGCCGCGTCCGCGTGCGGCGTGTCGTTCAGGGCTACGTACGGTATCCCCAGGCCGAACGCCACGCGAGCCGCCGAGGGGTTCGGGTACGACACGAGCGCCCGAACCCCCCGGGCGCTGACGAGCTCGGCCAGCTCCCTAACCCGCTCCGCGTCGGCCAGCAGCTTCCCGAGCTTCGTCTCGCCGCCGTACCTCCCCACGACCACCGGCTCGACCCCGTAGAGCCGTACCACGCTGGCCGTGCACTCGTGCTCCCTGCACGTGACGAGGGTCTCGTGCCCAGCCCGCCTCAGCGAGCGGTGGAGGCAGGCGGCCAGCCTCCCCTGCTTCGGCGTGAGCGCGTCGAGCCAGACCTTCAAGAGCCGCCACCCAGCCGCTGCACCCGGCCCCCCAGCGCCGCCAGCTCCCGCTCGAGGAAGGACGCAACCCGCCCCACCAGCTCCTCGGCGGCGCGGCAGTCCCTGTCGTACGCGGTCACGTGCAGCTCGAGGACGGGGACCCCCAGCTCGGCCCCCTTCGGGTGGCTCTTCACGTACACGCTCTCGCCCAGCTCCAGCGCTCTCCGGATCACCGGGGCGGCGACGGACTCGGGGACCCCAGAAACCCTGAGCGTAGCCTCAGCCTTGCAGGGCAGGGGGCCGAGGCTCTTCAGCTTCGGCTCCACGTAGGACTCGAACATCGCCTCCATCTCCGCCGGGACGCCGGGGAGCAGGAAGATGAGGGCGCCCCTCCACTCGACCTCGACGCCCGGCGCCGTGCCCACCGGGTTGGGTATCGGCCTCGCCCCCTTCGGCAGCTTCGCCATCTTCACCCTGCTCTCTGTCAGCTCCCCCCTGTACTTCTCCCGCACCATCTCCAGAGCTTGCTCGTCGAGGACGAGCTCAACCCCCATCGCCCTCGCCAACCCCTCCACCGTCATGTCGTCGAAGGTGGGCCCCAAACCCCCGGTCGAGACCACCACCCGCGCCCCCCGCTCGACGGCCGTCGCGAAAGCCCAGGCGATGAGGTCCAAGCTGTCGGCCACGACGAGGCAAGCCTCCACCCTGTACCCGAGGTCCGTCAGCCTGCGCCCCAGCCAGGCAGCGTTCGTGTTGACGACCCTCCCGATCAGCAGCTCGTTGCCCACCGACACGAGGTAGGCCTTAGGTCCCGGAGGCAGACCCATCGGGCGCCGCGCGCCGCTCGGCGATAAAAAGGCTTTGGCGCCGCGCGCCAAAAGCCGCTCTTCGATAGCCTAGCATGCCGGCTTCTAGCGAGCGCGCTGGGACGTTAAGCGCGTCCTTTTAATACGTGGTCCCGCGGGGCGCGTAGCGAGCGCGCGGTGCGCTTAGAGAGAGCGGAGCTCCACGGGCGCGAGGTCCCCGTGATCTCGCTGGAGGAGGGGGAGGAGGCGGTCGTAGTCTCGGACCTGCACCTCGGCTTGAGGTACGGGAACCGCTTCTTGGCGAAGTTCAGGGAGTTCGAGGAGTTCCTGAAGCACCTGGCCGCGCGGAAGCCCGCGCTGCTCGTGCTGCTGGGCGACGTGTTCGAGCTGTGGAGCGCGAAGGCCAGTGAGGTCTTCGCCGCCGCGTACGCCCCCCTCAGGGCGCTGGCGAAGCTCGACTGCAGGGTGCTGTACGTCGCCGGCAACCACGACAGGATCGTCGCCCACCTCGGCCGGAAGAGGTTCTTCGAGAGGGACAACCTGCTGGTCGCCCCCGAGTACGCTGTCCTCGAGTGCGGGGGGAGGAGGGGCCTCCTCTTCCACGGCCACCAGCTCGACTGGAAGTTCGTGAAGCTGAGGTGGCTGTGGCGCCTCGAGCCCTACGTGTACCTGCTCTCCGAAACGCTCTACGCGCTGCCGTGGGCGAGCGAGTGGGTCGTGGCCCTCGGCTACGTCGCCCTGCTTCCGCTCGTCATGGCGGCCACCAACGGCGCCCCGCCCCCGCTCCGCCTGGCAGCGGCCGCCTCCGCGCTGCTGCTCTCGGCCCCGCTCATCGTGCTCTTCTGGCGGGCGATCCAGGACAGGTTCTGGTACGGCCTGGTGCAGCCGCTGGCGAGAAGCAGGCTCCGCGGCAAGAGCCTGGCTTCGCCGGCGGTCTCCAGGCCCCTCTCGAACCTGCTCAGCCTGATCGAGGCGAACGGGTTCGGGAACGTCGACTTCGTTGTTTTCGGCCACACCCACGTGCCCGAGCTCGCGAGGGGCGAAGGGGGCAGGCTCATCGCCAACTGCGGCAGCTGGGTTGAGGAGCCGGGGAGGCCGTGCTGCACCTTCGTCAGGATCTCGAGCGGCCGCGTGGAGCTGAGCCGGTGGACCGGCTCGGGGGAGGAGGTCCTAGCGGCTGAAGCGCTCTAGGCGAGGAGCGCGAGGAGGATGGGCAGCGCGGCGGTCGATGCGAGCGTCAGCAGGAGCACGACGCTCGCGCCCCTTTCGGGGCGGGGGCTGTAGACGCTGCACAGCACCGCCCCCGTCACGGCGGGCGGCATGCAGGACTCGAGGATCGCGACCCTCCACGCCAGGCTTCCGACCTCGGTGAAGCGGGGGGCTGCGAGCGCCACCGCGAGAGGCGCGATCGCGAACCTCACGACCGCCACCTTCGCCGCGTCCCTCAGGCTCTCCAGCCTGACGCGGGTGAGCTGCAGGCCGACCGCGAACAGCGCCAGGTGGGGGGCCGCGCCACCCACCCTCGCCGCCGCTTGCACGAGGAAGCTGGGGAGCTCGACGCCGGCGAGCGAGAGGGCGAGCCCGGAGAGCACGGCGTAGAGGGGTGGGAAGCGCGCGAGCTCGCGCAAACCGCCCTTGAGGTCCCCCTTCAGCAGGAGGGGGGCGAGCGCGTAGCCGAGCGAGGCGTTGAAGAGGACGTAGAAGCCGACCAGGCGGACCGCCCGCTCCCCCCACAGCGCTTGCGCCACGGGGATGGGTAGGTAGCCGGCGTTCACGTAGGTTGAGAGCAGCGCCAGCTCGCCGTCCCGCGCCAGGGCGAGCGAGGAGGCCAGGGATGCGGCGGCCGCGACCGCGGCGGCCGCGCCCATCTGGGCGAGCTCGGCGAGCAGCTCCCCCGAGCCCCCGCCGTACGTCGAGGTGAAGAGGAGGAGCGGGAGGAAGGAGTAGAGCAGAGCGCGCGAGAGGGCTCGGGCGAAGCCCTCGCCCGGCTTGGCGGTGATCGAGTAGAGCGCCCCCAGCGCCACCGGCGCGTAGAGCTCGACCAGAGCCCTCAGAATCCCCTCCACGGCCCGCCACCTACAGGCGCAGGATGCCCGGGTGCATCTGCTGGAGGAGCCGGCTGCACCGAGCGCAGAAGTAGGGGGTTTTGGAGTCGACGTCAACGATCGAGTTGCTGAACCTCATCACGCAGCGGGGGTTCCTGCAGTGCTCGAGGCCTAGGGCGTGGCCCAGCTCGTGCACAGCCTCCTTCAGCAGCCGCTCGAGGAGCAGGCTCTCGTCGGAGGGGTAGCCGTAGAACTCCGGCTTCAAGCGGGCGAGGAAGACGACGCCGCCCCACCCGGGCTTCGCGATTCCGAAGACGAAGTTGAGCCGCTCAACGTACGCGTCAGCGTCGATGAGGATGAGCGCGACGGGCGGGAGCAGCCTAGCCAGCTCCTCCACGAGCAGGTCGGCGCGCACCTGCTCCCTCTCCTCGTCGTAGAACTCGAGGACGGCTCCCGGGCTCAGGCCCTTCCCCACGCGCACCTCTACCGCGAAGATCCTCCTCAAGCCGCCGGCCAGCTCGCTCACGAGGCCGGCGTCCACGTTCACCGGCTCTAAGCGCAGCGTCAGCGGTTCCACGCGCCTCGGGGAGCGAGCGCACCTTTTAACGTTGCGCAGCAATAAGCAGGCTCCCGCCAACTCGTTCCCGCTTCGTGGAAAGATCTTCAGCTTTCAAACGGAGTGCGCAGTCGAAAGCGCGCGCTATGAAAAACATGCAGCTGCGCGCGAAAGCCGGCATAGCAAGTGTCGAGCGAAAGGCTAAATAGCGCCCTAAGGGGCGTGAAGCCCGCTTATGAGGCGCTACGAGCTCTTAGCGCTTCTCCTCGAGCTGGCGCGGCAGGGTTGCGCGCGGGCGCCGACGGCGGTCGACAAGGCGCTCGTCGCCTCGAGCTTGGAGATCTCCGCGTGGACTCTCAACAAGTGGTTGAGGGAGGCGGTCGAGGCCGGCTACCTCATGGCTGTGGTGGCGAAGAGGGGTAAGCGCTACGTCCTGACGGAGAAGGCGCTGAGGGAGCTCGGCTCGCTGCTGAGCGACCTGAACCAAGCCCTCGGGGGCGTCGCGAGGCTGACGCTCGCGGGCCGCCTCTTCAGGGGGTTGGGCGAGGGGGGCTTCTACGTGTCGCTCGCCGAGTACAAGGAGTGGTTTAGGAGGTACTTGGGCTTCGACCCGTACCCCGGCACCCTGAACTTGAGGCTGGAGCCGGAATCCATCGCCAAGCGGAAGCTGCTGGAGGGCTACGACGGGTTCCGCATACCACCCATGAGCAGGGGCGAAAGGAGCTACTGCGGAGCCCGCCTCTTCCGAGCAGTGATCAACGACGCGGTCGAGGGCGGCGTGGTCATACCCGATAGGACCGTGTACGGGCCCGACGTCCTCGAGGTCGTTGCCGGCGTGTGCCTCAGGACGGCGCTCGGCCTCAAGGACGGCGACCTGGTGAAAGTCGAAGTGCTGCTCGAGAAGCCCCTCGCTGGGAAGCCGGTGGAGGTCGAGCAAGTTGAAGCGGGGGTCTAGCGCGCAGCCCTACCGGCGCAGCTGAGACCCGAAGCGCAGCTTACCGCAGCGGCCCTCCCCGCGAGCCGCGGGGTTCAGGGTTTTCAGAGGAGCATGCTCATGCACTCCAGGATGCTCCTACCCTTGTACGCGACCGTCCTGCCGTCGACGCGGCGGACGCCGGGCCTCTTCGACACCGCGTCCGCCATGTAGGGCAGCGTGTAGACGACCTCCATCTCGACGGGTTCGGGCAGCTTGAGCGGCTTCAGGGAGCCCTGAGCGGCCCTCCTCACAGCCCTCTCGGCCGCTTCGCTGATCAGCTTCCGCGTGACGGAGGGGTGCAAGCACTCCGCCGCGTACATGCTGGTCGCCCGCTTGACGGCGACGCCCTCCACGTCCCCCAAGAGCCTCCTCGCCTCCTCCACCGCCGCGGCGTCGCCGGCCACCATCGCGAGCGGGACGCCGTAGCTGCCGGCGATCATCGCCCAGAGGCCGACCTCGCCGACGGGCGCGCCGTTGACCCGTATCTCGTAGATCGCGGTGTGGGAGAGCGTGTGGCAGAGGAGGGCTAGCGGCGCTCCGGCCATCGCGTGGGCGCCCACCGCCAGCACCGCACCGAAGCTCTCGTCGAGGCCCTCCATCTCGAGGACCCTGCGCCCCCTGATCAGCTTCGCGGCCGGGTGCAGCTGCTCGATGAGGATGCTGAACGCGTCCCCGTGCCCGTCGAGCACGACGACCTCGTCGGCGCCGCCCCGCAGGGCCCCCTCCACGGCCGCGTTCACGTCGCTGGTGAGGAGCCTC
>JAPWTS010000098.1 GCA_028275925.1 Thermofilales archaeon
CTGCAGCAGGCGCTGCAGCTCAGGCAGAGCGGCCTCGCCCTCCAGACCGTCGGGGTCAACTCAACACGCCGCACAGCAGTTACTTCGAACTTCCTCAAATGAACCTATCGAAAAGGGCCTTCCGCAACACTCAATTTGCGCTAAACGTTTGTGGGCTCCTTCAGTTGAATGCTTTCGGTGCTCAGCGAAAAGAAATAAGTATGGTTCAGCTGTAGTTTACTTGGGAAATTGTATGAGGGTGCGGGGCTCTGGAGCGTTTGCGGTTGTTCTTGGGGTTACACTGTTCTTCCTTCTCGTTGGGGTGCCGCTCGCTTCTGCGCTCGGGAGGCTGTACGAGGCTTCCCTCGAGGGTTGGCAGCTTGTGGAGGTGGAGGTCGAGATCCTCGACGAGAGCGGTGCGCCGGCGGGCCCCGCGCGCGTTGCCGCTTTCGAGCTGGCGGACGGCGGGCCGAAGCTGCTCGCTGAAGGGCGGGCTAGCTTGAGCGGGGTTTTCAAGTTCGGAGCGAAGGTCCCGAGGAGGCTTGTCGCCGAGCTCGAGGATGGGACGAGGATCTACGCGCCCCTCAACCTCTGGATCGTCGCGTGGAGGGAGGATAACCTGCTCGCAACCCTCACCCAACCCATCGACATCACAGCGATGAAGCACCCACTCGACACCGTAAAACTCAGAGTGCAAGCCAGGAGGATCGCGCAAACCGCAACAAAAGAGAGCGCGGCAACCGCAAGCTGGTGCCCGTTGCCCACCGAAGGGGCAGAGTCGTGGGCTTGGACCAGCGTTTTACAAGTGGGTACGTGGGACAGCATCAGTGCCAAATGGTACTACCCTATAGGAACTCGCATTATGGTAGAAAGTAAGGAGAGAGTCTGGTTGGTAAACGAATGCAGATACGGCGGGGATTGGTACAGCGCCGGTAGCACGATCGTGGCGTTAGAGCATGGCGTCGGAAGCGCCGATTGGGTCAGGGGGAGGAACGTTTACACGTCCAAGTTCTACCTCAAATACTACATGGTAAGGTACTATCCACCCGGTTCTACCTCGCTTCAGATCGAGAAAGCTTACGCTGTCGATACATCTTCTGACCCGCTCGGTGCAATGCATGAGACTGCGAGTTGGAGCGGGCAGCTACCCGGATGGAGCTACTACAGTTTGATTGGACAGGGCTGGCAGAGGGATATCCCCGTTACAGCAGCATTTAACGTATTTACGGTCACGGTCTCTTTCTCGCTGAGCACAGGGGGCGTTAGTATCGGTTTGGGCGTGGGTAAAGCGAATACGCCTGTAGGAACCCTATCGATAAGAGCGGGCACTTGGCAGCCGGGGTACATGGTTGAAGTAGAGTCGAGCGATGGCAGCTACATAGTCACGCGCTGCAATTGGGTTCGCCCGTAATCAGATTACTTTTAGGGTTAGCACAACCTCGATCGTCCGTTACATCAGCCAGCTCGCGCGGCACTCTCACTAACGTGAACACGCAACCGCCGTCTTCTTTCTTGACAAAGTACTGCCCCTCCCTTTTCGGGCTCCAGCGGGATCCCTTGGACGAGAGGTGGGCGGCGGCAACGTGCGGCAGGGGGCAGAAGCGGTCGCACGCTGCCAGCGAGAAGGGGCACGCCGCCACCCTAACGCGCAGCTCCTCCGCGCCGGCCGTCACCTCGGCTTCGACCCCGAAGGCGGAGAGCAGCTCTCTGACGGAAGCCGCGGGGTCGCCTGAAGCTTCCAGGCGGAGCTCGCCGAGCACCTTGGACGCGGCCTCCTCGGCAGCCACCTTTGAGAGGCCGACGGTCAGCACCCTCAAGCCGTTGAGGGCTTCGACGAACGCTTTGAGGAACTTCTCCCTCGCCTCGACGGCCCCGCAGCCGCTCACGGGGGTGCGGGCGAGCTCGGCCTTTTAAAAAACGCTCGCGGAAGCCTAACCCGTGGTCCACCTGAAGGTCCACGTGGAGGCGGACGCCGCGGGCCCGAGGTACAGGGGTGCGGTCGTCTACCTGACGTCGAGGGAGCCGTTCGAGGGCGTGCTGAGGCTCGAGCTGAGGGAGGGCGTCGCCGTCACGGGTTGCTGGCCGCGCTGGCCGGACGAGGCGGGCGAGCGCTCGGCCGCTTGGAGGGTGGAGCCCTACGTCAGGCGCTTCGGCGGTAGCGCGCTCTTCTCCTTCGGCGTCCGCCTCGACCTCGAGGGGAGGGCCGAGCTCTCCGCCAGCGTGGGCAGGTGGTCGGCGGAGGGTGGCGTCGTCGAGCTCGAGGCGGGGAGGAGCGGCGGCCTGAGGGCGGTGGTCGGGCCGTTAACGCCCGGCTGCAAAGTTCTCGGCTTCAGGGGCTCCCTCCGCGTAATCGAAGGGGCTTTAACGTACGTGGTCGTGGAGGGCGAGCGCGTGGCTTTGCGGGTCAGCGCGAGCGGCCTTGTGACCGGCTACCTGGAGTACGTGCCGCTGCCGAGCGAGCTGCCGTTCGAGGTCGAGCTCGAGGGTTTGCGCGTGGCGAGCGCGGAGCGCACGCTCGCAATGCGGCTCGAGGACCTGCTCGCGTAGGCGCGCTATCCTTTTGAGCCGGCCAGCGCGCGGAGCGCGTGGCCGGCGCCAGGACCTCCCGCATCCCCGAGTTCTACAAGAAGCCGATGGAGGAGCGGAGGAGGATCGTGGCGGAGTTCGCCGGCTTGACGGAGGAGGAGGTGAAGCTGATCAGCAACTTCGGCAACCTGGACCCGGAGGTCGCCGACCGGATGATCGAGAACGTGATCGGGGCGATGAGCTACCCCCTCGCAGTCGCCGTGAACTTCCTCATCAACGGCAAGGACTACATCGTCCCCATGGTCATCGAGGAGCCGAGCGTCGTGGCTGCCGCGAGCAACGCGGCTAGGCTGATGAGGAGGGACGGCGGGATAAGGTCGAGGGCCACCGAGCAGCTGATGATCGGCCAGATCCAGGTCGTCAAGCTCAAGGCCCCCTACTACGCGATGGCCCTCGTCCTCGAGCACAAGGACGAGATCGTACGGCTGGCGAACGAGGGCCACGAGTCGCTCCTCAAAGCCGGCGGGGGCGCGCGCGACGTGGAGGCGAGGGTCGTCGAGGGGCCGAGGGGGCCCATGCTCGTCGTCCACCTGCTCGTCGACGTGCGGGACGCGATGGGCGCGAACGTCGTGAACTCGATGGTGGAGCGGGTCGCGCCGCTGATCGAGCGGATCACGGGCGGCAGAGCGCTCTTGAGGATCGTCTCCAACCTGGCGGACCGGAGGCTCGTGCGCTCGTGGGTCAAGGTCTACAAGGAGGACGTCGGGGGCGAGGAGGTGGTCGACGCGATCGTCGACGCTTGGGCTTTCGCCGCCGCGGACCCGTACCGGGCGGTCACGCACAACAAGGGGATCATGAACGGCGTCATCGCGGTCGCGCTCGCCACCGCCCAGGACCACAGGGCGATCGAGGCGGCAGCCCACGCGTACGCGGCGCGCGACGGCCGCTACAAGCCCCTGAGCGTGTGGGAGAAGGACGCGGACGGCAACCTGGTCGGGTACCTGGAGATGCCGATGCCCGTCGGCGTGGTGGGCGGGGCGGCGAGGGTGCACCCGGTGGCTCGGGTGGCCCTCAAGATCCTGGGGGTGAAGAGCGCGGCGGAGCTGGCTGAGGTTATGGGCGCCGTCGGCCTAGCCCAGAACTTCGCCGCGCTGCGCGCTCTCGCGACCGAGGGCATCCAGCGCGGCCACATGGAGCTCCACGCGAGGAACCTGGCGATGATGGCGGGGGCTAGGGGCGAGCTCGTCGACAAGGTTGTGGAGATCATGGTGAGGGAGGGCAAGGTCTCGTTCTCCTACGCGCAGGAGCTCGTGAAGAAGCTCTCGGCCGAGGGCGAGGCCGACCGGGGAGGCTAGCGGAAACCGTTTTTACTGACCTCGCGCCTCCCGCCCCCCGTGAGAGCTAGGCTGGGGCTCGTCTTCTCGGTGATGCGCGCGCCCGCGCGGGTAGGCCCGCGCTTTTCTGCCCCCTCTGGCCCGCCTGTCACTGCTCCGGCGGGCCCACGGGGGCGTTGAGCTCTTCACCGCCCGAGGCCCGGCGCCGGGTCTCGGGCTCCGCCCCCGAGCTTCATCCAGTCCGCTAGGGGCGCCCGGCGCGCGCACGGGCGGCGGGGCGGCGCCTGAGGCGCGACCCCGCCAACTCGCAGCCCGGCCCTCATCCGGGGCTCCCGGGTCGTACGCTGTTAATTAACGGCTTCAGGCTTTCGGGCAGCTGCAGTTTCCGTAGCGGGTGCTTCGGCATCGGCAGGTTCAGCGCTTTGAGCCAGTGGTAGAAGGGCACGAAGTCCCTGTCGTCGTAGAAGCCGCACTTCCGGCAGAAAGCGATCCGCGTGTGCCTCGTGTAAATCATTTCAAGCTCCGAGCCGCAGAATGGGCACTTCGTCGATGGGTAGCACTCGAAGGTGGCGTAAACGCCGAACCATTTAGCCAGGTTGTCAGCAACATTCCTTAAAGAAAGCAAAGTCTTCTGAAGGTAGGAGCCTTTGATGGATTCTGGATCTGGTATGTCGAAGTTCATCATCAGGCTCCTGCCATTCGCTCTCTGGAAGGCTTTCTTGAATATCCGAGCGGCGGCCGCCTTCACCCAGCCTTTTGCCCTGAACCTTTTCGAGAGCCTCGCGAGCGCGAGGTTGATGCGGCGCTTGTGGCCGTAAGCCGCTGCAGCCTGCCTCTTCGCCGCAGCCCTCAGCCGCTTGCTCCTGTTCGGCGGCTTCAGCTTCGGAGTCTCCAAAACCTTCGTCTCACTCCCGTCGGAAACAGCGTAAACGGCGACGATCCCGTAGTCGCTGTTCGCGTCCACGTAGCAGAGCAGCGCGCCCTTGGGCTCCGGCATCTCTGGTTTTCTGCGCTCGACCCTCAGCACGATCTGCACTTTAAGAAGCTCAGGGTGCTCGTCTTCGCGCCACTGCACGCGCACGATCTTCGTGACCTTCAAGGGAGCCACTTCAGCCTCCTTCTCCTGAAGCCACTTCAGAGCGCGCTCCGGCAAGGGGAGCTCCAGCCGCTCACCGTTGCTCAGCCTCACGACTAGCGTGCTGCCCTCGATGTAGCAGCCGCAGTTCGGGTGCAGGGCATCGACGAGCGGCAGCTGCAGCACCACCTTCCTCGGCCTCCTCATCCTCTCAACCTCGCTGAA
>JAPWTS010000094.1 GCA_028275925.1 Thermofilales archaeon
TCGGGCAGCTGCACCCACAGCTTGAAGCTTCTATCCCCGCGGCTCCACCTGACCTCCACCGCGCCCTTGGGCGTCGGGAAGCGCCCGCGCGCCCATGTTAAGTCGGCGGGCTCGGGCGCCACTACCACGCCGTCCGCCATCGTGCCTTTGGGCCTCACGCCGAGGACGTAGCTGCTTAGGATGAACGCCGGCAGGGCGCCCCACGCGTGGCAGTGGCTCCTGGTCCTCGGTGTGAGGGTTTCCCAGACCGTCGTCGCGCCGTAGTCGAGCATCGCGCCCCACTCGCGCCTTATCACGTCCAGCGCCTTCTGGATCTCGCCGTCCCTGGCGTAAGCTTCGAGGAGGAAGCCCAGCGCGAACGGGCTCCCGAACTTGACGAAGTCTTCGGGCCACTCGTAGAGGTACTTGCGCACGATCTCCCTCCTCTCCCCCTCCGCCACGTCGCAGAGGTAGATCATCGTCTGCGTCTGCAAGCTGAAGACCTTGCTGCGCGCCCCGTCCGGGTACAGCGCGTCGACGTAGGCTTTCCTCCGCTCGTCCCAAAGGTGCCGGTTCACCGCCTGCTTGACCCTCTCCGCGATCCTTTCGAACTCCTCGGCCTCGTCCTCCCTGCCGACCAGCCTAGCCATGCGCGCGGCGCGGCGGTAGGCTTCCACCAGCATCGCGTTCTGGTGCGTCACCACCCCCCTGCTCGGGGTGTCCATCGGCGCCCAATCGAGCATGTTCCAAGCCTCGATCTCAAAGAGGCCGTCGCCGCGGATGAACTTCTCGGCGATGTTGCGCATCTGCTTCGAAACGTAGGGGTATATTTCTTTCAGGAACTCCCCGTCCCCCGTGTACCTGTAGTACTCCTCGCACGCCCAAACCCAGAGCAGAGCCCACGCGGTCAAGACGTTCTGCCAGCCGCTGGGCGCGTGGGACTCGACGAGCGGGGAGCGGGAGAGGGATTCGCCGGCTAGGAGCCAGCACCTCCTCGCTAGGGCGTAGCCGCCGTAGGTGGCGTACGCGACCAGAGCCTCGTGCCTGGCGTCGCCGACCCAGAACGTCTGCTCGTACGCGGGGCAGTCGACGAAGGTGTCCTCGCTGCAGAGGCGCAGCGTGTACCGGCATACCTCCCAGATCCTGTTCAGCTTCCAATCGCTGCAGGCGAACTCGCCGACCTCCTCGTAGGGGTAGGTGTTGAGCAGGCACCTAATGTGCTTGATGCGGACGGGCCTCTCCTCGCCCTTCGGGAACCGCACGGTGAGTATCAGGTACCTGAAGCCGCGGCGGACGACGCTGGTGTAGCTCTGCCACCCCTCCCTGGTGACGTAGCGCAGCACGTTGTTGAGGAGCCCGAAAGTGTGCTGGATCTCGAAGCCGCCGTCCTCCCGAGGGTGCACCGCTTCGAACCCGTAGAAGTCCAGCACGACGCCTTCGGGCGCCTCGACGGCGAAGTCGATGAAGCCGACCACCTCGCGGCCGAAGTCTATCAGCACCTCAACGTCGCCGCTCTCGGGAGGCCACACCACCGCGACGTTCTCGTTGGGGGCGCACAAGCACTCAACATCCTCTACAGCGGGTTTGCCGGGGATCTCTTTAGCGAAAGCCACTTTCGCGGCTACGTGGTCCGAAGCCGCGTACTCGAGCTTGACCGGCCGGACGGAAGGAGCCTCGCGAACCTCCTCTGGGGTCTTGGCGCCCCAAACCTTTCTGAAATCGGGGTCCTCGGGCGACCCGAACGGCCCGGCTACAGCCCACGGGGTTTCGCGCTCGCCCAGCGGGTTCCTGAACTCCAGGCCGTCGCCGTCCCAAACCGTTGTGAACCACCAGTCGTGGTACGAACCGGAGATGTCGAAAACCACCAGGTTGTCGCCCTTCTTGAGCCTGAGCCGCGCGGCACCCCCTTCTACGGGCGCGTCCTCGCCGTTGACGCGGACTCGCAGCTGGCCGCCCCAGTAGGGGATGCTGCCGACGACCCTCACATCCTTCGCCTCAGGCGCCCTAACGACGGTCAGAGCCAGCGCGGCGACGCTGATGCGGTTGGACGAGCGGTCCTTCAGCGCCAGGCTCCGGCGCACATCGAAGCTGAACACCGCCTCAGGGGGCTTCACCAGGCGCGCGCGCAGCACCCGGGTCGGGTACACCGGCTCGCTCGTGAGGAAGGGTATCGGCCTCTCCCTGAGGCTCGTCCAAGGGTCTGCCGCGGCGTCGCCGATCTCGATCGCGTTCTGCCAGGAGCTGTCGTCGAAATCGCTCGACTTCCACTCCGGATCCTTGGACGCGTCGTAGTGCTCGACGAAACCCTGCTGGCACGAGATCCGCGGGGTGCGCCGGTCGTAAGCGGGGCTGACGGCAACCTTCCACGTCCTGTCCGTCGCGATCGTCACCTCCCTCCCGCTCTCGGTCTTCACGTCCAGCTGCGCGAGCAGGCCCCCGCGGCCGAGCGGGTACTGGAAGTTGGACTCGCCCGGCTGCCAAACGATCACCGCTATCGCGTTCTTGGCCCCCGGCTTCAAGTACGGTTTGACGTCGTACACGTCGTAGAACCACGAGCGCTGCCAGCCCCTGATCGGGCCGTTGCCGACCCTCTGGCCGTTTACGAACAGGATGTACCGGGCGTCGGCGGTTATTCGGAGAACGGCCGACTCGATGTCGCCGGGCGCTTCGAAAACCTTTCGAGCGTAAACGTAAATGTTCCTAGCATCCTCTTCAGCTTCGCTTATCCAAATCCACTTCGCCCTCCACCCCTCGGGCATCGAGCGTTCGGCAGCCCGCTGGTATATAAGCGCGCGCCGCACGAGAGCGGAGCGAGCGATCAGGCTAGTGCGAATGCCCGAAAAGAGTGCGCGGGTGCGAGAAGGCGGGGAGCCCACGCTGAAGTTTAAGCTTCCGGGGCTGAGCTCGAGCGAGTGTTGGGGCGTTAACCGATGAAGACGATCCTCCCGCCCATCAGCCTGCGCCCGTCTACGGGCGCCTCGTAGTACACGTAGACCGTCCTCTCGCTCGCGCCTCGCCACCCCTCGGCGACGCGTGCCTCCGCCCACTCGGGCAGCTCCACGCGGAGCGCGTTCCTGGCGGCCCTCACCTCGATCGCGCGGCTGCTCACGGCCGTTACCTCGCCGCGCAGGTGAAGGTTCCACCGGAACACCCCGCTGCCCATCACCTCGTCCTCCACGGCCACGATCTCGGCTCCAGCGTCCACGAGCAGCCTTCGCCTCAAGGTCGCGCCCTCGGCGATGGGCGCCTCGAAGACCGCCTCCGCGCGCCCTCCATCCCAGCTGAGCGAGAGCAGCGCGCCCCTGCCGCCCTCCGGGTGGTCGCTCGCGCCGAGAGTGACCGTGTTGTGGGCGATGCTCCTCCTGTTCCACTCCCAGTGCAACCCGCTGTAGTAGCCGGCGCTCCCCGCGTCCACGACCACCGCCTCCCCCCTCCTGTGCACCTCGAAGCTCAACCGGTCCGGGTGCCCGTGCCAGCCGCCCTGCGGACCGAAGTCGAGGACAACGTAGAGGGAGCCCGGCTCGTCGGAAGCCCTGAACACGAACCTCCCGCTGCTCTCGAAAACCGCGACCCTCGGCCTGGGCGGTGGCGGCGGGGCGGCCGCGACGCTGGAGAGCGGCGTCCCGCTGTCCGCGAGCGCGAGGATCGCGTAGGGCGAGGAAACCCGGGCGCCCTCCCGGATCAAGCGGCCCGCGATCGACAGGAGCGCGGGGCTCCCCCGCCTGACGCCGGCGATGATGAACGGGTCGGGCGGCGGCTTGAACTCGCCCGAGTCCTCGAGCGCGGGGAGCCTGCCCTCCGGGGTCGCGAGCCCCCACAGCCACTCCAGCGCCTTCTCCACCACCGGCTTCCCGCACCGGCCCTCGTACGCGTAGAGGTCGGCGGCCCCCGAGAGCTTGAGCACCTCGAGCGCCTTGAGCAGGCTCTCCAGCGCGTAGAGGTGGTAGCCGGCCGCCAGCTCCGGCCAAGCGCCGTCGGGGAGGAAGGAGTCGAGGGCGGCGAGCACGGCCGCGTAGGCCTTGAGGAAAGCCGAGTCGCTGCGGCGGTCGCCGCCGAGCTCGAGGGCAAGCGCCAGCAGGCCGGCGGCCTCGGAGATCTCCCAGTTCCCCGCCCACGCGTTCGTCAGCTTCGCGAGCTCGTCCCTCAGCCAGGAGAAGGCCCACAGCGCGCCCTCCAGGAGCTCGCCGCCCAGCTCGCCGCCGACGATGTCGAGCGCTAGGGCGTAGTCAGCGAAGCGCGACGCCCCGCCCCCGCCCTGCAGCGCGTTGAACCAGTCGATGTACGTGCCGCGCTCCACCCCCTCGACCATGTAGGCGTAGAGGTTGCGGAGGGCCTTGAGGAGCGCCTCGTCGCGCGCAACCAGGTAGCCGAGCGCCATGAGCAGGACGGGCGCGGAGCTGGCGACCCTGCTGTCCACGCGGCCGGACGCCGCCCTCTCCACCAGCTCCCTCCTCTCCGCCAGCAGCTCGAGCGCGAGCCGCGCGAGCTCGGAGTCCAGCCTGGGGGTTTCGCGGAGGATCCTACCCCGCTTGAGGCTCGAGCCCCTCGAGAAGGCGGCGAGCAGCGGCAGCGAGGCTTCCCGCTCCATGTGCTCCGACTCGACGGGAGCGTTGAACTCGAGGATCGCCCTCGCCCTCCGCTTCAGTCCCTCGGGGAGGAGCCGGAGCACGTACGCCGCGTCCGGGTTGATCGAGAAGGGCCTCGCGACCTCCTCCCCGCAGACCCGAGCCTTCACGTACGCCACCTCGTAGAGCTCCCTGTCCATCGTCCACCCCAGCGGCTCCGGCGTCTCGAAGCGGGCCGAGCCGAGCTCGAACCTGCGGAGCGGCGGGAGGCTCTCGACCGAGAGGGGCAGCCTCCTGACGCCGAAGGGCACCCTGTCGACGCAGTAGCCGCGCTTCCCGATGCTCGCCATGCCGCGCACGAGCTCCAGCCAAGCCTCGACTCCCCCCGGCAGGCCCCTAAAGGGGAACACCCTAAGCGAGCCGCCGTACCTCTCGCCTGGCAGCGCGACGGAGGGCGACTCGACGGCCACCGCCATGCTGGGGGAGAGGTGGTCGACCCTCGCGAGCCCGCTGAAGGCGTAGAGCTCGAACGCGATCGAAGCCTCCTCCCCCGGCCCCAGCGGCTCCTCCGGCTTCACCAGGTTGAGCTCCAGGTTGAAGAACTGGTCCTCCACAACCCCGTAGCAGCCTGGCGTCAGGCAGAGCACGCCCACTCCCTCCCGCAGCTCCGCGTCCAGGGCGGCGAACCACCTCAGCTCGGGCAGGGCCCTCGACCTGTACGAGTGCTTCTCGAACGCGAAGCCCCGCGCCCCCTCCGGCACGCTGGTGGTGGAGAAGGTG
>JAPWTS010000095.1 GCA_028275925.1 Thermofilales archaeon
GTATAGTGCGAGCTCGTACTACTGCGGCATGACGCCGGTGGGTTCTCCAGCGATAAGTCATTGGGGAGATGGTAAAGCGAAAGTCTCCAGAAAAGAGCTCATTATCCCGTTATCATGGTGCGCAAGGACGTAGTCTTCATCAACGAGCTATCGAACGTGGCTATCTGCACGCTGTGGACTAGGAAGGAGGTCGTGGCGAGGAAGCTGGAGGAGCTGGGGGTGCTGGACAAGGTGCATGCTGTGGGCACGCTGTACACGGTTTACGGGATCAACTACCTCCTCCACACGCTGGCGGAGAAGCCTCAGATCGACGCGCTTGTGATCTTTGGGGCCGACTTATCGGGGAGCGGCGAGGCGCTGGTGCAGCTGTTCTCCCGGGCGCAAGCGCTCCCCGAGCTGATGTGGCCCCTGAGCGAGCTGAAGCCGCTGCTGGAGGGAGTGAAGGTGGTGGACCTGCGCGACCGCTTCGCGCTCGGCGATTGGCGCGCGCTCGCCGACGCGGTCGCGGCGCTCTACGACCCTTCCCCTCCCAAGAGGGGGGTTCTGCGCCTGGAGCTGCGGGAGGCAGCCGCTGAGAGCTGGCCTGTGCCGGTGAGCGGGCAGGTGATCCAGGAGACCTCCCTCTTTAGGGCGTGGGTCAAGGCCGTCTACTCCGTCATGATGTTCGGCGCCGTGAAGGGAAGCGAGTACGGGGAGCGGCAGAAGCAGCTCCTGAACCTGGTTGTGGTCTTGAACGTGCGCGGAAGCGGGTACGACTTGGAGCGCGAGTTCTCGAGCTACCTCAGGGCAGAGGACTTCGAGGCGCACTTCCGCTCGCTCCTTACCCCTGAGAAGCCCGTTGGGGTTTCCTACACGTACGGGGAGCGGCTGCGAAGCCACCCGCGCGCTGGAGACCAGCTCGCTCGCCTCGTGGAGCGCTTGAGGAGGGCGCCAGAGTCCAGGAGGGCGCTCGCCGTGCTCTGGGACCACGAGAGGGACCCTTCGAGCAGCGAGCCCCCATGCATCTTCGCCATCCAGGGCGACGTGACGGGGGGCTTCTACAACCACACGGCCTTCGTGAGGAGCAACGACATTTACGCGGCGTGGCCCCTCAACGCCTACGGCCAAGTGAAGTTGGCCGAGCTCGTTGCGCGGGAGCTGGGGTTGAAGGTCGGCGTCGTCACGCTGATCAGCAGCTCGGCGCACGTGTACGAGCATGACTGGGAGCGAGCGTGGAAACTCGTGCATGACCACTACGAGGCGCTGAGGGCTTTCGTGGCCGACAGCCGGGGGAACCTGCTGGTAGAGGCGGGGGAGGGCGGGTTGCGCGTAGAGCTGAGGGCCCCGGACGGCAAGCTCGCGGCGAAGCTCGCGGTATCGTCGTACGAGGATCTAAAGCCCCTTGCGTCCTTCCTAGCGCCCGATCACGCGTTTTACGCCGGCTGGGAGGCGAGGAGAGCGCTCGAGCGCGTGAGACGCGGGGAACCCTACGTTCAGGACGCAGAGTAGCCCTCGTCGCTCCGCGCGCGGAGCGGGTAGCCGCAGTAGGGGCAGTACGCGGCGCCGCGCGGGACTTCGCCGTAACAGTAGGGGCACCGCTCCCCCCTCCTCCTCCAGAGGAGTATGACGAGGAGCGAGAACGCGACGGCCGCCGCGAGAGCGGCGGCTGCCAGCGCTGCTGCGAGCCGGGGCACCGCTGCTACCCGGGTCTCGCTGACCTCGAACCCCCAGTCGCGGAAGCGAGGTGCCAGATCCTCCCCGGCAGCGGCGCTCAAGGCTTCGACCAGATCCTGGTTGCTGCTAACACCGCCCCTCCTCCTTATCTCGCTAGCCACCCTCTTAATGTAGCTGAGACCTCCCCGCTCCTCCGCTAGCGTTGCCACTACGTAGTAGGAGGCGGCGTAGTAGGATCCCTCGTCGCCAGAGGGGGTCCACCTCTGCACGAAGCCCGGCTTCGCTAAGCCGCTCCCGAAGACCCTGGCAGCGCTCTCGAGCGAAGCTTCGGCGTCGCTCACGTCGATACCTATCTTTTCGCAGATTTTCACCGAAACGTACTGCGCCACACCCTCGTGGAACCACCTCAGCTCTCTGTTTGCGGGCACGCCCAAAGCCCCTAAGGCCTTGTGCACGAGCTCGTGGACGACGGTCGTTTCGAGGTAGCCCTCCTTGAACCGGAGGAGCGCTAAGTTGAGGTGGATGGGGCCCTCCCCGCCGGCGTTTATGTCCTCGCCCATAACGTAGCCGAGAGCGCTCAGGTCCATGCGCGTCGGAAGGAACAGCTCGAAATCCACGCTCGAAGGCGAGTAGCCGAAGATGTCCCGCAGGTAGGGTACGGCCTTCCCCACCACGCCCGCTACCGCGCGCGCTAACCCCTTGTAGTAGGGTGCCGCCCTGACTCTAACGAGCGTCCCGTTCGCGTCGAGCTCCATGGTGGTCTCCTCAACCGGTCTCGCGAGCCTGTAATCCACGGTCACGCGCGAGCCCCCCGGTCTCAGCGAGATTCGCTGGACCTTCAGGGTGTTCCCCTCGAGGCTGTAGCGCACCATCGCGTTGTCGAGCGACACGTCGAGCACGCTCCCCAACCCCTCTATCGTCACCACTACCGTGACGGTCGTCCCCGGCGGCGCGCCCAAGAGAGGCGTCATGAACCAGCCCCGCTCGCCGGCATAAAGCGAAGCGAAGGGGAAGCGGAAGGAGATGTTCATCCCGAAAGCACCGGTTTCGTCGACCAAATACTCAAACGTCGCATTATAGTAGAAGTACGCGCTCGAGTTTTCGACTCTCTTCCCCGCAATTGCCCCCCTCCACACGGTTACGCTCCACGGCTCGAAGCGGGGCACGTAGGTGTAAAACGCCCCGCTACCGTTCGATGCGAAAACCATCACGACGGTGGCGTTGCCGCTAGCGGCCACGTTGATGTAGTAAGTTAGCGAGGAGGGGGCTGCACCCGCCGCGCGGCTAATCAGCGCTAAAATCAAAATGGCACCCATCGCTGCTGCTATACGGTGATCCACACATTCTGAGTGCGCGACGGGCTTTTAATGTTTCTGATGACGCATCTGCCAAAGCTGCAGCGATAGCGCGCTGTGGAGAGGAGGAGGGAGAGGATAAATTGACATCGTGATTTGGGCCGCTTGATGCGCTACAGCGTGATCGAATTAGAGCGGGCCGTTATGGTCTCTGACCTGCACTGCAAACCTGGAAGTTGCAAGGTTGGGGAAATAGCCGGGTTGGCTGCGAGGGAAGGGGCTTCGCTGGTCATTTTGGGGGACCTCTTCGACGACCTCCACAGGGAGGTTGGCGACGACGAGCTGGAGCGCGCGCTCCGAGCCGTCTTCCGGGGTGTTGCAGGGCTCGAGATCTACTACGTGACGAGCGGCTCCAGCCACGACCCGATACTGAAGCGGGAAACACACTTGAGACTGGAAAGTTTGAGCGTTCACGTGTACCCGCGGGCCCTGATAGCGCGCGTGGGGCGGCTGCGGATGTTCCTGACGCACGGCGATCTGGCGCTCCGAAACGGGGCTCACGCGTTCCTGGTGAACGTTGCGGCGATGACGCTCGGCAAGAGGCTGTATTTGGAGAAGGCTCTGAAGAAGAAGCTGCGCTTGCCGAGCGATTGGTGGCTCGTCATGGGGCACACTCACATACCGGGGATCGACCGCGAAGCCCGCGTCGCGAACACGGGGAGCTGGAAGGCCAGCTGGAGCTTCAACCTCCCCTACTGGAGACCCCCTTCCAACACGTACATAATCGTCGAGAACGGGGCCATCGAGCTGCGCGCTCGGGGTTTCAGCTCGCCGCGAAAAAGCTCCGCTAGAGCGCGCAAGCTTTAAAGAGCGAGCGTTCGAACGCGCTACGCGTGGCTGAGGAAGAGAGAGCTAGGGACGTTGCGCGGATACGCGAGGAGTTGAAGGAGGTGGAACTGCTAGTTCCCCTGGAGATGTACCTGGCGGCCGGCGTCAGGATAGGGACGCGGATGAAGAGCGCGTTCATGAAGCGCTTCATATACGGGGTGCGCCCCGACGGGTTGCACCTCCTCGACGTGCAGGAGACGGACCGCAGGTTGAGGATAGCTGCCCGGTTCATCGCTCGCTACGAGCCCTCTCGGGTGGTCGTCGTGTCTGCCAGGCAGTACGGCTACAGGCCGGTCCAGAGGTTCTGCGCTTTCACCGGCTGCGTCCCGATAGTCGGCCGCTTCCCCCCCGGCGCGCTGACGAACCCCAAGCTCCCCAACTACGTGGAGGCGGACCTCCTCATCGCCACGGATCCGAGGGTCGACACGCAAGCCATCAGCGAGGCTGCGAGGATAGGCATCCCGGTCGTGGCCTTCTGCGACACCGACAGCCCGATAGAGTACGTCGACCTAATAATACCGGCGAACAACCGCGGCAGGAAGGCGCTCGCGCTGCTCTACTGGCTGCTGGCCCGGCAGGTTCTCAGGGAGCGCGGCGAGCTGCCGCCCACCGGCGAGCTGCCGGTCCCGCCGGAGGACTTCGAGGCGAAGGTGCTGGTGACCGGCGAGATAGTCTAGCGCGCCCACGCGCGCGGTGGGTCGGGTGAGGGTGCGGCGCCCCGCGGTCGCCGGGCTTTTCTACGAAGCCTCGAGGGACCGGTTGCTGAGGCAGCTAGAGGAAGCCTTTGCGAAGGGGCCCGGCGAGAAGCCGCCTGTTGCCAGCTACACGGGGAGGGCGCTCGGCATCGTAGCCCCCCACGCCGGCTACGTGTACTCCGGCTACGTGGCGGCGTACGGTTACGCCGAGCTGGCGCGCAGCGGAGCGCCGGAGGTTGTCGTGCTCCTAGGCCCCAACCACCACGGCGTCGGGGTGCCGGTTGCCGTGTCGGAGGCTGACGCGTGGGAAACCCCCTTGGGGGCTGTGGAGGTCGATAAGGACCTGGCGCGGAGGCTCGTTGAATGGAGCGAGGTCATCGCGTTCGACGAAACCGCTCACAAGTACGAGCACTCGCTGGAGGTCCAGATCCCCTTCCTCCAGTACGTCTTCGGCCAGAGCTTCAAGATCGTCCCGATCTCCATGTACCTTCAGAACCTTGAAGTCTCGCGGAAGATCGGCAAGGCCATCGCGCGCGCCATCGCGGAGCTGGGCGTGAAAGCCTACATCGTGGCGAGCAGCGACTTCACGCACTACGAGGAAGCGAGGGTTGCGGCGGAGAAGGACCGAGCGGCGATCGACGCGATACTGAAGCTCGACGATAGGGGCTTCTACGACGTGGTGATCGAGAAGGACGTCACCGCATGCGGCATAGGAGCCATCATGGCGCTGATCGC
>JAPWTS010000096.1 GCA_028275925.1 Thermofilales archaeon
CCAGCGCCATCGGCAACCTTTCCACGAGCTTGTCTAGGAGCGTCTTCCCCTTGAGGTGGCGGTCGAAGAACTCGAGGGCCCGCGGCACGACCTCGTGGAGCGGGAGCCCGTGGCCGGCCTCGTACCAGTACACCTCCTTCGGCTCACCGGCCCTCTCCGCGAGCTGCCTCTGCGCCTCGGCCGGCACGATCCTGTCGTACCTGCCGCAGTGGAGCTGGAGGGGCCTCGGCGAGAAGCGCCAGATGAAGTTCAGCGGCTCGATGGGCTCTGTAATCCTCTGGAACTCCTCCCAGCTCATCCCCAGCTCCCTGACCCGCTCGCGTATCGGCGGGACGGCGGGGTGCTCGCTCTCCCTCACCATCAGCGACATGTTGCCGCCGCCCACCGCGAGGACCGCCGCCTTCACCCTCGGCTCGACGCCGATGAAGATGGCCCCGATGATCCCGCCCATGCTGCCTCCAGCGTACCCGATCCTCTCCCTGTCGATGAAGTCGAGCGTCTCGAGGAAGTCCAACCCCCTCCTCATGTCGATCACCGTCTGGATGAAGCCCCTGACGGTTTCCTCGAAGTCCGGCGAGTACAGCTGCTTGCCGGGGACCATGCGCTCGCCGTGGAGCACGGCGTCGATCGAGAAGACGGCGTAGCCGCGGGGCGCCGCCACCCTAGCGAGGGGGATCGCGTCCTCCTTCCTACCGCCGTACCCGTGGAGGAACACGATGCAGGGGTAGGGCGGCTTCCCCACCTTCGGGACGACGAGCAGGGCCGGCACCCGGACGCGGTTCACGCTATCATAATACACTTCGTACACTACGAAGGTCTCCTCCTCGCCGATCTTCTCCATAGTCGCGTTCAGGGGGAGGCTCCTATCGTACTCGTAGTACTTCAGCAGCTCGTCCGCCGCCTGGGAGCCGGCGACCAAAAGTATGGGCAAGACGAGGTGCCACACGGGAGCGAAGCGGGAGCGCTGCCTAAAAAGGCTTCCCCAACCTGCTCTGTAGAGCAGCGCACCCCCGACTAAACTCTGGGTCGATCCTGCGGGTTTCTTGTACCAAAAAGCTTATAATATGGCATATCCCTTTCCGCAGGGTGGAAGTGGAGGTCGTGGAGATCGACGGCTCCGGGCGCCTCTACATTCCGGCCAGCATTAGGCGCAGGGTGCCGTGGAGGCGCTTTAGGATCGAGGTGGAGGGGGACCGCCTGATCCTGATCCCGCTGAAGCCGGCTGTGGACAGGTACTACGGCATCGCCGCGCCCGCTAGGTTCACGAGCCCCGAGGAGATCGACGATGCGGCCAAGGCCGAGACGGAGAAGCTCCTCAGAAGAGAGGGTTTACGTTGACGTCAACGTCCTGTACTACTACCTGACGGCCCACCCGCAGTTCGGCGAGCGGGCGAGGGACCACATCGCCAGCTGGGGCGGGCGCCTCGTAACCTCATCGTTGAGCGCGTGGCTCCTCTACGTGTTGACGGGGCTCGAGAACGCGGCTTCGATCCTGGAGGAGGTGGGCGTCGAGCTGGCGCCGCTCACGGCCGGGATTTTGAGCAGGGCCGAGAAGCTGGAGAAGCCCAGGGATTTCGAAGACCGCGTGCACGTGGCGACCATGATGGAGCTCGGGGTCACAACGATAATTTCGAACGATAGGGACTTCGACGGCTTAGCGGGCATCACGAGGATCTTCTAGGCGCGACCGGAAAGCGTTTAATGGCGAACCCGCGCTCGAAGCTCGTGGAGCGGCAGCTGGAGCTCGAGTACGATGTTTACTACGATAAGGTGTACGGGGGCTGGGTCGGCAAGAGCGTTGGGGGCGCGATCGGAGCGCAGGTGGAGGGGCAGAAGAGGCTCCACGGCTTCACGGAGGAGACCGCGTTCCCGGAGCGGTGGCCGCCCAACGACGACCTCGACCTCCAGGTGCTGTGGCTCCACGCGCTGTTCGAGCGCGGCCTCGACGTCGCGAGCAGGGACTTGGCGGAGGAGTGGTTCGAGCACTGCTGGTACCACTTCAACGAGTACGGCCGCTTCCTGAAGAACTTCGCGCGCGGCATCGACCCGCCCACCTCGGGCTGGTTCGACAACGAGTACTTCCGCGAGTCGATGGGCTCCCCCATAAGGTCCGAGGTCTGGGCCTTCATCTCGCCCGGGAACCCCGACCTCGCCGCATCCTACGCGGAGCGCGACGCGGTGCTCGACCACTGGCGCGACTCGGTTTGGGCGGAGCAGTTCTACGCGGCGGTGGAGGCGGCCGCCTTCTTCGAGAGCAGCCTCGACCGGCTCGTCGAGGTCGGCTTGAGGTACGTGCCGGAGGGCTCGAAGCTCAGGGCGGTGATCGAGCTCGTGCGCGAGTGCAGGAGGAGGGGCTGCAGCTGGGAGAGGGCGAGGGGCGAGGTGCTGCGCCGCTTCGGCAGCCCCGACGCCACCTCGGTCCACCAGAACGTCGGATTCACGCTCATCGCGCTGCTCTGGGGGGAGCTCGATTTCGCGAAGACCGCGCTCATCGCGCTCAACTGCGGTTACGACACCGACTGCACCGCCGCCACGGCGCTGGCGCTGCTGGGCGTGATCCTCGGCGAGAGCCGGATACCGGCGAAGTGGAAGGAGCCCCTAAACGACAGGTTCGAGATGGGCTTCCACCTGCCCAGGGGGAGCTACAGGATCAGCGACCTCGCGACCGAGACGTGCGCCGTGGGCGTCGCCGCCTCCCGCTCGCTGAACAGGAGGGTCAGGATCCTGAACGTGCCGGAGCGCGTCGAGGAGATGGCGCGCAGGGTGCGCGCCGCGAGGCCGAAGCCCGAGGTCGAGGTGGAGGTCGACTACCTGGGCGAGCCCGCTGTCGCGGCGGGCGGCGAGAAGGAGATCGAGGTGGTGGTGAGGAACAGCGGCGGCGTGCCGGTCTCCGGCACCCTGCGCCTCGAGGTTCCCGAGGGCTGGAGGGCCCCGCCGCCCCTGAGCTTGGAGGTCCCGCCGCGCGGCTCGCGCACGGTTAGGGTGAAGGTGGCGGCCCCCGCCGGCGGCGTGCTCTGGGACAGGAACCTGCTGCGCGCGGTCTTTGCGGGCGATGGCGGGAGGGTTTGGGAGAAGAGCTTCGGCCTGGTCGGGGCGAGGAGGTGGCTGGTGCTCGGCCCCTTCTGGGACAGCCCGAGCTGGATCGAGGACGCGGCCGACGTCGAGAGGCCGTACGTGGACGAGCGGTTGATCGCGGAGGGGAGGGAGGTGGAGCTGTTCAGCGGAGCTGTAGCCCTCGACTCGCCCTCCAGCCTCATCCCCCTGAGCTCGGTCGTCGGGTTCAAGGGCGAGTGCTGCCTCTACCTCCTCCAC
Organism: Thermofilales archaeon; assembly: GCA_028275925.1. Taxonomy (GTDB): domain Archaea; phylum Thermoproteota; class Thermoprotei; order Thermofilales; family Thermofilaceae; genus JANXEW01. The sequence goes on from JAPWTS010000096.1 coordinate 3,313, forward strand.
CGCCTCTACTCGCCCGAGGAGAGGGAGGTCTCGCTCGTCGTCGGCGCCCAGGGGGACGTGAAGGTCTGGCTCAACGGGAGGCTCCTCGAGCCGTCGCAGAAGCCGGCGGCGAAGTGCGTGTGGCACCCATTCATGTACTGGTTCCCCGCGGTCTTGCGCAGGGGCGAGAACCGGGTTGTCGTGAAGTACGTGAAGAGGACCGCCGAGCCAGTCCTCTGGTTCGACGTCCACCGGGAGAACCGGGAGCGGAAGCCTGGCTACTCAGTATGGCAGGTCGACCTCGGCAGCGTGGTGGGCTGAGGCTCGGAGCCCAGCTGCAACCCAAGCTTTTTCCCCGACCCCTGCGCCGAGGCCCCGTGGAGCTGAGGAGCCTCGTGTCGCAAGCGTGGGAGAGCCTCGAGTCCATTGAGGAGCTGCTGAGGTCCGGGGTCGCGAGCGGCCTCCACGAGGCTGCGCTGAGGTGGCACCTCTACTCCCTCCACCAGAACGTCCTGGACGCGCTGGCTTCGCTGCTGGCGGAAGCCGGCTTGAGGAAGCCGGCCTCGTACTCGGAGCTCGCCGCACCCCTCCTCGAAAGGGGGTACGCCCCCCGCTGGTTCGCCGAAGAGGTCGCGAAGGTCGCTAGGACGAGGAACCTGCTGGCCCACGCTTACAGGAGGATCCCCAGGGAGGAGTTGGTGGATGTCGCGCGGAAGGCGCTGGCGGCCGCCCCGAGGCTGCTCGAGGAGCTTTCGAGGATTGCCGAAAGCCTCGGGGTCAGCCCGCCGCCGGAAGGCGAGCGGGTAGCGGGGGTCCTCAAGCGCCGCCCGAACGTTGTCGCAGCGCTCCTCTTCGGCAGCAGAGCGCGCGGCAGCGCGGCCGAGGGGGGCGACTTCGACGTCGCGATCCTGACGGAGCGACCCCTAGCGCTGGAAGAGCTCGAGGCGATCGCGGCGGAGCTAGCCGCGGCGCTGGGCGTGCCCGCCGACAAAATTGACGTTGTGGACCTGCGGGCGGCGCCCAACGAGCTCCTCTACAAGGTGATCAGGGACGGCAAGCTCCTGTACGCTTCCGACGAGGAGCGGTTCAGGAAGTGGCTCAGGAGATCGTACGTCAGGGTCCTCGACGAGGAGGAGTGCCTCAAGGAGACCTACTACGCCAGGCTCCTGAGGAGGATCAGGGAAGCCGCGCGGCGCCCCGCGCCAACACGCGCTCCCAGCAACACGCCCTAAAGCGGGCTTGCGGGGGGTTGGCGTGCAGGCTGCGTTCCGCGTCTCGCCGAGCGAGTGGAGGGAGAACTACCTGAAGACGATCGAGTTCGGAGGGCCCCGCTGGATCGTGGGGAAAATCCACATCTCGATGGACGCGTGGCACAAGCACCGGGAGCGGATGGAGGAAATCGTCCTAAGGCACCCGCTCGTCTTCCCTTTCTACAGGAGGAGTAGCGTGAACTTCGACAACTTCGGCTTGAGGAGGAGGGGGAACGTGTTCGTCGACCCGTGGGGCTGCAAGTGGGCGTTCTCGCAGGACGGGCTGCAGGGCCAGGTGGTCGAGCACCCGCTGAGCGACTGGAGGGCGTGGAGGAGCTACAGGATGCCTGACCCGGAGGAGGGGGTGCCCCAGGAGGGCGCTCCGACCGTGCCGTGGAGCGCGATCGAGGAGAGCGTGGAGAGGGCGCGCGAGGCCGGTGGGCTCGTCGAGATCAGCATGGGCCACGGCTTCTTCTTCCAGCGCCTCTACTACCTGAGGGGCTTCAGGAACCTGATGAGGGACCTCGTGCTCAAGCCACCGCAGATCTACGAGCTGGTCGAGGCGCTCGAGAGCTTCTACCTGGAGCTCGCGCGCCGGGCCGCGGAGCTGAAGCCGGACATCGTCAGCTTCGGCGACGACCTGGGCACCCAGACGGGGATGCCGATCAG
>JAPWTS010000097.1 GCA_028275925.1 Thermofilales archaeon
TTGGCCCCCTCGCCACCCTTACTCTTTCGTCGTTGAAGCGTATCAGCGTCGCGTGCAAGCCGTGCCCGAGGTTCTCGTCCACGCACACCAGCAGCAGCGCGCTTGCGTCCCTCTTCGGCGGCGCGCGGGAAGCGATCAAGCGCACTAGACCTTTCCTCGTCACCTGCAGAACGAAGTCCGGCCGCGGGTTGAGATTATTCTCTTCAACGAGCGCTCTAACGAGGCTGCGGGGCAGTCTCTGCACCACGCCATAGCTTGGTACTCGCAGCTCGCCTTTTCTCAAGTCGATGACCGCCGGCGCGTTCCTGTTGCCGCGCTCCCGCCCGTCTGGCATCACGAAGCGCACAGGGATGTACACCGGCGGCGTCTTCGGCAGCGTCCTCTTCCCAGCCTCCCTGCGCATTTTCTTTACGTTTTCATACATTTCAATCCATCCTCCAGCATAGTATGTTAAGTATTTAGGTCCTTTCAGCTCGCTTGCAACGCCGAGCAAGTAGTTTACAACATCATTGTATAAACTTTTCAGCTTCTCCCTGTTCGCTTTACTCACCCTCGGCTTCCATACTCTGAAGCCCAGCCCGACCCGAGGGCGGTTGTTCTGGGGCTTCCCCACCCCCGTAAGCACCGTCCCCCGCTCGAGGCGGGGGATTTCGAGCTCAAGGGCCCGGGGCTCCGGCCCCCTCACCGCCTGCGCTTCAGCCGCGCTTTCCCCGCGGTTCACGGGCTTAGGGCGAACCGGGGCTTTATAAATTCGACGTTGAGAAGCCCGAAAGTAATCTTTTCTAAACGGAAAGTTAAAGAAAAGGATAGAGAATACGCAGGTATACTATAGGGAGCGCTCCAGCGATGCTAGGCCGGCGAAGCTGCGAGAGAGGATAGAGAACGCGCTCAAAGAAAAGTGTATAAAGGCTAGCAGCACGTAGCGCGCGTGCTAGGTGTGGACGAGCGCCGCTCGCGGCATCCGTCGAAAGTCATCAAGAGGTCGCTAGGCGTCACCATAACTTTTAAGAAAGCTTTCATCCCGAAGATCTTAAAGAACGCGAAAACTGTTACAGTAAGGTGGGGCATCGTGAAACCGAGTAGGAGGCTCGTTTTGATAGAAAGTGAGGGGCTCATCTATGGTGAGGCGGAGATAAAGAACGTGAAAGTGACGCATTTCTCGCAGCTCGATGAGGAGTGCGCGAGCAAGGACGGTTTCAACGGCGTCGAGGAACTGAAGAGCGCGTTAAAGCGCATCTACCCGTCGATAGAGCCCGACGATCTGGTGACGGTTCTGGAGTTCGAGGTGAAGGAGCTGTTCAAGAGCCCGGTGCCTAGGGACCTCCTGTTCGCGCGCGCCGGTAGGTTGGCTCGGTTGGCGCTGGCGAGGGGGCTTTACGCCAGCGCAGGTGAGCGGCAGGCGCTGGCCCACATCGCGGCTGGGAAAGACGTGGTCGACGCGTCGATGCTGGCTGGAGTCCCGGTGGGGAGGGTGGTTGAGGTCTTGCTAGAGGCGCGCAAATTCGAGCTGGACTCTCGCTAGCTCGACTTTGGAGCCGGAGACCCGCGCGACGGCTGGTAAACGGCCTTGACCGCGCTCAGAAGGATGGGCGCGATCTTTTCTTCCGCCGATTTGAGCCGTAGCAAGTACGTGTAGAACTCTTTTTTGACGGCTTGTACGACCTCTTCGGGGTCCTTTGCGCCTTCAGCGATGGCTTTCAGCATCGCCTCCATCCTCCCCCTAACTTCGGGGGATACGACCTCGGGGGCGACCTCGCTCAAAGCGGCTATCACCGCCCGCCCCAGCGGCGTCGGTATGCACTGCTTTCTGACTATTTTGAAGTAGTTCCGCTCGACGTTGGTGTGGATGTGGTCCTGCATTGTGGCGTCCGTCCCTATCCCGTACTTGCGCATCAGCCGCAGGAGCTCGGCCTCGCTCAAGTAGGGTGGCGGCCGCGTCTCGGCCTCCACAACCTTAACGCTCAGGACCTCCGCTTGGGCGCCGCGCTCCACGTGGGGCAGGGCGGACTCCTGCGGGCGCTCGAAGGGGTACACTATCGTGTAACCGGGCTCCAGAACCTTCAAGCCCTCCGCTTTCAGTTTGATGCGCGCAATCTCGACCTCCACGCTCTGATCCTCCACCACCATCGGCGGGCTAAGGGTCGCTAGGAAGTGGCGGACGACGAGGTCGTAGAGCTTCCAGCCCTCCAACCCGAACCGCTTCACCACCTCGTCCCGGCTCGCGTACCTTAGCGGGTATATGGGCGGGTGAGCCCCATCGCTCTCCTTACCCTGCCTCACGCGCAGCTGGGGGGCCGAGAGTATGACCTTGCGCACGTACTCGCCGAGCTCTTCGTGGGCAGCGAACTTCGCCGCTATAGCGCGCAGGTTGAGGGTCGGCGGGTAGATCGTGGTGTCGGTTCTAGGGTAGGATATCAGGCCTTCCTGGTACAGGTCCTCCGCTATGTCCATGGCGCGCTTGGCCCTTATGTTGAGGAACCTGCTAGCCCTGCGCTCCATCTCCACGGTGGCGAGCGGCTCGGGGGGCTCGACAATCCGCTTCACGTACGACGCGGCTGTCACTAAGCCGTTGCGAGCTCTCAGGAGCTCCTGGGCGACCCTTTCTGCGTCCTCCCTCTTTTCGTACTTAAGATCGTGCCGCATCTTCAGCTGGTACCTTCCTATTCTAACGGTTGCTGATATTTGGAAAAACTTTTTCTTCTGGAAATTCTCCCTCTCTATCGCCCGCTTCACCACCAGGTAGAGGACAGGGGTCTGGCACGGGCCGTAGCTGAGGAATCTCCCCCTCGGTAACGCTCCGCGTTTTTCCACGATGAGCGTCAGCGTGCGCGTGAAAGCGGCGCCTATCGTCAGGTCCAGCACCATCCGGGCGAAAGCCTTGTTCGCCAAATTCGCGTTCGGAGCCCGCAGGTTGCGCAGCGCGTCGATTATGTCCTCCCTCGTTACGGCGGAAAACCACGCGCGGAGGAATCTCAAGCGCGGGTTGACCCGCCTCATAACGTCCATGACCTCGAACGCTATGGCCTCGCCCTCCACGTCCGCGTCCAGCGCCAGGATCACGGTGTCGGTGAAGCGCGCTAGCGCCTGGAGCGCTTTCACGTAATTTTCCATCCCCTCCCTAACGACCCTCACGGGTTCCACTTCGAAGAGCTCGAGGGGGTCCACGCGGCGCCAGCTGTTGTACTCCCGTGGGAAATCGAAATCCATTAGGTGGCCGCGCACCCCCACCGATGCGTGAAGGCTCTCCCCCTGCTTGAAAACGTAGACTGGAACGCCCGCTACCTTCCGAAGCTCGTACCTCCCACCCGAAAGGTAGAGCGCGAACGCCCTCGCTACGCCCGGCTTCTCTGCTACGATGACGCGCGCGAACGGCATGACCGGAACCCGGCTACTTCCGCGCCCTCTTCCTCCTCTCCTCTTTTTCCTCTTTCTTTGCGGACTCCGCGGTCTTTGCTCGTATGCCGATGCCCAGCAGGTTGCGCATGACCTCGTCTAGGAACCGGACGAAGACGCCCTTCTGGCCGACGAACGCGCCGAAGTTCTCCGAGTCAACCTCCACCTCCAAGTTCACGCCGACCACGTCGGCGTCGTTGACGTACTTCCTGATCCAGCCGACCGGGTGGATCGCTACGATCAGCTGCTTGAGATCCAGGGTGAGCTCCACCCCCCTCAGCGACAGCCCGCTCTCTTCCTCAACCTTCCGAATCCGCTCGCCGCCCTTGCCTATCAGGCGCCCTAGGTAGTTCTCCTTCGAGATCACGAGAGCGTCGGGGGAGGTCTTGACGCCGTGCTTCTCCTTGTACGGCCTGAGGTCGACGACGGTGATCACTTGAGCGTCGGGGGCGTGAACGTAGATTAGGTTCAGCAGCTTCTTTTCCTCCTCGCTCAGGCTCCTTGCCCTCATTTTGGCCTCGAGAGCCAGCTTGAACGCCCTCTTCGCGCCCGGTCTCACGATATCGCGTATGCCGAAGTCGACGACGAACGTGCGCTCCTGACCAAGCAGGATCTCCCTAGCCAGGGCAGCTCCGTTGTTCGAGCCCGTAACCTGGAACACCGGGTCCCCAGCTATGACGAGCTTCGACGCATTACCCACGCGCAGGAGCGCCTCGTGGACGACCTCGGGCGGCACGTACTGCGCGTCGTCGAGGAGGATGAGAGATTTATCGAATGTTCTGCCCATTAAGAAGCTGGGGTCGGCGAAGAGGATTTTGCCCTCGCTCAGCAGCTTTCTCACCTGGTCCTCGCCGATCACTCCGGCAGTCAGGTCGTAGAGGTAGGACGAGGCGATGTCGAAGAAGAGGCTGCCCAGCTCGACCGCAGAGTACCTCCTGCCCGAACTCACGTCGACCAGCGGTCTGGCTATGACGAAGCGGGAGTACCTGCCCTCGCTCACCGCTTTGATCCCGTAAAGGCAGGTTACGAAGCTCTTTCCCGTACCGCTCGGCCCGAAAGCCCCGACTACGTCCACGTCAGCGCTCTCGAGCGCGGCTAACAGCTGCTTCTGCCTTTCGTTAGCGGGGTTTACGCCGCCGATCACAGGACCCGGGTTCCTGCAACGCTATTTAAGCGCGGCGCGCGCTTATAAGCGCGCCTCGCCGATCTCAGGAAGCGGGGAGCAGGGAGGCGGCGCGCTACCTTAGCCTCATCCCGCGTGCACGCAAACGCTTAAATCGAGGAGCGGGACGACGCACAGCGATGTCGGAACAGGAGTTTAAGTACATCGTTAGGATAGCCGACCGGGACCTGCCCGGGGACAAGAACATCGTGTACGCGCTGGCGCTGATAAAAGGCATCGGGGTGAACACGGCGTACGCTGTGTGCCGCAAGCTGGGGATAGACACTAGGAGGAAGCTGGGCTCCCTCACGGAGGAGGAGATAGCGAAGCTGGACGCGGCGGTGAGGGAGCTGCACAAGCTGGGGCTGCCACCGTGGCTGTTCAACAGGCGCCGGGATCCCATTCTAGGCGTAGACCGCCACTTGATAGGTGCGGAGCTCGTGCTGACCGTCAAGAGCGATATAGACCTGTTGAAGGAGATCAAGTGCTGGCGCGGCATCAGGCACATGCTGGGTCTTAAGGTTAGGGGCCAGAGGACGCGAACCACCGGGCGTACCGGAATAACGGTTGGCGTGAAGAAGCCTAAGAAGTGAGGCGCGCGTGCGCAAGGGTTA
>JAPWTS010000099.1 GCA_028275925.1 Thermofilales archaeon
GGCGAGGAGGGAGGGGGTGAAAGCCGTGCTGCTCGGCTAGCGCGAGCGCTGACGACTTAAAGCTGGATCCTGGCGAGGGCTTTCAGCGCCCCCTTCGCCGCCTTGATCTCGAGCCTCCTCCGCTCCTCGGCGCCCGCTTCGAAGAACTCGCCCGTCGCGAGGTTGTCGATGACGAGCAGCGCCGCCCCTACCTTCAACCCCCTGATCCGCGCCACCGTGAAGATCGTGGCGCACTCCATCTCCACCGCCACGGCCCCGACGGAGCTCCACGCGCCGAGGTTCGCCTCCTCCGCGTGGAAGGCGTCGCTCGAAGCGACGATGCCGCGGTGCACGTTGAACCCCTCCTCCCTCAACCCCCTCTCCAGCTCGACCACCACCTCCGGGTCCGCGACCGCGGGGTAGCACATGCCGGGAGCGTACATGCCGGGCGCCCCGCCAGGCTGGTAGATGGCGCCCAGCGCGACGACCGCGTCCCCCACTTTGACCCTCTCCGTGAGGCCCCCGCACGTCCCCAGCCTCACGATGAGCTTGGCGCCCAGCATCCTCAGCTCCTCGACGACGATCGCGGCGGAGGGGCCGCCGATCCCGTGCGTCGCCACCGTCACGCGCGCGCCCTCGAAGAAGCCCGTGTACGTGTTGAAGCCCCGGTTGCTGTTCACCAGCGCGGCGCCGCTCAGCAGCTCCCTGGCGATCGCGTCCGCCCTCCCCGGGTCGCCCACCGCCAGCACCCGCTCGGCGATGTCGCCCGGCTTCGCGAGGATGTGGTAGGGCTTCGTCGCCAGCACGTGCTTCGATACCTTGAACACGCGCCCCATCCGCGAAGGGGCTAAAAATGGGTAGCGCTAGGGCGCGACCCTCACCGCCGCGTGGATCCTCAGCCCCCTCACGCGCGCCTCGAGGACCCCGTCGCGGTACCTCCACTCGAGCTCCGCGGCGCCCTTCGGCAGCACCTCGACGGATGCCGGCTCCCCGTCGAGCCTGAGCCTGAACTCGGCCTCCACCGGCTCGAGCTCCCACGCGTGCGCCGGCAGCGCGTAGCCCCTCGCCGCGTGCCAGTTGACGAGGTGGACGAGGTAGGAGCCGTCGGGGGCCCTGCGCAGCGAAGCCTCAACGCTCCGCGGCCTCACCCGCTCGAACCTCTTCGCCGGCACGAGCCAGTCGAGGAGCCGCCTCAGGAGCTCCGCGATCCACCAGCTCTGGTAGCTCCGGTAGCAGCGGAACAGCTCGGCCGCCACGTAGGCGGCCCTCCCCTTTCCGCGCTCGACCGCGCACGCAGCCGGCTCGCCGGTGGGGACGGGCGAGCCGCGGCCGGCCCCCAGCCAGTCCTCGTACGGCAGCCCCTCCGCCTCCGGCGGAGCGTAGGGGTCGGCGCGCGTGGCGAGGACCCTAGCCCCTCGCGCCTCGACCCTGGCGAAGCGCCCCCTCACGAAGACGGGCGTCGCGAAGCCCAGCTCGGGGAGCGGCACGACGTAGCCGCACTCCCCCCGCGCGTGCTCCCTCAGCTCGACGCCCAGCAGCTCCTCCAGCCCCTCGGCGGCGCTGAACGTCGCCAGCAGGGCCCCGCCCCTCCGCACGTACTCGGAGAGGAGCTCCGCGAGCTCGGGGCTGGGCTTCTGCTCCGGTAGCACCACGAGCTCGTACTCGAAGATGCGCTCCCCCGCCCGCTCGCCGATCAGGATGTCGTGGTGCAGGCCCAGCTCCACGAGCGCCTTGTGGGCCCCGCGGAGCGGGGCGTCGTCGGCGAAGACGGAGGCGCTGCGCTTGACCTCCTCCAGCGACTGCAGCACCGCGACGCAGGGCACGGATCGGGAGCCGAGCAGGGCCTCCCGCTCCCGGGCGAACCTGAAGGCCTTAGCCGCCAGCTCGAGCGCGGCCGGCTCGCAGCTCCCGTCCACGTAGAGGTGGTCCCCGAAGATGAACGCGGCGCCGTTGGCGAGGGCGGTCGCGCACTCGGCCAGCAGCTCGTCGGGCGGCTTGAAGCCGTAGTCGCCCCACCAGAGGGCGAACCTCGACACGTACACGTCGCGGGGCTTCCCGAACTGCTCCCAGTACCTCGCGTGGTAGCTGATGTTCAGCACGGGGCAGTCGAGCTCGTAGGGGTCGAGCACCAGGTAGTCGAGCTCGGGCGGCGGCTCGCCGGGCTGCCTCGGCGTGTACGCCCAGTTGACCCCCACCGCGACGTCCGGCCTGCGCGACTTCACGAAGGCGAGCGTGCGCTTGACCACCTCCTCGCCCACCCCCCTCCACCACTCGAGGTAGCGGGGCCAACCCGGGTCGGACGGGCTGCGCGGGATGGGAGCCCCCCTCTCCCCCCTGTGCCTGGCTTCGCACCAGTCGCAGAAGCACGGCTGCTGGACGTAGAGGAAGTCGAAGAAGAGGCCGGCGATGCCGTACTCGAGCAGCTCGCCGAGCTCGGGGAAGAAGACCTCCTCTAGCCACGGGCTGTTGAAGCAGACGTAGAAGCCCTCCGAGCCGGGCACGCCCTCCGACCCCTTGTGCCTCCACTCCGGGTGCCTCTTCGCGTTGATCAGGTCGAGCGCGTTGTAGTAGGCGACGACCTTGATCCCCCGCCTCCCCGCGGCCTCCACGACTTCGCCCAGCAGGTCCCTGCGAAGGTGGGGGTGCTTGAAGCCCACTTTCGTGTCCCAGTAGCAGTTCCCGAAGACGTCCTTCGCGAAGAAGTAGACGACCTCGCACCCGATCCCGCTCAGCCTCTCGGCGAAAGCTTCCGCGTCGAAGGACTTCGCGACAACGTCCGCGTGGACGGGCGTGTGGTAGTCGAAGTGGATCTTACTCAAGCGGGGCGCGTACCAGCCCACGCGCTTAGAGCGCGCCGGGGGTCGAAAAGCCTTCCTACGCCGGCGGGCGGACGCCCTTGCTCCTCAAGAACTCGTCGAGGAACGGCGCCCCCCTGAGCCGCTCGAGGATCGCGCGGTCCCTAAGCATCACGTGCAGCTCCCACCCCCTGAGCGCCGGGCACACGTAGCAGCCGAGCCGGTAGAAGCCGGAGAGGTAGAGGGGGTTGAGCCCCACCCCCTCCCTCAGGAGGTACAGCTGGACCAGCGCGGCGCTCCACTGCTTCAGGGGGGCCAGCTCGAGCCCCACCTCGCCCCGCCGCGCGGGCGGCCTCCTGCTCCTCGACTCGGACTCCGCGTCCCGATCCCCCACGACGACCACGGGCTCCGACGCGGTTTGCGCGAGCCTCCGCAGGGCCGAGCGCAGAGCCTCGAGCTTGAGCCCCGTGCACCACCTCCCGGCCCCGTGCGTCGGCAAGCCCCTCGAGGGCAGCTCCTCGAGCACGGGCGCCCGCGCGACCTCGAGCCTGACGCCCAGCTTCGCGGCGAGCCTCTCCACGTACTCGGGGTTCTGCGGGAAGTCGACGCCCGTGTCCACGTAGACCGCGGTCACGCGCTTCGCGCCGAACGCCTTCACGGCGAGGGCGAGCGCGGCGGAGCTGTCCTTCCCGCCGCTCACCGGCACGAACACCTCGTCGGCTCCCGCCCCGCGCTCCCGCAGGAACGCGAGCGACACCCTCTCGTGGGCGTCGACAACCGCCTCGTTCGCCTTGAGCAGCTCGCCCAGCTCCACGTCGACCGGCTCGCCGCCGACCCGCTCCCCGCTCGGCAGCCCCTCGTCGGGGAAGCGGAGCCTCGCGACGAGCGAGGGGCCCGAGTACACCTCGTGCAAACCGGCCCGCATCCTGACGAGCAGCGGGTTCCTGCCCACCGGCCCCACGAGCTCCTCGAGCCTCGCCCTGAAGCCGTCGCCCAAGCCGAAGAACACGTCGTAGGCCGGGTCCCAGCAGTCGAAGAGGGGGATCGCCCTCGGCGACAGCAGGTAGGCCGAGCCGGCCCAGCCGACGCAGTTCCGCAGCGCCGCCCTCGCCCTCTCGAGCTCCGCCCGGAGGGCGGCGAGGCGCGCGTTCCTGACCTTGGCGTACTTCAGGCTCCTGAAGACCACCGTGGGGGGCGCGCTCGCGGCCAGCTCCGCCAGCGCGGAGTCCCCGCGGCCCAGCAGCACGAGCACGTACCTCGTGCCGTCCACCAGCTCCGCCAGCCGCTCAACCGCTCTCCCCGGCTCGCGGGCCCCTCCGAGCGTCGCGACCTCCACGCCCCAGCCGCTGTAGTAGCGGCTGAGCATCGCCCTCGCCGCGTCGGCGTCCTTCTTCGCTCTCACTACGACCCTGTACACGCTGCCGCGACCCGCTCAGCCGCGCGGGCGCGCCGAGATAAAGCTCTCCCCCGCGCTAAGCATTTTTAGGCGGTCCGCTCCGCGCGCACCGTGAAGGAGGTCAAGAAGTTCTACCTGCTGCTGCACCCGAGGCCGGCGTACCTGATCGGGAGCGGGCGCGTGGGCGAGAGGGTGAACTTCATGGCCGCCTCCTGGGTGACCCCGATCGCGGAGGAGCCCCCGCTCGTCGGCGCGGCGATCGGGGTCGACAGCTACACGCACGAGCTCATCGAAGCCTACGGCGAGTTCACGGTGAACGTCGTGCCGATGTCGATGCTCGACGCCCTTTACTACGCGGGGAGCAGGAGCGGCCGCGAGGAGGACAAGACGAGGGTGATCAAGGCGGTGAAAGGCGAGAAGGTTTCGGCGCCCGTGGCGGAGGGCGCAATCGGGGTCCTGGAGTGCAGGGTCTACGCCAAGGTGAAGGCGGAGGACGTCACGTTCTTCGTCGGGGAGGTGCTGGCGGCGAGGGCCGACGAGAGCGCCTTCGACGAGCGGAGGGGCTGGAACACCCAGCGCGTCGACATACCCTTGCACAACTGGGGAAGGGGCTTCTACGGGCTCGGCGGCTTCAGGATGGCGAAGGCCTAGAGCCGGGCCGCGGAGGCGAGCTCGAGCGAAACCCCACCCTCTTTCTCCGCGAAAGCCAGCTTGATCAAAGCGGGCGGCCCCTCCCTCGGGCGGCAGTAGACCGCGTA
>JAPWTS010000101.1 GCA_028275925.1 Thermofilales archaeon
CTTTGCTAGCAGAAGAGGCTGCTGATCTTCATGATGCCGATCTCGGTCAGGTAGACCCTCCCGCCGCTGAAGGAGACGTAGTCCATCCTCCTCAGGGCGGCGAGCACCTCCTTAACCTCCTCGAGCGGGGCGCCGATGATCCTAGCGAACTTCTCGACATCCACGGCCCTGACCTCGTCCACCGCGGCTAAGGCGTGCAGCGCCTTCAGCACCTCGAATGGGTCGAGCATTGGGACTTCAACGGGCAGCTCGTATAAAAGGTTTGGCGCGCTCAGCAAGGTTATTTAGGCGCGCCGGCCCCCCGCTCGGGGCCATGGCCAGGCTTCTGGCGGAGTACGCGCTCTACCTGCCCGGCGAGCGCGTGAAGATCGTCGCCGAGAGCGAGCGCGGGGGGAGGCTGACGCTGAAGCGCGGCGGGGAGACAGTGGGCAGCTGGAGCATCGGCGAAGGCTCCCACCTGGTCGAGGTGGACGCGGGGGAGCCGGGGCTCTACGAAGCCGTTCTGGAGCCCGAGGGCTTGAGCGCGCACTTCGCGGTTCTCGAGAAGCCGGAGACCGAGCCGCTGCTCGCGGTGGTGTTCCACAACCACCAGGCTCCGAACTACTCGCCGGACGGCGCGGTGAGGGAGCCGTGGGCCTACAAGCACGTGTGGGAGGACGAGTTCCAGCCCTACTGCGAGGGCGGGGCGTACCGCGTCCAAGCGAAGCTGCTAGCCAAGTGGGGGCTCGCCTGGAACGCCAACCTCTCGCCGAGCCTGCTGAAGCAGTGGGCGGAGCTGCTCGAGCGGGGCGCCGTGCTGAACAGCGACGGCGTCTACGTGAGCGTGGGGCGGGAGAGCCCTCTAGCCGAGAGGGTGGCCGAAACCCTCGAGGCGTTCAGGAGGCTCGCCCGAGGCCCCCTCGAGGTGCTGACCAGCTTCTACTCGCACCCGCTCGCGGGCTACATCGCCGAGGTGTTCGGCTGGCTCGACCTGCTCGCGGAGGAGCTGGAGGTGGGCGTGCGGGTGACCGAGCAGGTGATGGGCGCCGAGCCGCTGGGGGTTTGGCTCCCCGAGATGTCGTTCTCGATGAAGCTCGTGCCCCTCCTCGCCGAGAGGGGGTTGCGCTACACGGTCCTGGACGCGGTCAGCCACTTCACCGGCGCGGTCGGCGACAAGGGCGGCATCTACGAGCCCTACGCGCTGGGCGACCTCGTGGTCTTCTTCCGGCACACCGGCCTGTCCGACCTCTGGAGCTTCAAGTACAGCGGTGTGAGGAGCCGCGAGGAGGCCGAAGCGGGGGCCCGCGACCTGGCGCTCAGGCTGGTGCTGGAAGCCTACTCGAACAGAGCCAGGCCGCTGACCGTGGCGCTCGACGGCGAGAACTGGATGATCCTCCCCTCCCCCAAGCCCGCCACCGCCCTGCTCCTCGACGAGCTCCTGGGTCAGCTCAAAGCGGCGGAGGCGAGGGGCCTGGTGAGGCTGGTCAAGCTGAGCGAGCTGCTCGACAGGGTCGAGCCGAGGAGGCTGGCGAGCGTGCCGCCGAGGAGCTGGAGGGGCGGGTACGAGAAGTGGGTGAGCGAGCTGGCCGGCGTGCAGGAGAGGATATGGGCCAACGTCGTGGAGGCGTACGAGGCGTACAAGGCGCTGGAGGCCAGCGTGGGGTGCGGGGAGGAGGAGAAGCTGGCGCTGATGAACGCCGTGAACAGCGACCACATATGGGCCGAGTTCGCCGACGAGAGCTTCTCGCGGGAGTGGGCGCTCGCCCTCAGGCGCAAGCTCGAGAACGTGCTGTCGTCCATCAAGCTCGAAGGCTTCGCGGGGGGCAAGCTCAGGCTCCGCAACGCGCTGGGCCGCGCGGTCAAGGTGCTCGTCCGCGAGGATGGCCGGCTTCAGGAGGTCGTGCTGCCGCCGGGGGCGGCGGAGATCGAGGTGAGGGGCTCCGTTGTGGAGATCGTCGTCAGGGGGTGGAGGAGGGAGTTCGCGGTCTGCAAGCCCATAGTGAGCGGCCGCGGCGCGCTAAGCATATAGGGGGCCTTTCCACCTTCGCGCGAGGGGCCTTGGACTTCGTCTTCTACCTGGAGTTCCACCAGCCGCTCGAGCTCAAGCGCGAGCCGCCGGGCAGGCTGGGCTCGTGGCTCGAGCTCGTCGACTGGGACGCCTCGCGCAGGAGGTTCGAGGAGGCGGCCGGCAGGTGCTACGCGCCGCTCCTCAAGCTGCTGGAGGAGCTGGCGCCTCAGGGGCTGCGGGTGGCGGTGAGGGTGAGCGGGCTCCTGCTGGAGCAGGCGGAGCGGTGGGGCAGGGGCTTGGTCGAGTCCCTCGAGGGGCTCGCCTCGCGGGGCGCGGTGGAGCTCGTGGCGGGCCCCCACTTCAACGCCGCGCCAGCGCTGCCGATCGAGGAGCTGGTCGAGCAGACGAGGCTCAACGCCGCGAGGCTGCGCGAGCTCTTCGGCGTCGAGGCGAGGGTTTGCGCCAACCCCTACCTGGCGTACTCGGACGACATCGGCTCCGCGCTGAGCGACAGGCTCGGGGCGAGGGCCGTGCTGGCCGAGGGGGTCCGCCACCTCCTGGCGTGGCGGGCGCCCTACTTCGTCTACAAGCACCCCTCCCGCGCGCTTGCGCTGCTGCTGAGGGACCCGAACCTGAGCAACGAGGTGGCTTTCGGGCTGGGGAGGTGGCTCACCGCGTCCGCGCTGGTCGAGAGGGCTTCGAGGGCCGAGGGGCACGTGGTGGTGGTGGGGGTGCCCGCCGAGACGTTCGGCCTCGCCGTCCCCGCGAGCTCCGGCGCCTTCGAGTTCCTCCGCTGGCTGCCCCGCGAGCTGGCTAAGCACCCGTGGGTCCGCTTCGCCACCCCGAGCGAGGTGGTCGAGCGGTACGAGCCCGTGGACTCGCTGAGCGTTCCCGCGCCAGTCTCTTGGCTCGAGCCGGGCGACCTCAGGCCGCTGACGGAGAGCCCCCTGCAGCAGGCGATCCTCTCGCTCCTCCTCGAGCTCCGGGGTAGGGCGGCGGAGGCCGGGCTGGAGGACGCGTGGAGGCTCCTGGCGCAGGCCGACTACCTGCTTGCGGCCCGCAGCGTGGCGGCGGCCGCCCGCCTGCTCAAAGCCGCCTGCGCGCTCAGGAGCTCGCTGTAGCGTCGAGGGCCCGGGCGAGCGCGCCCCCCAGCGCGGCTAGGAGCCGCTCCCTGAGCTCCTCGCCTTTAACCCCCCGCAGCGCCTCGACCGCCGACGCGGCTTCGGGGTCGCCCAGCGCCGACCTCAGCCACTCGGCCAGGTGCCCCCTCTCCACGTGGAACTCGAGGCTCGCCGCCGGCACGCGCTTGACGGCCTCGAGGAGGTCGAGCCCGCTCCGAGCGGCGTGGGGCAGCGGGACCCCTTCCCTCTTGTAGAAGCGGAACGCCTTCTCCTCCGGGAGCGGCGCGAGCCAGCGGAGCGCGAGGGGTCCCGGCTCCGCCGCCTCGACGACCCTCGCTTCGAAGTCGGAGATCGCGGAGAGGAAGGCGTAGAACGCGTGGTAGGGGGTCGGGTAGGGGCTGAAGTAGCTGTGCACCTCGCCCGGCCCGCCCCCCTTCGTGCTCATGTAGTAGTAGTGGTCGCTGATGCTCAGCAGCCTCCACAGCCTCAGCAGCTTCGGGTCGCCGACGGCCTTGACGAGCGCCTCCAGCCTCGACTCCCGCTCGAACGCCAGCCTCTGCATCGCGTTGCCCAGCCACGCGGACAGGTCCCGCTCCAGGTCGGCCCACGAGACCGGCTCGGGGGCGTCGATCTCGCCGACCGGCTCGTACCGCTCGACCACCTCGCTCGGGGTGGCGAAGCGGAGGCCCCTCGCCTCCGCCTCCCTCGGGAGCCACTCGAAGAACTCGAAGATCCCCGTCTCCCTGGGGTAGTGCTCGCCCACCGTCTCGTAGTCGATGAAGATGAGGACGAGCTGCCCCGACGTCGCCGCGAGCCACGACGCGTACTTGCCGGCCGTGAGCGGGTACTGGTCCCAGTCGCGCGAAGCGAAGCGGAAGCCGACGTCGTCGCTGAGCCGGTAGTTGCGGAGCAGCACCCTGATGCCCAGCCCCTTGGCCCTGTACACGTAGTTGGGGGAGCGCCAGCCGAGCAGCCGCTCCACGCCCTCCGTCACGACCGCCCTGAAGCCCATCCGCTCCGCCAGCTCGGCCACCCCGTTGTCGTAGATGAGCTCCGTGTTCTCGAAGACCCTCGGCTCCGCGCCCAGCAGGTCCCTCACCAGCCTCCTGTGCTCCTCCACCTGCTCGACGAACTCGGAGCGCGAGATGAGGTAGGCGAGCGAGTGGAAGTACGTCTGGCCCAGCACCTCGCAGCGCTTGTGGCGCGCGACCTGGGCGAAGAGGTCGAGCAGGTCGGGGTCCCAGCGCTCCGCCTGCTCCAGCAGCACTCCCGAGAAGCTGTACGACACCCTGAAGCCCTCGTGCTCGTCGAGCAGGCGCAGGAAGAGCTCGGTCGCCGGCCTGTAGCAGCGCGAGGAGACCTTCCTGAACACCCGCTCCGTCAGCTCCACGTCGAAGTACAGGCGCTCGAGCTCCTCCAAGCCCGCCCGCCTCCCCGACGCGGCCAGCTCCAGCAGCTTGTCCCTCGCGCGGGCGTCGAGGCGGTACGGCTGGTGGACCTCGAAGGCGAGGACGATATCCGGCACGTTTTAGCGGCGCGCGGGCGGTATAAATGGGGAGCGCAGCGCGAGCGGTTTTTAACCGCGCGGGCGCTCTCGCGGTGTGTCGGGGCAGCGGAGGAGCGAGCTGAAGAGAGAGCTGCTGGAGCTCCTGAAGGAGGACGAGGAGTTCAGGTACGCAGTGGTCGGTCTGCTAGGCCTCGAGGACACGAGGAAGGCTCTGAGCAAGCTGGCTCGCGCCATCGGTAGGCTTGCTACGGTGCACGTGAGGCTCGAG
>JAPWTS010000016.1 GCA_028275925.1 Thermofilales archaeon
TTCCTCGAGGTGCTGCTCGAGGAGATGGGGTATCCGGAGGCGAAAGTCGGTAGGAAAGTACTCGTGCACGACGGTGAGGCGGTCGAAATAAACTTGTTCTGCGAGGACCCGTTGGTTGTGGGGGAGGCTACGGTCAGCGTGGGGAGCGTGGAGGAAGCCGAAAGAGAGGTTGATAAGCTGTTGAAGCGCGTTGAGATCGTTGAGAAGAAATACGGAAAGAGACCTCTGCTCGTAGTGCTATCTGTCGCTAGGACAGCGCCTGGAGTGTCGGAGAGGCTTGAGGACTTGGCGAAAAAGCACGGGATAAAGCTGGTGCTGGGGAAGGAGGTAGAGGAGGCGATAGCCCTATAAGCGCGTGAGCGAACACAAAGCTCCCCCATGCTCGGCGTTTTCTCGTAGCTTTTCACGCATGCTGGGTTCTGGAAGAGCCGTGTCCGGGTAAACGCCGTCGAACCAGCGCGCCCTCCCCGGCCTCGATAAGCGGTGCCGCGAGCCGGTGCCTCCGCTCTCGAGCGGTGCGCGATCTCTTGTTAGGAAGCGGTGCGGGCGCCCATTGCTGCTGGCTTTTTCCTAGTCAGGCTTATGAGTCTCGTTTCACCCCCTTCCTCGTGAGGGTTTACGCTAGTAGGGGGGTGAGGTCTAGGTTGCGGAGGCTGGGTGCGCGCTCTCCGCTGGACGCGGCGCTGCTCGATCCGGATCTCGCTTCTTTCGCGGGTTGGGTGCGCGCCGTTGTCGAACCTCGTTTTCGCTCGGGCTTGGAGGTTATGGCGAAGAGGGTCGCGGTCGAGCGGTTGAGCACAGGGTCTTCGGGTCTCGATAGGCTTCTGGGAGGGGGTTTGGAAGCCGGTTACGTGACGGAAGTGGCGGGCGAGTTCGGAGCGGGCAAGACGCAGCTCTGCCACCAGCTGGCGGTGATGGTTCAGCTGCCGAGGGAGAAGGGGGGCTTGTCGGGCAAGGCCCTGTACATCGACACGGAGGGCACGTTCAGGCCTGAGCGCGTTTTGAGCGTGGCCCGGTACCGGGGTTTGGATCCTGAGCTAGCGTTGGAGAGCGTGCTCGTCGTAGAAGCTCGCGGTGAGCTGGAGCTCCTCTCGGCTGTCGCGTCCGCGCGCTCCTCCGAGGCTAGGTTGGTGGTGGTGGACACGCTGGTGGCGCCGCTGGAGGTGGGGGAGGGCGTGGAGGCTCTGGCTAGGAGGCAGTACGCGCTGTCGAGGCTGCTGAGGATGCTGAGGGAGGCGGCGGCGGGCGGCAGGGTCGTCGTGGTGGCGAACCGCATGTCAATGGACAGGCCGGCGGGCGGCCTCGCCCTCTCGCTCGGCTGCCACTACGGCCTCCTGATGAGGAAGCTGGGCGGGAGCCGGCGGCTCGTGGAGCTGGTGCGCGCGCCCCACCTGCCGCCCGGCTCCGCGCCCGTTGTGATCGAGGAGGAGGGCGTTCTCGATGCTTAGCACTGGGGCCGCCAACCTGGACGAGCTGCTGGGCGGCGGCCTGCGCCCCCCGCTCGTCCTCGAGCTCGCCGGCCCCCCGGCCTCCGGTAAGACGCAGCTCTGCCACCAGCTGGCGGTGATGGTTCAGCTGCCGAGGGAGAAGGGGGGCTTGTCGGGCAAGGCCCTGTACATCGACACGGAGGGCACGTTCAGGCCCGAGAGGATCGTGAGCATGGCGAGGTACAGGGGCCTCGACCCGGAGAAGGCGCTGGAGGGCGTGCTGGTGGTGGAGGCCCCGGGGCAGGCGGAGCTCGCCGAGGCGGTGCTGGCGCTGGGGGGGCTGGGGGTCCAGCTCGTGGTCGTGGACTCGATCTCCTACCCCTTCGCGTTCCCGAGGAGCGTGGGGGAGGCGAGGAGGAGCTGGGGGAGGATGGCGGCCCTGCTCAAGCGACTGGCGCTGTGGGGCGGGCTGGCGGTCGTCGCGAGCGCGGAGCGGGGCGGCAGGGTGGTGGGGGACCCCTACGCCTCCATGTGGGTCGACCGGAGGGTCAGGCTGGAGCCGCTGGGCGGGGGGCTGGTCGAGGCGCGCCTCGCCGTCCCCTGGTCCCCCCGCAGGTGCAGGCTGAGGATCGCGGAGGGGGGCGTGCTCCCGGCGGGGTCAGGGGTGGAGGGCGCTGGCGGCGATCGACCAGGAGAGCGCTAGGGCGCCCACGTACTCGAGCGCCCCCCTCGCCCCGCCGAGCAGCTTCCGCCTCCGGAGCGCGAGCGCGGCGGCCAAAGCTGCCAAGTAGCCGAGGAGGGGCGGGGCGCGGAGGGCCCCGAGCGCTAGGCCGAGGGAGAGCGCGGCCAGCAGGTGCGCGCGTCCTTCGAGCTTCACGCGGCTCCGCGCGGGGGGAGGGTTTTAACGGTGGCGGCGCCCGGCCCGGGCGTGAAGGCCTCGCTGACCGCGCTCGACTTCGCGGCGCTGCTGAGGGAGTCGCTGTGGGAGCTGGAGGGCATGAGGCTGCAGAAGGCTTGGGGGCTGGGCGAGGCGGTGGTGGCGAGGTTCCGGGAGCCGCTGGCGGGCGACCGCGTGCTGGTGCTCAGCCCCAAGCTCGGCGTCTTCGAGACGAGGTACGAGCTGCCGAGGGGGGAGCCGCCCCCCCAGCTCGCGGACGCGCTGCGCTGGCTCCGGGGGGCGAGGCTGGCCTGCGTCAGGCAGCTGAACCTCGACAGGGTCGCGGCGCTCGAGCTGGAGCGGGGCGGGCGGAGGGTGGAGCTGGTGGTCGAGTGGGTGCGGGAGGGGAACGTGCTGGTGGTGGAGGGGGGCGTCGTGAGGGCGGCGCTGCGGCAGCGGGAGATGCGGGACCGCAGGGTGGCCGCGGGCGAGCCCTACGAGCCGCCGCCGCCCAGGGGCCTCGACCCCCTCTCCATCGGGCCCTGCGACGCGCCTCCCCCCGGCGACCCGAAGCGGACGGCCGCCGCGCACCTCTCGAGGCTCGTGAACGCGCCGGGCGAGCTGGTGGCCGAGGCGCTGCACCGGTGCGGTGTCGACCCCAACTCCCCCTCCTCCCAGCTCGACCGGGCGCTCGCCTGGCGGGTCCTGCTCGAGCTCAAGCGCATGTACCTGAAGGTGCTCGGGGGCGAGCTGGAGCCCTGCCTGCTCGCGGGGGAGGGCGGGCCCTCGGCGGCCTACCCGATCAGGCTCGAGCACCTGGGCTCCGCGCTGGAGCCGGCGGGCAGCTTCTCGGAGGCCGTGGACAGGGTGCTCGCGAGGCTCCTCCTCCCGGGGCGGGAGGAGGAGCGGGGGGCGGCGCTGGAGGCGGAGCGCCTGGCCGCGGAGTACGCGGCGAGGGCCGAGGCGCTGCGGAGGGCCGCGGCGGCGCTGATGGCGGACCTCGCGAGGTTCGACGCGCTCCTCGAGGAGTTCAGGGAGCTGAAGAGGAGCGCCCGCTGGGACCTCGTCGAGGGGGAGCTGAAGGCGAGGCACCCGGAGGTGGTCGCGGCGGACCCCGCCCGGAACCGGGTCCGCGTGCTCGCCGGTGGGGTGGAGGTGGAGCTGGACGCCGCGCTGACGGCCGCGCGCAACGCCTCGCGCCTCTTCGAGGAGGCGAAGGAGCTGGAGAGGAGGGCGGAGCGCGCGGCCGAGGCGGCGGCGAGGCTGAAGCCCGCGGAGCGGGAGCGGCCCGCGCTCAAGCCGAGGAGGGAGCGCAGGTGGTTCGAGAGCTTCCACCACTTCGTCTCGAGCGAGGGCTTCCTCGTCATCGGGGGCAGGGACGCGAGCCAGAACGAAGCCATCGTCCGCAAGTACATGCGGCCGGACGACGTGTTCCTACACGCGGACATCCACGGGGGCCCCGCCGTCGTGGTCAAGGCGGAGGGGAGGGAGCCGGGGGAGGCGACGCTGCTCGAGGCGGCCCAGCTGGCCGCGGCGTACTCCAGGGCCTGGGAGCTCGGGATGGCGGCGGTCGACGTGTACTGGGTGAGGGGGGAGCAGGTCTCGAAGAGGCCGCCCTCGGGCGAGTACCTGCCGAGGGGGGCGTTCATGGTGTACGGGAGGAGGAACTACCTGAGCAAGGTGAAGCTGGAGCTGGCGGTGGGGGTCAGGGTCGTGGACGGGGGCTACGAGCTCGAGGCCGGCCCGCCCTCCGCGATCGCGAAGAGCTGCGACGCCTTCGTCGTCCTCGAACCCGGCAGGGTCCCGAGGGAGGAGGCCGCCAGGAAGGTGGCCGAGATCCTCACGGGGGCCCTGAGGGCGAAGGGGCTGAGGGTCAGGATCCCGCCCCACGAGGTGCTCCCGCTGCTCCCCAGGGGCGGCTTCCACCTGGGTCGGGGGCAAGCGTTTAAGCAGGGCCCCGAGGGGTTGCAGCGTGCCCCGCCCCAGGGTCCCGCTGGCTGAGCCGGCGCCCGAGCTGGAGGCCTCGAGCCCCGCCGAGGCGGCGGCCGAGATGGCTAGGGCCGGCTGCCTGGTGGCCCTGGCCCCGGCGGGGCCCGTGACGCTGGACTCGCTGGTCAAGCTCGCGGCCGGCGGCCGCCTCCACTCCGCCGGGCTGGCCGAGGCGGTCGCCTCGCTCCCCCGCGTCCCCGGCCGCTCGGCGGCCAGCAGCTACGCCTCGCTCGGCAGCAAGTACGCGCTGGCGCCGGGCGGCGCGCTCACGCCGCGTTCCGTTTACCGGGCCGCGCGGCGCGCCCTGCCCCCGGCCGAGGTCGCGGCCCTCGCGACGCCCCCGGCGGTCGTCGCGCCCAACGCGACGCTGAGGGGGGCGCTGAGGAGGATGGCGGAGCGCGGCTCCGTCTGCGCCTTCGTCGTGCGCGCGGGCAGGCTGAAGGGGGTCGTCGACGCGTGGACCGCGCTGCTAGTGGCGGCCGAGGAGGGGGAGAGGGGCTTGGACGCGCCCTGCGGCGAGCGCGCGAGGCGGGAGCCGGTCGCGGGCAGCCACGCGGAAGCGGCCGAGGCCCTGGGCAGGTACGGCTTCGCGGCGCTGCTCGCCGGGGGCTCAACCGTGCTGATCGACGATGTCTCGCTGCACAGGGCCCTCGTCGCAGCCGGCGGGCGGCTGCGGGGCTTGGGTGGCGGGCGGTGAGCGAGCGCTACCGGTTCGTCGCGGACGCGATGCTCGGCGACGTGGCGAAGTGGCTCCGCATACTCGGGGCGAGCACGTTCTACGAGCCTTACGCGGGGGACGAGGAGCTGATCGAGGTCGCGAAGCGGAGCGGCGCGGTGCTGCTGACGAGGGACAGGGGGCTGTGCTCGAGGGCGGCGGCGGAGGGGGTGGAGGTGATGTACGTCGGGGGCATGCGCCTCGAGGAGGCGCTCGCCGCGCTGAGCGAGCGGTACGGCGTGAGGCTGGAGATCGACCTCTCCGACACGAGGTGCCCCCTCTGCAACGGGAGGCTGAGGAGGGCTGAGAGGGGCGAGGTGGAGGGCAGGGTCCCGCCCGGCGTGCTCGAGCGGTACGGCCTGTTCCTCGTCTGCGAGTCGTGCGGGCACGTGTACTGGCCCGGCACCCACTTGCGCCGGATGAGGAGCTTCCTGCGGAGGGTGCGCGCGCTGGCCGCGCGGGGCTCGCGCTAAGCTTTTAGCCCCGGCGCGGCCGGAGAGCCGTGCCGCTGAGGCTCGAGGAGCTCACGAGGGAGGACGGCGAGTTCCTCGTCAGGCTGGCGCGCCGGGCGGTCGAGAGGTACCTCGCCGAGTTCGTCCGCGTCGAGCCTCCCCCGGAGACCCCGCCGAAGCTCGCGGAGCGGTCGGGCGTCTTCGTGACGATCGAGAAGATCGTGAGGGACGCGGCCGGCGTCCCCCGCAGGGTGCTGAGGGGCTGCATCGGCTTCCCGGAGCCCGTCATGCCGCTCGCCGAGGCGACGATCGAGGCGGCGATCGCGGCGGCGACCGAGGACCCCCGCTTCGAGCCGCTCGCGCCGGGCGAGCTGAAGAGCGTGGTCTTCGAGGTCAGCGTGCTCTCGCCCCCGCAGCCCGTCGAGTACTCGAAGCCGGAGGAGCTCCTGGAGAAGGTGAAGGTGGGCAAGCACGGGGTCATCGTGGAGAAGGGCCTCCTGAGGGGCCTCCTGCTGCCCCAGGTGCCGGTGGAGTACGAGTGGGGGGTCGAGGAGTACCTGGAGAACGCCTGCATAAAAGCGGGGTTGCCCCCCGACGCGTGGAGGACGGCGAAGCTCAAGGTCTACACGTTCGAGGCGAGGGTCTTCGCCGAGGTCTACCCGGAGGGGGAGGTGGTGGAGCGCCTGCTCCTCCCCGAGTAGCGGTGGGGGCGCGTGCTCGTCTACCTGGCGGCCTGCGGGATGGGCCTGGGCCACGCGGGGCGGATGCTCGCGGTCGCGAGGAGGCTGGCGGCGAGCGGGGTTGAGGTCGTCTTCTCCTCCTACGACAGGGCGGCGGACATGATCGAGCGGTCCGGCTACCCGTGCTTGAGGACGCGGCCGGTCAGCTACGAGGTCGACGAGTGGGGCGACGTGGACGTGAAGAGGACCGTCGCGAAGGGGCCCGCGAACCTCTACCGCTTCGCGCGCCAGGTGGGCGACGAGCTGTACTTCATCGGGGTGCTCGAGCCGAACGCCGTCGTGGCGGACTCGAGGCTCTCCACGCTCATAGCCGCGAAGGTCTGGGGCGTCCCCGCCCTGCTCGTGCTCTCCCAGCTGAAGGTCATAGTCCCGGTGAAGCAGCCGACTTCGCGCAAGCTGGAGGCGAAGGGGTGGGCGGAGGAGGGGCTGTACAGGCTGCTGGGGAGGCTGTGGGCGCTCGCCGACGAGATCCTCGTCCCCGACTTCCCGCCGCCCTACACGGTGGCGAAGGCGAACCTCCTCGAGGCGGAGCCCCCGCCGAAGGTGAGGTTCGTCGGCCCGGCGCTGCAGGCGTGGCCGGACGAGCTGCCCCCGCGGGAGGAGGCGAGGGAGGAGCTCGGCGTCGACGGGAGGCTGGTCGTGGCCAGCTTCACGGGCGTGGGGGGCGAGGGGAGGGCGCTCATGGAGGAGTTCCTGAGGGCCTTGGCCGAGTGCGAGCTCCCCGAGGACGCGACCGTGATCGTGTCAAGGGGCGTGCCGTCCGGCTCGACCCAGCCCGAGAGGGTGGGGAGAGGGGTTTACGTGTGCGACTGGCTCCCCCGCCGCCACCTGTACGTGCGCGCCGCCGACGCCCTCGTCACGCACGGCGGCCACACTAGCGTGATGGAGGCGATGGTGTTCGGCGTCCCAGCTGTGCACTTCGTCAGGAAGACGCACACGGAGCGCCTCGGCAACGCCCTCTCCGCCGAAGCGCTCGGCGTGGCGAGAGCCTGCCTGGCGGAGGACGGGGCGGGGAGCCTGTGCAGCGCGCTCGCCTGGGCGCTGAGCGACGAGGCCTGGAGCGCCGCGCAGAAGCTGTCCCGGGAGCTGCAGCGCTTCAGGGGCGACGCCGCGATCGCGGCCGCCGCGCTGGCGAGAGCGCGCTACGCTTAATAACAGCGCCGCCGCTGCGCTCGCGTGGGGCTTGCGGGGGCCGAGGAGCAGGTCGTGCTCTTCGTGTACAGGGGTGAGCGGTGCGCCCAGCTGGTGAAGGACGTCTACGAGGTGCTGAGGAGCTCGGGGAGGAGGGCGAGGATCAGGGTGGTGAGAGCGAACATCCAGAGCCCCGAAGAGTTCCCCGCCTTCCTCGAGTACCTGGGCGAGCTCTACGGCAGGCAGTACGTGGAGGAGTACGAGAAGTACGGGGTGAGGAAGCTGCCGGCGCTCGTCGTCGGCGGCGTGAAGCTGTTCGAGGGCGTCTTCCCGACGAGGGAGGAGCTCGCCGAGATGCTGGGCGCGGCTAAGCCGGCGCCCGCCGCGGCGCAGCCCCAGCCCGCGCCGGAGGCCAAGCCGGCGCAGAGGGCCGAGCCCAAGCCGGCCGGCAGGAGCTGCGCCGGCTGCGTTTTCTTCGACAGATCCGCCTCCCGCTGCCTCCTCCTCCGCGTCAGGGTCGAGGACCCCGCGAGGCCGCCTTGCGGCAGGTAACCGCGACGATAAGGATAAGAGGTTGGGCGGCAGCGCGTACTAGGGGTCGGCGTGGCGGACTTGGAGTTTTCGGCGCTGGTGAACTTCTACGAAAAGATCGAGGCCACCAGCAGCAGGCTGGCGATGACCGACCTGCTCGTCGCGCTCTTCAAGAGGACGCCGCCGGAGGTGATCGACAAGCTCGTCTACCTAACCAGGGGGACCCTGGGGCCCGACTACGCCGCGCCCGAGCTCGGCGTGGCGGAGAAGCTGGCTCTGAGGGCGGTCGCGCTGGCCCTCGGGCTCGGCGCTAAGGAGGTGGAGGCCGCCTACAAGCAGCTCGGGGATCTGGGTTCGGCGGCCGAGGAGCTCATGAAGAAGAGGAAACCGGCCTCCATCCTCGACTTCTTCGGCGGGGCCGAAGCGGCGCAGAGCGGGCGGCCGCTCACGGTCGGGGAGGTCTACGACGCTCTCATGAGGATCGCCAAAGCCGCAGGGCCAGGCGCCCAGGACGCGAAGATCACGACTCTCGTGGCGCTCCTCAAGCGGGCGCAGCCCAAGGAGGCCAAGTACCTGCTGAGGATCGTGACCGGCAAGCTCCGGCTCGGGGTCGCGGACATGACGATCCTCGACGCCCTCGCGGTGGCGTTCGCGGGCTCGAAATCCGCGAGGCCTATCATCGAGAGGGCTTACAACGTGCACCCCGACCTCGGCTACATAGCCAAGGTGCTCGCCGAGCAGGGCCTCGAGGGGGTCAAGGGGATCAGGGTGACGGTGGGGGTGCCGGTCAAGCCGATGCTCGCCGAGCGGCTTAGCGACCCGGCGGAGATCCTCTCGAAGCTGGGAGGCGCCTGCCTGGCTGAGTACAAGTACGACGGGGAGAGGGTGCAAGCCCACAAGAAGGGGGATGAGGTCGTGCTCTTCAGCAGGAGGCTGGAGAACATCACCAGCCACTACCCCGACGTCGTCGAGATGGTGAGGGAGCACGTGAGGGCCGGGGAGGCGATCCTCGAGGGGGAGATCGTCGCCATCAACCCGGACACCGGCGAGATGCTGCCCTTCCAGGAGCTGATGCACCGGAGGAGGAAGTACGAGGTGGAGGAGGCGATGGAGAAGTACCCCGTCTCCGTGTTCCTCTTCGACCTGCTCTACGTCGACGGCGAGAGCCTGCTCGACGCGCCGCTCCCCGAGAGGAGGAAGCGCCTCGAGGAGGTCGTGGAGGAGGGCGAGCGCTTCAGGCTGGCGAGGTCGCAGATCGTGAAGAGCCCGGACGAGCTCATGCGCTTCTTCGAGGAGGCGGTCGCCGAGGGCTGCGAGGGGGTCATGTGCAAGTCGCTCGAGCGGGACTCGATCTACCAGATGGGGGCTAGGGGCTGGCTGTGGATCAAGTTCAAGAGAGACTACAGGTACGAGATGACCGACACCGTCGACCTCGTGGTCGTGGGCGCGTTCTACGGCAGGGGCAAGAGGGCCGGCACCTACGGCGCGCTCCTAATGGCCGCGTACAGCCCGGAGGAGGACGTGTTCAAGACGGTGTGCAAGGTGGGCAGCGGCTTCACCGACGAGGACCTCGCCCAGCTCCCGAAGCTCCTCGAGCCCTACCGCATCGACCACAAGCACCCGAGGGTCGTGTCGAGGATGGAGGCCGATGTCTGGTTCGTACCCGCGGTTGTGCTCGAGATCATCGGGGCGGAGATCACGCTCAGCCCCATGCACACCTGCGCGCTCGGCAAGCTGAGGCCCGACGCCGGCCTCGCCATCCGCTTCCCGCGCTTCACGGGCAGGTACCGCTTCGACAAGAAGCCGGAGGACGCGACCACCGAGGAGGAGCTGGTCGAGATGTACAAGAGGCAGAAGAAGGTCGCGGTCCCCAAAGCGCCGGCCGGCGAAGCGGCCTAGCCGCCGCCCATCCGCTCGAGGACCCTCTGGAGCGTCCAGCGCAGCGCGCTCCGGATCTCGTCGAGGCGGCGCCGCTCCCTGTAGTTCACCACCCGGATCTCCTTGACCAAACCTCCCTCCTCCACGACCTCGTAGTCGAAGGCTTCCTCCTCCGCGAGCTCGCCGGCCTCGACCATCTCGCCGTCCTTCCTCTTGTAGCCTTCCAGGATCTTCGCGACGAAGAAGCTCCGCAGGGGCGGGCTGTCGGCGGGGAGGTCGATCAAGGGCTTTATGACGAGCCCCCGCTCGTACACGACCACCCTCGCCAGCTCCTTTCCATCCCTCGACGTCACGGCGTGCTCCGAGACCCTCGATCCCAAGTCGACCTCTTTAGCCTCCTCGGGCGGAGCCTGGGGCGGGGCAGGGGGGGCCTCGCGCGGCAGCTCGGCAGCCCTCGTGAAGCTCTCCCGCGAGAGGGCGGCGTCAACGAGGCTCAGCAGGAGCTTCAGCAGCTCGACCTCGCCCTCGAGCTCCTCGATCCTCTTCTGGAGGTACGACTTCGCCTCCGCCAGCCTCCTCACGCGCTCGCCCTCCAAGCGACCACCGCCCCAGCCACGCGCGCTCGCTATTAAACTTAGCCGCCGACCGCCAGGTGTAAAAGGCGCGCCCCCTCCGGGAGGCTGTGAGGGTGGTAGCGGTCGGTAACGCGAACGTGGACCTCCTCCTCTACGTGGACGAGGTGCCGGCTGCGGGGCAGCAGGTCGAGGCCCGGGCCTTCGAGAGGAGGCCGGGGGGAGCGGCCGCGAACTTCGCGGTGGCCGCCGCCAAGCTGGGGGCGTCGTCGGCGCTGCTGTGCTGCGTGGGGCTCGACGAGGAGGGGGAGTGGCTGCTCCGCGAGCTTGAGAGGCAGGGCGTCGACACCTCGCTGGCGCTCCGCGCGGAGGCGCCGACGGGCTTCTCCGTCGTCATCGTCGACGGGAGGGGTGAGCGCGCGATGGTGGCGCACAGGGGGGCGAACGCCCTCCTCAACCGGGCTGTGGAGCGGCTCGCCCCTCCCCTGAGGGCCGACTGGGTGCACGCCGCCTCGGTCAAGCCGGACGTCGCTGAAGCGGCCCTCTCCGCGGCGAAGCGCCTCGGCGCGACGACCTCCTACGACCCGGGCGGCGCGGTGGCGAGGATGGGGTTCGAGAAGCTGGCGGGAGCGCTCAAGCACGCGGACGTGCTCTTCCTCAACGAGGAGGAGGCCGCGGCCCTAGCGGGGAGCGGGGGAGGGCAGGGGCTCGAGCGCGTCAGGAAGCTGGTCCGCGTCGTAGTCCTGAAGAGGGGGGCGAGGGGCTCGGCCGCGTGGCTCGGCGGGAGCTTCGCGGAGGCCCCCGCTTTCAAGGTCGAAGTCGTCGACACCACGGGGGCGGGCGACGCCTTCGACGCGGCTTTCGCGCTCGCGCTGAGCGCCGGCGCGGGGCTCCAGGAGGCCCTCATCTTCGCCAACGCGTGTGCGGGCTTGAAGGTTTCGAGGAGGGGGGCGCAGTCCAGCCCGACGCTAGCGGAGGCGCTGGAGTTCTTGAGGTCCGCCGGCCTCGCGGAGGTCGCCTCGAAGCTCGCGAAAGCTTTTAACAGATGGGCTGGGGACGGTCGGCGAGGGAGCGGTGGGGGCTGATGTTTTCAACCGAGTGCACCCCCCTGTGCCCCTTCCGGGCCTTCAAGTGCACGAAGAACGCGCTCGTGATCAGGAGGCGGCGCGACCGGCTTGAAGCGCTCTGCGAGTGGTCGGGCGACCGCTGCATAGGCTGGAGGTGCCAGTTCGCCGTTTGCATGCGCCACGCGCTCCTCCCGGACGGGACGTGCAGCCTGATGGTGCAGCGGAAGGAGCAGAAACCGCCCATCGACGAGGAGGCCGCGAAGCTCCCCACGAAGTACCCGGACTTGGGCAAGAAGCTGAAGCGGAGGGGGGTGGACGTCGAGGGTGAGGTTTGAGTGAAGCTCCTCCTCATCCACGCGGAGAAGTTCGAGTTCGAGGCGAGGCAGAAGGCCCTCGAGGAGGCGGAGGAGCTCGGCGAGAGCGGCGGCAGGGCGTCGGTCGAGAACGCCCTCGTCTGCTTCACGACGGTCGAGAGCTACGACGAGGCGAACCCCGCTTGGGTCGTCGCGAGGGCGGCGGAGGAGATCGCGAGCGTGGCCGAGAGGGTGGGGGTGAAAAGGGTCGTCGTCTACCCGTACGCGCACCTCTCCCCAGACCTGGCGAGGCCGAGAGCGGCTATCGCGATGCTGAAGATGCTCGCCTCGGCCTTGGAGGCGAGAGGCTTCGAGGTGGTGCGCGCGCCGTTCGGCTGGTACAAGCGCTTCACCGTGGCGTGCGTGGGCCACCCGCTCGCCGAGCTCTCCAGGACGATAAGGCCGACCGAAGCGGCTGAGGAGTACGCCGTCCTCACGCCGGAGGGCGAGGTGGTCCCGCTCAGGAGCTTCGACCTCGCTGCCGCGCCGGAGGACTTCCGGCAGCTCGTGCGGCGCGAGGTCTACGGCGAGGGGGGAGGTGGGGGTGAGGAGCCGCGCTACCTCGAGTACTGCAGGAAGTTCGGCGTCGAGTGGGAGCCGTTCTCCGACATCGGCCACATGCGCTACGGCCCCGAGGCCGCCTTGATGATCGACCTCTTGGCCGAGTACGCTTGGAGGTGCGCCACGTCCCTCGGCATCCCCGTCTTCAGGGTGAGGGGCACGAACATGTTCGACCTGAGCGTCCCCGCCGTCAAGCAGCACGCAGACCTCTTCGGCGACCGCCTCTACACCGTCGAGGTCGGCCAGAAGAAGCTCGTGCTGAGGTACGCGGCGTGCCACCAGCAGTTCGCGATGCTCAAGGATTGGAGCATCAGCTACCGCCACCTCCCCTTCGGGGTCTTCGAGGTGGCCGACAGCTACAGGCTGGAGCAGCCGGGCGAGCTGCTGCTGTGCTTCAGGCTTAGGAGGTTCCTGATGCCGGACCTCCACATCCTGACGAGGGACCTGGAGGAGGCGAAGGCGGTCTCGCTGAAGGTGCACGCGAAGATCTACGAGGAGGTGAGGAAGGCGGGAAGGGACTACGTCTCCATCTACAACCTCACGCGGAGCTTCCTCGCCGAGAACAGGGACTACCTGGCGAGGCTGGCGGCGATGGAGGGGAAGCCCGCGCTGCTCCACTTCGTGCCGGAGGGCAAGTACTACTGGGTTATCAACGTCGAGTACAACATCATCGACCAGCTGGGCAGGCCGCGCGAGATCGGCACCTTCCAGATCGACGTCGGCAACGCGGAGCGCTTCGGGATAACCTACGTGGACGAGAGCGGCGCCAGGAGGCACCCAGTGATCATCCACACGGCCATCATCGGCTCGCTGGAGCGGTACCTGTACATGCTCTTCGACACGGCGGCGAGGGAGGAGGCTAGGGGCGGGAAGCCCAGCCTCCCGCTCTGGCTCTCGCCCATCCAGGTTAGGGTTATCCCCGTCTCCGGCGACCAGCTGGGGGTAGCGCTCGAGGTGGCGGAGAAGCTGAACGCGGCCGGCGTGAGGGCGGACGTCGACGACCGGGACGAGAGCGTCGCGAAGCGGGTGAGGGACGCCGAGGTGAAGTGGGTACCGTACATCGTGGTCTTGGGGCCGCGCGAGGTTGAAAGGGGCGTGCTGAGCGTGAGGAGGCGCGAGGGCGGGGTGAGCGAGATGGCGCTCGAGGAGCTGCTCGCAGAGATCGAGAAGAGGCTCGAGGGTTACCCGCGCGCGCCCCTCCCGATGCCGCTGAGGGTCTCCGCGAGGCCCGGCTACTGAGTGGGCGGCGTGCCCCTAAGGCTCTCGCTAAAGGAGCTTTTGTACGAGAGGGTTAGGCTGCGGGATGAGCTGGCGTCGAAGCTCGGCCACGAGCGGGCTTCGCGGGCTTGCGGCGACTACCACGCCCGCAAGCCGCCGGTCCACTGCGGCGCGACCGTGCACAGCGTCCTCGGCTGCACGTTCAGGTGCGCGTACTGCTACCTTCCGGATATGGGCGTCAGCTTCGCGAGGGCCCAGCCCTACGGCCTGAGCGGGGAGGAGATGGCGCTAGCCCTCCTCTGCAACCCCTTCTTCCTGCCCGGCCCGCTAGGCACCTACGTGGCGTTCGGCAGCTTGGGCGAGCCGCTTCACGAGGCCGGCGCTGCGAGGACCCTCGAGTACGCGGAGGCTTTCTCCCGCCTCCTGCGCAACCCCATGCAGCTCTCGACGAAAGCTGCCGTGAGCGAGCAGGTGGCCGCTAGGCTGGCGAAGGTCGAGGCGCCGCTCAACCCGCTCGTAACGATCGTAACCCTGAGGGCGAGCGCGGCTATCGAGCCGGGAGCCCCCAGCCCCTGGGAGCGGTTGGAGAGCGTGAGGCTGCTGAGGAGGGCGGGCCTGTACCCCATGGTGTTCCTCCGCCCCCTCATACCGGGGCTCGAGGAAGACGCCCTGGAGGTCGTGAGGGAGGCCAAGCGCTACGGCGCAGCCGCGGTGGTGCTGGGGGGTTTGCGGGTGACGCCGAGCGTAGTAGCCCGGCTCAAGGCTGCGGGCGTGGACGTCTCGAGCGTGCTGAGCGAGGTGGGAGGCCGCCTCAGGGAGGGGGTCCAGGTGAGCGTGCCCTCCCGCGCGCTGAAGGAGGCGGTGGCGGAGGAGGCGAGGCGCGCCGGCCTCGTGCCGCTGTACAGCGCCTGCTGCGCCAACACGCTCAACGTGTACCTGAAGACGGGGCGGCGCGTGCCCTGCCCCGGCCTCGACTTCGTCGACGAGCGCTTCTGCGCGCGCTGCCCCGTGAACTGCCGCGCCATCGAGGTGGAGGTCGACCCTGAGGAGGTGAAGTGGGCGGCTAAGGAGCTGCTGGGCGTGGAAGCCGTTGCGGTCGAGGAAAGGGGCTTCGAGCTCGTCCTCCGCGTGAGCGATCCGAGGGGCGCTCTGAACCGCTTGAAGCGCAGGGCAGCTCACAGGGCGCTCATCGAGACGGCCTTCAGGAGGAGGCTGCGCGTCGAGAGCGCGTAGCCGGCGCGCAAAGCAAAAGAAGGAGCTCCGAGACTAGGCGCGGGAGGCGGAAGGCCCGATGGCCGTCTCGGGCGCGCGGCGCAACCCGCTCAGGAACCTGCTCATCAGGCTGGTTTGGGACAGCGGCTTGAACCCGGGGGATTACGTCATCAGCTTCAGGTCCCGCGGGGCTCCGAGCGGCGTTGAAGCTGTTAGGGGCGATGCGCTGGAGAAAGTATACTTGAGGGGGTTCGAAGCGAGGGTGGGCGGTAGAGTGCGCTACATCCCCTTCCACCGCGTTGTCGAGGTGCGCAACGAGGCTACCGGTGAGGTGCTGTACTCCTCCCGCAAAGCTCTTGAAGAAAAATAAACTTCGTAATTTTTATAAAAAGGTTGAGCTTAGATTCCCTTCTGCGCCATGTAGAGCAGGAGGTCGACCAGCCTGTTGCTGAAGCCCCACTCGTTGTCGTACCACGCGATGACCTTAACCTTGTTGCTCTTGCCCCCCAGCACCATGCTCGCTTGCGCGTCGTAGATGGAGGAGTGCGGGTTGCCGATGATGTCGGAGGAGACGATGGGCTCGTCGACGTACTCGAGGATGCCCTTCAGGTAGGTTTCTGAAGCCTCCTTGAACGCCTTGTCCATCTCCTCCTTGGTCACCTCCTTGCTCAGCTGGGCTACGAGGTCGACCACCGACACGTCGGCGACGGGCACGCGCATCGCCATGCCGTCCATCTTGCCCTTCACCTCCGGTATCACGAGGTGGAGCGCCCTCGCGGCGCCGGTGGTGGTCGGTATGATGTTGAGGGCCGCGGCCCTAGCCCTCCTGAAGTCCTCCGGGTGGATCAGGTCGAGGACTCTCTGGTCGTTGGTGTACGCGTGGACGGTGGTCATGAAGCCCCACTCGATCCCGAAGTTCTTGAGGAGGACGTAGACGACGGGGGCGAGGCAGTTGGTCGTGCACGAAGCGTTGGAGATGACTTCGTGCTTCTTGGGGTCGTACCACTCGTGGTTCACGCCCATCACGATGGTTACGTCGGCGCCCTTCGAGGGGGCTGTGACCAGCACTTTCTTCGCTCCAGCCTTGATGTGCAGCGCGGCCTTCTCGCGGTCGGTGAAGCGGCCCGTAGCCTCCATCGCCACGTCGACGCCGAGGTCCTTCCACGGGAGCTTCTCCGGGTTAGGCTCGTTGAGCACGGGGATCTCCATCCCGTCGACGACGATCTTGTTGTCCTTCACTTCCACCTTGTTCGGGAGCTTGCCGAACACGGAATCGTACTTGAGCAAGTAGGCGAGCATCTTGGGGGAGCCGATGTCGTTGATGGCGACGACCTCGTAGGTGTCGAAGAATCTCTCGTTCTTCAGCGCCGCCCTGAAGAACAGCCTGCCGATCCTCCCAAAGCCGTTTATCGCTAGCCTGTACTTCATCGCGACCCCACCCTCAACTTAGCGTTTAAAGCTTTTCACTAAAGAAGCAGCTGCCTTTGCGCGCTGCTTAGCGCGCAACCTCTCCCCTGTGCGGTGGCCGTTGCGGAGCCCGAAGAGCGCTTCAGACTTGCCCGGGTCCATCACGGGTCAGGCCTTTCGAGCGTCATCACTCGGTGGACCCCGTTGTTAACACTCCTTAAATACCTGCGCCTAGGTAGCAGCTTGATGAGCTTGGAAGCCTGGAAGGAGGTCGCAGTCTACATCGTCGGCGACATCGTGCTGTCCCCCTCGCCGGGGAAGGCGATGAGGAAGTGGCGGGAGCAGTTCCGCGTCACGCAGACGGACCTGGCGAACGTGATGGGGGTCTCCTCCTCGGTCCTCAGCGACTACGAGAGCGGGCGGAGACGCGCGCCGGGGACGAGGTTCCTCCGCAAGTTCGTCGCCAGCCTCATAGAGATCGACGAGAGCCGGGGCGGCCACACGCTCAGGAGCCTCGCGACGCTGCTCGTCGGGTCGTCGAAGCTCAGGGAGGCGGTCCTCGACATGCGCGAGTTCGAGGAGCCGGTGAGGTCGAAGGAATTCTGCGAGAAGATCAAGGCCGACCTGATCGTGGGCACGGGAAGGGAGCTGATCCTCGGCTACACGGTCGTCGATTCGCTTAAGCTGGTGGTCGAGGTGCCGGCCATCGAGTACGTCAGGCTGTACGGCGCGACGACCCAGAGAGCCGCGATCTTCACGGGGGTGACGCTGGGGCGGAGCCCAATCGTTGCGGTGAAGGCGATGCAGGCGGGGATGGGCGGCCTCAAGCCCGCGCTGGTCGTCATGCACGGGGTGGCGAAACCGGATAAGCTGGCCGTGGCGATCGCCGAAAGGGAGGGGATACCGTTGGCCGTGTGCACGCTAAGGAGCGTGGAGGAGCTGCTGGAGGCCCTCAGGAGCATCTAGCGCGGCGCGCCCCCTACTCCACTTTAACCCTGAAGCTCCTCCTCCGGGGTATCGTGACTTCGAGGTAGCCCGAGCGGAACGTCGCTTGCGCGCTCTCGGCGTCGACGTCGGGCGGTAGCTCCAGCTCGAGCTTGTAGCCGGAGACCTCGCATCTCGCGTAGTAGGGCACGTCGCACAGTCGGAGGGGCTCCCTCAAAGAGGCTCGTACCACCAGCCTCCTGCCAACGATCGACACTTCGACCGCCTCCTTGCTCGCCTTCGGGAGGTCCACCCTCACGAGGACCTTGTCTCCCGCGTCCACGACCTCGTAGAGAGGCTCCACCTCCCCCCGCTCGGCGTCCACGACCGGCTCGAAGAGCCTCTCGGCCTCCCTGAGCAGCCTCCTCAGCTCCCGCCGGAGCTCCCGGAAGCTTTCCTCAAACCACTCCTCCGCCACGCCGACCACCTACATGTACATGGCGGGGACCGCGAACTCGTAAGCTTTACCGGCCTCGCGCATCGCCTCCATGGTCCTCTTCATCGTCTCGCGGAGCCTAGCCCTGATCTCCTCCTCCTGCTCGAGGAGGGGTTCGACGCTGACCTTCAAGCCGAGGAGGGGGTCGAGCGCGGCTAGCACCGCCGCGGCTGCGCCCGGGTCCGGGTAGTTGAGGAACGACTCGGCGAGCAGCGCTATCCCCTTCGCCGACCGCTTGTAGCATTCCTTGAGGATGAGCGCGTAGGGGCCCGACACGAACCCCTCCCTGAACAGGTTGAAGCCGCTCTTCTCGATCAGCTCCACGTCCTCCCTCGTCACGCCGGCCCCGTAGACGGCCGGTTTCTCGAGCTTCATCCGCTGAGGCGTCGGTACGCCGCCGAGCAGCAGTAGCCGCTCGACACCCTTCGAAAGCCCCCACTCCACCACGAAGCGGGCGAAGGAGTGGATGCCCCTAACCCCGATCGCGACCTCGCTTACGAGCAGCAGAGCGCTCCTCTCTCCGGTGGAAAAGCGGTGCACCCGCATGACCGGGTGGGGGCGTGCCTCGTGGTATAGGAGCACGGGCGGGAGGTGCGGTGAATCCATGTACGCGACCATCTCGGCGCCGAGCGTCCTAGCCAAGTACGTCGACGCTATGAGGCCGACGAGCCCCACGTCCGGCATGCCCACGATGAGGTAGTCGGCTCGCGGGATTTCCCTCAGCTCGTAAACGTCCCAATCCCTCATCGGCTCACGATCGAAAGCGGGGGAAATAAGCGCTGCGCCCCGCGCCTCCGGCCTTTTGCGCGCGCCGTTTGGGAGGGAGAGCTCTCTCGATCGTGTAAAGAGAGAAAAACTAGGGGAGCGCGTTTCGCCGTTACTTGCTGTACCTCTTCAGCTCCTCGATGACCGGTAGGGTTCCTTTGCTGAGGAATTCCATCAGCGCGCCGCCGCCCGTGCTCACGTGCGAGACCTTGTTCGTGTACCCGAATTTCGCTGCCGCGGCGATCGTGTGGCCCCCGCCGATCACGCTGAAGGCTTTGGACCTCGCGATCGCCTCGAAGACCCTCTTGGTGCCGGTCGCGAACTCTTCGACCTCGAAGACGCCCATCGGCCCGTTCATGACGAGGCTCCTCGCGCCGGCGATCACCTTCTCATACTCGTCCAGAGTCCTCGAGCCGACGTCCTTGATCAGGTACTGGGTCGGAAGCTGGTCGACGCCTATCTCGCTCCGCTTACCGCCCACGTCGATCGCGAGGTCCACCGGGAGGATTATCTTGCCGCTGAACCGGTTGAGAACCTCCTTGAATCGGGGCAGCAGCTGCAGGAACCCCTTCTCCTCCAGCACCTTCATGTTGGGTTCGCCGAGGTCGTAGCCCTTCGCGGCGAGGAACAGGTTCGCGACGAGCCCGCCCGTCAGCACGTAGTCGGCAATGCCCTGGCTCAGCACGGCCTCGGAGATGTCGGCCGCGTCCTCCGCCTTCGCGCCTCCCAGGATGTAGACGCAGGGTCTCTCCGGCTTCGCCCGAACTCTCGCTAGCGCGCGCAGCTCCTTCTCGAGGACCCTTCCCGCAACCACGTGCTTGGCTACGGGCATGAACCCGACGAGCGACGCGTGCGCTCTGTGGGCGGCGGCGAAGGCGTCGACGACGAACACGTCCACGTAGGGCGCGAGGTTCTGGACGAGCTCGGATTTCGCGTGCTGCTCGGCGCTCGCGCTCTTCGTCTCGCCGTCCCACATCCTCACGTTCTCGAGGAGGAGCACCTCGCCCTCGCTCAGGGCCTCGATGGCGGCTTTAGCCTTGCTCCCGAAAATGTCGTCCACGAATCGCACCGGTTTCCCAAGGATCCTGCCCATGACCTCGGCGTGCTCGCGCAGGCTCGTGAAGTCGGGGTCGCCCTTGCGCCCCTGGTGCGCGAGCACCACGACCTTAGCCCTCTTGGAGACCAGCTCCCTGATCGTCTGCTCCGTGTGCTCCCGTATCCTGCTGTCGTCGAGGATGCGCTTCGTGGCGGGGTCGATAGGGGAGTTGATGTCAACCCGCACGAAAACCCTCTTCCCGGAAACGTTGACGTCGTCCAGAGTTTTGATCCCGTACTCGGGCAGCATGCTCCCGCCGGGGTCTCCGCGGGAAACCGCTATATAAACGAAGTCTCTAGAGCGTTTTAAAGGCTAGGGCGCCGCGCGGCTCGAGAGCGCGGCGAGCGAGACGTCGAGGGTGGCTGAGAGCAGCGAGAGCGCCGCAGCCAGCACGAGGAGGGCCAGCATCAGCTCGAGCGCCGGCGCCCTCCTCTGCAGCACCGCAGCTGTCAGCCACGTGCTCTCGGTCAAAGCTATGGCGTACGAGAGCATGTAGAGCCAAGTTGAAGGGGCGGCGAGCAGCGAGAGCGCGAGAGCGAGCGCGCTTTTCGCCTCCACGTACGCCACCGCTTTCACCGTTAACCCGAGCGAGAACGCGGCGTAGGCGGCGAAGAGGGGGCCCAGGAAGGGCGCGCTGAGCGCGAGCAGCGTGAAAGCGTTGTACGAGAAGATTTGGTACACAGCCTCATCGGGGGCTTTCGCTGACGCCAGGCTTTCGAGCCTGGCTTTGTACTGCGCGTACAGCTCCTTCAACACGCCAGCGGGAGCCGGCACGCTCGCGCCGGCGATCACGGTGGCCAGCAGCAGGCCTACCATCACGGGGTAGCTCTTCGCCCGCTGCTTCAAGGGAGCTAGCTCGTCCACAGCCCTCGAGGCGGCGCAGCTTAACGGCTTAAATGCTTTCACGCGCTAGCGGCCGCTCTCCAGTAGCGAGCGGCACGCGGGCCGCTCC
Organism: Thermofilales archaeon; assembly: GCA_028275925.1. Taxonomy (GTDB): domain Archaea; phylum Thermoproteota; class Thermoprotei; order Thermofilales; family Thermofilaceae; genus JANXEW01. The sequence continues at coordinate 20,364 of JAPWTS010000016.1, forward strand.
CACATCCCTAAAATAGGGCCGGAGCCGAGCCCCCTCGGCCGACGATGAAATTTTCGATGAATGTCGGGATAGCCGGGTACGGCGCTTACGTGCCGATCTACAGGATCAGAGCGGCGGAGGTTGCCAGGGTTTGGGGCAGCGGCGAGGAGGAGCCGGTTAGGGAGAAGAGCGTGCCCGGCCTAGACGAGGACTCGCTGACGATGGCTTACGAAGCCGCGAGGGAGGCCCTCGAGATGTCCGGCGTGGAGCGCAGCGAGGTCGGAGCCGTGCTCGTCGGCTCGGAGTCGCCGCCCTACGCGGTGAAGCCCTCAGCCACGGTGATCGCCGAGGCTCTCGGCCTTACGCCGAGGGTTGTCGCGATCGACATGGAGTTCGCGTGCAAAGCCGGCACGACCGCCATGATCCTGGCGGCGGGCCTTGTCGCGAGCGGGGCGATCAAGCACGGGCTGGCGATAGGCACCGACAACGCGCAGGCGAGACCCGGCGACGAGCTCGAGTACACAGCGGGCGCCGGAGCGGCCGCCTACCTGGTGTCGGGCGACGGCGACAGGCTCCTAGCCGTGCTCGAGTACGCGTACTCCTACGTTACCGACACGCCCGACTTCTGGCGCCGGGAGGGGGAGCGCTACCCGCGGCACGCGTACAGGTTCACGGGAGCCCCAGCTTACTTCAACCACATCGTAGGCGCGGCGAAGGGGTTGATGGAGGAGGCCGGCCTGAAGCCCAGCGACTTCGACTACGTGGTGTTCCACCAGCCGAACGTGAAGTTCCCGCTGAGGGCGGCCCAGATGCTCGGGTTCAAGCCGGAGCAGGTGAAGCCCGGGCTGCTGAGCGGCGAGATCGGGAACACGTACGCGGCCGCCTCGCTCATCGGCCTGGCTAGGGTCCTCGACGCTGCGAAGCCGAACCAGAGGATCCTCGTCGTCTCGTTCGGCAGCGGCGCCGGCTCCGACGCGATAAGCCTTGTGACGACCGAAAACGTGGGGAAGAAGAAGAGCTCGCTGGAGCGTCTCCTCTCCAGGAAGGTTTACGTGGACTACGGGCTCTACGCGAAGATGAAAGGCATCCTGAGGGTGGCTTAGCGTGAAGCGGGTGTTCATTGTAGGGGCTGGGGCGACGAAAGTCGGCGAGCACTGGGACAGGTCGCTGAGGGACCTAGCCGTCGAAGCGCTGCTCGCTGCGGTGAGGGATGCCGGGATCGATAAGCGCGATGTGCAGGCCCTCTACGTGGGCAACATGATGTCGGGCGAGCTGCAGGGCCAGGAGCACCTCGGCGCGCTGGTGGCCACGTGGGCCGGCATGGCCGGCGTCGCGGCCTTCAAGGTTGAGGCGGCCTGCGCTAGCGGGGGGGCTGCGCTGCACCAGGCGTACCTTGCGGTCGCCTCGGGCCTCTACGACTGCGTCGCGGTCGTGGGCGTCGAGAAGATGACGGATGCGTTGCCCCACGATGTCACGTCTGCGCTGCTCACGGCGGAGGACCAGGAGTACGTCGTCTTCACGGGGGCAACGTTCGTCGGGTTGAACGCGCTGGTGTACAGGATGTACATGTCGAGGTACGGGGTTAAGCAGGAGGACGTAGCGCGCTTCGCCGTCCACTGCCACAAGATGGCTGTCAACAACCCCTACGCGCAGTTCCGGCGTGAAGTCACCCTCGAGGAAGTTATGAGCTCGCCGCCCATCGCGGACCCGATCAGGCTGCTCGAGTGCGCGCCGGTGGGCGACGGGGCGGCAGCGCTCGTCCTCTGCAACGAGGACTTCCTGAAGAGGAGCCCGCGCGACGTGCTGGTCGAGGTGGCGGGGAGCGCGGTGGCGACGGACATCCTGAGCGTCCACGAGAGGAGGGACCCCCTGGCGATGGCCGGTTTCCGGAAAGCGGCGGAGGCGGCGATGAAGAGGGCTGGGATCGAAGCCAAAGACGTCGACGTCCTGGAGGTTCACGACGCTTTCACCGTGCTCGGCGTTCTCACCTTGGAGGCTCTCGGCTACGCGCCGCCGGGTAAGGGGTGGCAGCTGGTCGCCGAGGGTCAACTGGAGCCGGGTGGCGAGATTCCGACGAACACGATGGGCGGCCTTAAGGCGAGGGGGCACCCCGTGGGCGGCACCGGCGTTTACCAGGTGTTCGACATCGTGAGGCAGTTGAGGGGTGAGGCCGGCGCCAACCAGGTGGAGGGGGCGGAGATCGGCTTAGCGCAAAACTTAGGCGGCGTCGCGGGTACGGTTGCGGTCCACGTCCTGAGGAGGGTGAGGTAGATGGTGTGGGCGGAGAGCGTACCCCGGGTTTGGAGGGAAAGGGCGAAGAAGTACAGGCTGCTCGGCGGCAAGTGCCCCGCCTGCGGCAGCGTGGTTTACCCGCACAGGCAGGTTTGCCCCTACTGCGGCAGCGAAGGCCTGCAACTAGTTGAGCTCCCGAGGAAAGGCAGGGTCATCAGCTACACGGTGATCAGACACCCGCCCAGCGACTTCGTGGGGAAGGAGCCGTACGTGGTGGCCATCGTCGAGCTGGAAGGTGGAGCGCGCGTCCTAGCGCAGCTCACGGACGTGAAGCCCGAGGAGGTTAGGGAGGGGATGGAGGTCGAGGCGGTGTTCAGGAGGTACAGGGAGCAGTCGCCCGACGGCATCATCGAGTACGGCATCAAGTTCAGGCCCGCGCACTGAGTGGTTCTCTTTTCCGGTTTTTACTCCGGAGGATTCTCGTACCGAGCTATGAAGAAGCCGGTAGTCCTGTGGATGTGCGGGAAAAGCCTGCGCACCCGCGAACTGCACCGGAAGCCGGGGTAGCCGGGCTCCCCGATTATGCCGCTCGGGTTTAGGCGCTCAGGCTGCAGCACAGCATCTGCAACCCCCTCCCCCTCTTCGCCCAACAGCGAGCAGGTCGAATAGACGAGAGAGCCTCCCGGCTGTAAGTGTTGCAGCGAGTTTGCTAGCATGCTCGCCTGCAGCTTCGCGTAGCGGTCCACCTCCGGCTCTTTCCAGAGCGCGAGCCTGAGCGCGGGGTCGCTGGCGATGGCGCCGCTGTTCGTGCACGGCGCGTCGAGTAGCACGCGCTCGAATTTTTGCGCGAGCTTCAACGTAGCGGCGTCCGCGACCACTGCGTGGACGTTTTTCACGCCAAGCTTCGACAGCAGCTCCCTCATCTCCCAAACCCTTCGCCTCGACGCGTCGACCGCGACCACTTCCGCCGCGTTCCCCGCCAGCTGCTGTATCAGCGACGTCTTCACGCCGGGAGCCGCGGCGGCGTCTAGCACTCGGAGCCCGGCGCGCGCTCCGAGAGCGTGCACGACGGCGACGCTCCCCTTATCCTGCACGATCGCGAGACCCCGCTCAGCCAGCTTGAGAACCTCGAAGGGGGGGTCTTCGACCCCCACGAGCTCTAGCAGCTCGGGGAAGTCCCTGTCCTCCCTGACCGTCACCACCTTCTCTAGGGTTCTCGCAACCTTCTGGACGCTGGTCTTCAGCTCGTTGGCCCTAACCCACACCGTGCGTTTCGAGCACGCTTTGACCAGCTTCTCCACCTCGCGCAGCGGCATCTTCTCCGCGAGCTTCCTCACGAGCCACGGCGGGAAGGAGTTAGAGATCGCGATCCTCTCGATGGGGGGCAGGCGGGTTAGCTCCGCCTCGAGCCGCTCGAGACCGCGCCGCGTGAGCAGCTGCCTGAGCCTCCCGCTCAGCAACCCGCTCTCCACCTGCGCCAGAGCAGGCTCTCCGCCCGAGAGCATCAGCGCGTACGCCACGCGGAACGCGCACCTGCGCCTCAACGGAAGCCCGCCCATCCCGTGGAGCTTGAGCAGGAAGTCGGCTTCGGCGAACTTCAATAGAGCCCTTCTAGCAACCTCGAGAGCCCCCTCCTCCTTAGCGCCCACCTTCCTCACCGCTTCGAGGAAGGCTGCCTCCAGCGAAAGCTTGTGCCGTTCAACTAGCTCGAGCGTGAGCGCTGCGAGCCTGAAAGCCGCTGGAGAAAGCCCCTCCATCGCTACGGTAGGACGTTCTTTAGCGCGAAGCTCAGGTAGAGGAGTAGGGAGGCTACTAGGAACCCCCTTTCCTTGGACGTTTCACAGAAGACCGAGACTGCGGCTGTCAGCAGGCCGAGCGTAGCAGCCTGGAACACGCGCAGCGCGAGTGCTAAGGTTACCATTGTCGCGTAGGGCACGTCGGGGTAGCGCAGCCCGGTTAAAGCGTACTGGATTAGCATGTAGGCGTAAAGGGGGAGCTGGGACACGGCGACTCCCGCCGCCGCGCTCAGCGGGGGGGCCCTCGCGCCGAAAGCCAAACGCGGGATTAAGAGGACGGTCGCGGTCGACGCTAGGAGGCTAGCTGCAAGCTCGGCTGCGAGGAGAGCCTCTGGCTGTAGGGTGAGCGAGAGGAAGTTCTTCGGGAAGAGGAGCGGAACCTGCTCGACCTCGATCAGCTTTAGGGGGAGCCGCGTCGCGAGCGTCGCAGCGACTCCGATCGAGATGCTCAGAGCCAGCGCCAGCGCGCTCAAGGCTGCGTTCTTGTAAAGAGGAACGAACAGCCGCTGGGGGACGAGGATGGGTAAAAGGTACTTTTCCAGCGCGGTTGCGCGCCTTTCTCTCGCGGAAAGCGCCCGCCGTATGGCTTCGTCCCCCTCCTTCAACGCCCTGTAGAGCGCGCGCCCCTTGCTAGTCAGCACGTACTTCCTCGACGAAGCGTCTTTGTCGACGAAGTCCTTGAGCCCGTCGAGGTTGTAGTACAGCGCGCCAACGCTGGTGCCCAGCTCCTTCCTGAGCTCCGAGAACGACAGCGCGCCGCGCTCAGCGAGCAGCTCGACGATCCTCCTCTTCACGGGGTTCCCAAGCACGGAGTAGACTTCCTCGAAGCTGGGAGCGTCGTCGACCTCGCTGGAGGGCATCGCGCCTAGTCCCTGGAACCGCCTATAAGGGTAGCGGGCGCTGGAGTTGGAGCGCGCTTTGCTCACAGCGCGCAAGGGATATTAGGTGTCCTTCGGACGCTAACTTGCGGAGCCCATGCTATGCTACAGCATACTTTACGATGGTTCGCCGAGCAGCTTAGATAGATTGAGACAGTTACCGAAGGTAGCGCTCGAAGTGCTGCTGCCATCAAGTGTACTGCTAACTCTCAGCGTCCCCGAGATTGCCGATCCTCTTCTGGACGAGGGAGCGGAGGTTGTAGCGGTTAAGTTGGTCGATGGACCGGAGAAGTCGGGGGTCGAGGGTATAGAAAGAGCGGTGATAGTAGCCGATGAGCTCGGTGCTGAGCTGGTTGTCGTCCCGATGGATTCCGGAAACGCGGCGGAAGCTTTGAGCGCGCTCGAGGAGGCGTACAGCTTGATCGTCGCGTACTCCAAGAAGGTAGCGCTAGAGCCGACGCGCAGGGCTTTCCCGAAGGCTCTCGAGTTCATCAACGGCTTCCTCGGGGGAGTGTTCAAGCTGTCTGTATCCCCCTCGCGCGGCTCCACGACGGAGGAGGTCCTAGCAATGTCGTTGGCCCACTTGGGTCAACTGGCGGCTGTCAAGCTAGCTAGCTTCGCTCGAGACGGTCGGGTGCTGAGGGTTTCCAGCGCGGGGGGGCTAAACGTTTTCGCGATAATGAAGGAGCTTGTGGAGAGGGGTTACGACGAGTATTTCGTCCTAGACTACGAAGCGAAGGGCCTCATCCTACCCCCCGAGATAGTTAAGAGCGATTGCGACCTCCTGTACCAGTACTTGCACTCTCTGCTCGAGAAGCTTTAAGCTGCGGGAGCAGCTCGCTCTTCTTGGACTCGGTCGCGCTGAGCATCACCCAGCCTACCCATGCTGAGAAGAACACCGCGAAGCCCACTATGGCCGCGAGGGGCAGCGCTATAACCCACCACGTCCAAGCTTCCCGCCCGAAGAGGGATGCGACCGCTTTAGCCCACGCGACGAACGAGAGGGCGTAGAGCACGCCGAAGCTCAGCGACGCTACCATCACCGCGAGACCGAGCCCCCTCCCCCTCACACGGACCCCCACCTTTCGGGGGAAAAATCTTTGCTGCGCGCGCCCGCGCGGGTGGGCCCGCGCTTTCTGCCCCCTCTGGCCCCGCCGTCACCGTTTCAGCGGGGCCCACGGGGGCGTTGAGCTCTTCACCGCCCATGATCGGGCTCCGTCCCCGAGCTTCATCTTTGGTCCGCTAGGGGCGCCCGACGCG
>JAPWTS010000102.1 GCA_028275925.1 Thermofilales archaeon
GTGGACCTGATCATAGGCAGGCCGGAGATCGACGCGTGGGGCATCGTGCTCACGCCCGAGGGGCCGAAGCTCAGGAAAGTGCCCATAGAGTTCGAGATCCTGTAGCGCCCGATCCGGGGCGCCTCACAGCAGGGGGACCTCCGCCTCCTTGAGCTTAGCGCGCGCTGCCCCGCCTGCTTCGGGGCTCCCCAGTGCACCGGCGTCTCTCTCGGCTCCCATACCCCCACCCGCGACGCGAGAGCCGCGCCGCTAGCTGTCCTAGCGGCGGAGCGGTCAAAAAGCCTTGCTGCGCTCCGCGGGAGGCGCGCTAGAGGATGAAGGCCTCCACCCTCCTCAGCGTGCCCGCTGCGGCGTCGGGCACCATGCTCGCCCTCTCGAGCGTCAGGAGCCCGAGGACGACGTTCTCGCCGAGCCCGCTCTCCCTCAAAACCCGCTTGCCCGCCTCCGGGATCTCGGCGACCGCGACAGCCTCGTACCTCAGCGCCTCGCCCTCCACCTCGAGCTCGGGGACCACCGCCTCCAGCGCCTTAACGGGGTGGCCCGAGGCGGAGACGAAGCTGAGAGTCCTGCCCGTGCACTCGACGCCGACGCGCTCCGCGAGGGACCTGCCGACAAGGGTCATCCTGGCTCCGGTATCCGCGAGCGCGACCGCGGAGCAGCTCCCCCTAACCCCCGACAGCCTAACCCTCGCTCTCACCAAAGCCACGCGCCCCCCTCCCGCAAAATCGCCGCCTAGCTGAAAAAGCCTTCGGAGGACGGGTCTTCGGGCTCCGCACCGGTTGGCTCAGCCCGTTCGCTGCCGCAGCGAGCGGGGCAGCGGCCCGAGAGCTCCGCAGTTCCGAAAGCGTCCAGCTCCGCATCTGCCGCAGGCGGGTCGAATCGCCGGGCTATCCCCGGAGGGAAAAGGTTGATGGAGCTGCGCGCGCACCGCGGCGCGCGGAGAATGTGACGGTGTCGGAGGGCTTCCGGGTCAGCGTCACGGAGGAGGCGAGGAAGCTGGGTATCAAGGCGGGGGACCGGCTGAGGGTGAAGGTCGAGAGGGGCGCGATCATCTTTGAGCCGGTGAAGCCGAGGGAAGCGCTCGAGCGCCTCGCGAGCATCGCCGACCGGCTCCTCGGCGGTCTCCAGCGCGTCGACGCGGTGAAGCTGGTTGAGGAGGCCCTCGAGCGGGCCTAGCTAGCGAGCCCCGCCGGCTTAGGGGCGTCGGGCTAGGCTCCGAACTTCTGACGGCTTGCGGCCTTCCTCGGAAAGACTCTCGTTGAACCAGCTCAACGAGCCTCGTTGAGCCGGCTCAACGGGGACCGGCCCCGCTGAACTGGTTCAACGGGCTCCGCTGAACCGGCTCAACGGGAGCCTTTCCAGCTTTACGCGCCTTTCATTCGTAGCGTTTTCTAAACGCATGGAGGCGCTCCCGAGCGGCGGAGCGCTCGCAAGCCGAGCTTCCTTCCCGCGTACTCCTCGTCGTAGTAGTCCCACCCCTCCTCGAACCCCTCGGGGGAGGGCTCGAGGCGCTCCGCTACCTCCAGCGCTTTCCTCTTCCACTCCTCGACCCTCCTCTTGAGGTCGCGAGGAGCCGGCGCCGACATTGCCCGCCGACGCGGGCTGCGGGAGAGCCTAAAAGCCTCGCGCTGGCGCGTGGAGGGGAGGTCGCGCTGGTGGGGGCTCGTCAGCTTCGAGCGCGGCGCGCGTGCAGCTTGAACAAGACAGCCAGCCGGAACGATCGTATCCTGCATCGAAATCCGCAGCCCCAGCAGCAGGAGAATCTGAAGTCTAGAATCCCTCCCCAGTTCGCCCTCCAAGCGGTTGAACCGCTTGTCAGTACACTCGAACAGCCCCTCGATTTAAGCAACTCTTTCCTTAAGCTTTCCGCGAGGCGGAGCGGAAAGCTTCGCGCGAAGAACCGCTGCGATAAGCTTGGCGCAGCCCAAACCAGTCGCTTGAGCGCCTAAGCTGAGACCGAGCTCTGCAGGCGAAAAGTGCAGCCCTTTCCCTAGGGATGTAATACAGTAAGAGTGTTATTATGGTTCAGTTGAAGCGCGCTGCGCCTGGGAGGGCAAGCTTCTGGAGTCTCGGTCTACAGGGGTTTCGCGCGCACGTGTCGCTTGGACGGTAAGCTCGGCGGAGAGCCGCTCATCGAGATCGCCGTCGCGGCAGCATCGCTTTCAGCCTTCGACTTTGAGCCTAGGCGGGTACGCGTCGTCCATCGTCCACTTCCGCCGCGAGTACAGGAAATCGACCTCGATGAAGTAACCCCTGAATAGGAGCCCGGACTTCTCGGAGGCGACGAACACCACGGTGAGCTCCGCGCTCTGACCGCTCTCCAGCTTCACTGTGAAGGTGCTCACCGCGTAGTCCTCGTCGGGCCGGAGCGCCAAGTCCTTGCGCACCCTGACGCGGACGAGCTCCTCCACCCTGCCCCCGACAGCCCTCACGCGGACGTGGGCAGTTACGGTCTGCCCGACCCGCGCGGTGGTGACAACCCTCCCGCTAACAGTCCACCAGGCGGACTCCACCACGAGGGTCCCCTGCGGGGGCGGCGCGGCGACCCTCAGCCTCGGAGGGTACTGGGGGGGCTGCTCCCCGAGCACAGTTCCATCCCAGGAGACCCTGAGGAAGAAGCCCCTCGTACCCACTCCACTGTACGTCTCGAAAGCTCCGGTAACGGTCCTCCTCTCCCCCGGAGCCAGCGCGAGCCGGTACGCGTACCTCCGAGCCTCCCTATCGGGAGCGAAGACGACGTCCTCGCGCACGCTAACCTCCAGGAGGCCCTCGAGGCGGTGCGACCTGAAGACGTTAACCACGACAACCTCGAACTCCACGGTCTCGCCAGCCTCGCAGGAAGCGCGCTTCCAAGCCATGCGCTCGATCCTCGGCAGCGCCGGGCCGAGCAGAACGTACGAGTCGTACCGCACGGGGACCGAGACGACGAAGAGCAGCGCCACGACCTCCGCGCGGCCGTCGAGCGTTACCGCAAGCTCGCCGTTGTGATCCTGAACCGACTTCACGATCTTCGCTAGATCCTGCGCCGAGAGGGAGGAGGCGTCCACCGTCAGGGTTGCGCGCACCCTGCTCGCTTCGCCTGGCTTCACCTCCACCAGCTCGCTGCTCGAAACCACCCCCACGTAGACACCCTCGAGGTAAACCCGGAAAGAGAAAGAGCGCAACGTCACTGGGAGAGGGCCCTTACCTTCAGCTTTCAAGTACACGTCGAAGCTGAGGCGGCGCGTGGCGGCGAAGTTTAACAAATCGCCGAGGCCGGGTAAGCGCACGCTCTCCACGCTCACCTCCACGCTAGCAGCCGAGTAGTAGAGGAGCAGCAGGTACGCGAGCAAACCGGCGAAGAGCAGGATGAGCAGAACGCCGACCTTGCTCAAGCCGGCTTCTCGAGAGGGGGGCTTCGAGGGTTTCCCCGCTCTCACAAGCGGAGGGCGTGTCTAACGCATTAAAAAGTTTAACTAGACAATGCGGAGTTCAGCTTTCTGTTTCACGTCCAGACCGCTTTGGCGATCGAGACGATCTTCTTAGCGTAGCTTTCGGCGTAGAGCTCGATGACATCCCTCTCGGAGAGCCCGAAAGAGCGCAGCCGGCCGAACCCCTTGCCCGCGGTTGCGAGCGTCCTCTTGGGAAGGAGCACAACGCACCTTCCGCCCGAGACGCGGATCACCATCCCGTACACGCGAACCTCGCCAACCGCGTCGCTCGCGCGCGAGCCGGCCTCGATCTCCAGGACGTAAGCGTCCCCCTCCTCCCTCAGCTCGCACCGCAGCCGACCCCTCTTCTCGATCATCTCCCGCACCGCCAGCGCCACCTCTCTAGCCACCACCTCGTCCACGACCCCACCGGCTTCGACCCCCACCGCGCCGGGTTGCGCCGAGGCCCCGGGCTCCTCGACGACCGCTGTCGGAGCTGCTGCCTCCGCGGAGCTCAAGCGCTCCTCCGGCTCGCGCTCGGTGGGCCGATGGTGTGGGGTCTCAGCGGCTTCCGCGCCGGCTTCGAAAGCGCTCCTCACGTGCGGCCTGTACAGGTACCAGAGGGCTAGAGCGGCGGCCAGCACGTTGAGCTGAGCAGCTGCCATGAGAGCTGGGAAAGGCGCGCGGAGCAGCAGCAGGATCCCGGACGTCAGAAACAGCCCGGAGCTCGTTAAAATCGAACCTATAGAATCCCAAATCGTTATGTACGGAGAAAGCGATCCGAAAGCGTACAAAACGAACCCGACGAGCGCGAGGATCCCGCCCACCAGCCTAGCCCCCTCGAGAGCGGCCGCGAGCCACCAGCCGTAGCGCTTCCCCCTCAACAGCCCCCAACCAGCAGCGAAATCGGGGAGCCCGACGAGGGAAAGGCCGAGGGGCAGTAGCAGTAGAAGCGGCTGCTCGGGGGCGGCGCCCAACACCAGCGCGGCGAGCCAGAGACCGGGAAGCGAAAACATAGCGCCCATCCCAAAGTGGAAAACCGCTAAAGCCTTCGCACCCATCAAACGTGCAGGCGCGGCTGAACCCTGCATTCCTAGCTTGAGATCCAACGAGTAGATATTAGTACCTAACGCTTTCGACGCGGAAAGCTTAACCGCTCAAGGGGGAGACTTCGCCGAGACCCTGTGAGCACAGCTGAGGAGCGCATCGAGCTCGCCTTAAAGTACCTGGAGGAGGGGAGGGCGCTCGTTGAGAAGGACCCCGTGCAGGCTAGCGAGAGGCTGTACAGGGCGGCGGAGGAGGCGGTGAAGGCGCTCGCGCTGCACTACAACCTGAGGAGCGCGCTCGAGAAGGCCGAGAGGAG
>JAPWTS010000104.1 GCA_028275925.1 Thermofilales archaeon
CGCCTCCGCGACCCCCCGCTCGTCCGTCGCCAGCGAGAGCTGCTCGACCGCGTAGCAGCTGGCGGCGGTGAGCCGCACCGGCACGCCGGCGACGGGCGGGCTCACCCTCACGGTGACGCGGGGCCGCTTGAACAGGTACGCGTCCCCGATCTCGACCGAGAGGTTGAGGGGTTTCGGCGCCACCTCGATCGAGCGCCTGGCGTAGGCTGGGGCGTAGCCGCTCCTCCACGCGAACACCTCGACGATCCAGGTCCCCGTCTCGTTCAGCTCGAGCACGGCGCCCCCGCCGGGCGGCAGCCTCAGGAGGGTCGAGCGGCTCGGGCTCGAAACCGCCACCTCGAAGTTGGCCTCCGGCATCGCGAGCGGGCGCAGGGGGAGGCGGTCGCCGTAGTGCGCCGCGGAGGGCAGCTGGAGGCTGAGCTCCAGCTTCGGGGGCGGCGGGCCAGCGGGAACGACTCTCGCCCTGTACCTGAGCTGGGCGCTCAGCGAGCCCCTGTAGCGGAGCGCGTACAGGGAGGTCTGAACCCCCTCCTCCCGCTCGCCGGCGCCCCTCACGAGCGCCACGTAACCCGGCGCGGGGGGCACGAGCCCCAGCCAACCCCCACCCCGCTGCGGTTCGACGGGTAGCCAGCCGTAACCGGGGATGTAGGCTTCGGCGTAGGCGTGCGTGAGCCTACCCCCCTCGACGCCAGGCGGCTGCACGCTGAAGCCCTCGACGAGCCTGGCGGGGATGCCGGCGGCGCGCGCCAGCGCCACGAAGAGCCTCGCGAACTGGAGGCACGCGCCCCTCCTCGCGCTGAGCGCCCAGAGGGCCCCCAGCTCCGCGTAGTTCGGCAGCGCGCTCACGCTCTCGTCGTACGCGATGTTCGAGGAGACCCAGTCGGCGATGCGGGCCAGCGCCTCCCTGTAGGTGCGGGCCCCGCTCACGAGCCTCCTCGCGAGGGAGGCGACGCCCGGGTCGCTGGACTCGATGTAGGGGCTCGGCTTCAGGAACTCCGCCAAGCCCCCCGGCGGGGGCGTGCTCAGCGGCGCGTCGGCGTTCACGTAGCTCAAGCGCTGGACCGCCGCCGCGTGGACGAGCACCCGGAGCTCGCCGTCCACCCTCAACCCCTCGTACACCGCGTACGCGTTGCCGAACCTGTCCACCAGCATCCGGCGGGGGCTGGGGACCGCGAGCGGGCCGGCCTTCATCTCGAGCGTTGGGTCGTTCGGCAGAGCCACCCGCAGCTCCTCCACCTCGCCGGAGCCCCTCACCACGAGCTCGTACTCGAGCTCGACGTAGTTCTCCAGGGCCGCGACCCCGCTGTAGTAGAAGACGGTCCAACCCTCCGCCCTCTCCCCGCAAGCCTCCGCCGCCACCTCGACCCTGTAGTAGCCGCTCGGCAGCTGGGGTGCCATCCGGAACGCGAACGTGAACGCCCACTCGGCTGCCCCGCCCACCGCGACCTCGCTTCGGCCGGTCGCCACCACCGCGCCGAGCGGGTGGACCAACCGGGCTTCGACAGCCAGCCTGCAGCCCTCCAGCCCCGAAACCCTGACCAGAGCGCGGGCCGCCACCGCCTCCCCGGCGCCGAAGGTCCTGTCCGGCCTCGGCTCGAACCCCGCGTCAGCCGCGCTGCCCACCTCCACCCGCACGACCGCGAGCGGCGGGGCAGCCTGCGCCAGCGCGGTCAGGAGGGCGAGGAGGGCTAGGGCGGCTGCGCGGCGCAAGCTTCAACCCCTCGAGTACCTCAGCACGACCTCGCCGTACCCGATCACGTGCGGCAGGGCCTCGCGCAGCACGTCGAAGGCGGAAGCCCCCTCGCGCAGCTTGAGCTCGGAGTCGAGCGCGAGCACGAGGAACACGTAGCGGTGCGTCCCGCTGGGAGGGCAGGGACCCCCGTAGCCCAAGCGGCCGAAGTCGTTCACCCCCTGAAGCCCCACGCCCTCGACGACGCCCGTCTTCGGGAGGTTCTCGGGGAGCCCGGGGAGGCTCGGAGGTAGGTTGTAGAGCACCCAGTGGACGAACGTCCCCCTCGGCGCGTCCGGGTCGTAGCAGATCAGCACGAGGCTCCTCGCTCCGGCTGGAAGCCCACTCCACTCGACGCGGGGCGAAACGTCCTCCCCGTCGCACGTGTAGCGCGCGGGCACGCTACCGCCGCTCAAGCCGGCGACCACCACCTCGAACCTATCACCTCTTCTCACCTTTTCGAGAAGGGAGTCCAGCGTCTCTCGCTCCCGGAAGGTGAAGTAGACGGCAGCGGCAGCTACCGCGACGGCGGCGACCGCGATCGCCACGGCAAGCCTATTCACGCGCTCAAAGCGCACGCTAAAGTAATAAGCGTTTCCGGAGCGCAGAACCCCGTGAAGCTACTCGCCCTCGACCTCGATGGGACGCTGCTGGAGCCTGGCGAAAGGATCCTTCCCGAGACCATCGAAGCGTTGAAAGAGGCGGTTGAAAAGGGCGTAATCGTCGGTACCGCTTCGGGCAGGAGCCTCGCCGACCAGCTCCGCATACTCTCCGCCAACGGCCTAGGGCCCGCTGCAGGCTACCCCCACTTCCTGATAGCCGACGAGTGCAGGATCTTCCTGCTCAGAGGAGACCGCTACGAGGGGTTGGACGAGCACAACCAGCGCTTGGCAGCGCTCTGGCGGTCAGCGTACGAGCGGGCGAAGGGGTTGCTGGCTAGCGAGGTCTCGAGGCTCGCTGCAACCGGTGCGCGCATCGTAAGGGTCGTCGGAGAGGGGGAGGCGCTGGAGAGGTGCCTTTTCGCCGTGATCTTCGAGGATGCCGCGAGCGCGGAGGCCGAGGAAAAAACGATGAAAGAGCTCCTCGCAGGGCTCCCGCTGCACAGCGTCAGGAACGGGAGGGTGGTTGCCGTCCTCGCCGAGGGCTGCGACAAGGGATCTGCGCTGCTGAAGGTCTGCGAGGTGTTCGGCGTCGAGCCAGGTGAGGTGGTGGCGGTCGGCGACTCCGGCAACGACATCCCGATGCTCGACGGCCGCTACGGCTTCAAGCCGGCGACCGTCCAGAACGCCGAGGAGAGCGTGAAGAGGCTCGTGGAGAGCCTAGGGGGCTACGTCGCCTCGAAACCCCGCGGCGCTGGGGTAGCGGAGATCGTGCGGAAGCTGCTCTCCGGCTGAACCACGCGGGGGGAAGCGCTCCCGGCCGCCTAGACGCTTTCGACGACTTTCGCGAAAGCCGTGTAGAGCACGCTCTTCGCCGCCTCGACGGGCTCCCTCCAGCCCTGCCCCTCCTCCGGCTTCACCTCGAAGCTCACGGCCCCCCGGTAACCGATGTCGAGCAGCACCTTCAGGAGCTCCGCCACCTCCTCCACCCCGTTGACCGCGCCCGGCCTGTAGAAGCCCGGGTGCGCGTCCACCAGCCGGCCGTCGGGCAGGCGCTTCGCGCAGCCGATGTGCACGTGGAGCAGGCACTCCCGCGCGGCCGAGAGGTCGGAGGGCTTCTCGCTGAGCAGGGGGGCGTGGCTCAGGTCCCAGAGCAGGCCAAAGTTCCCGAACTCGCCCCTCACCTCCCTAGCCACCTCCACCGCGTCCCTCAGCGGGCCGATCAGCTGCTTCCTGTCCCACTCCCTGTCGAACGTCTCAAGCAGCACCAGGAGCCCCAGCTTCTCCGCCTGCGCCGCCACCTCCCTCGCCGTCTTCGCGAGCGCGGCCTTCGCCGCCTCCCTGTTCTCGGGGCCCGGGTCGGGGCCGCTGCAGAACGCCACGGCCTTCGCGCCTCGGGCAGCCGCCGCCTTAGCGATCTCGATCAGCTTCTCGGCGGCCCTCCTCCTCTCCCCCTCGTTCAGGGAGGACGGGTTGTAGCCCTGGTTGAGCACGACCGGTTGAGCCCCCACGGCCAGCTCGAGCTTCGAGCCCTCCAGCACGCGCTTAGCTGCAGCCCAGCCGCCCTCGCTCAAAGGTTGCAGCTCAACGAGGTCGAACACCGGGTCGCCCGCGAGCGCGCGCAAGGTCTCCTCGATCGCTCGCAGGTCCTCCCTCTGCATCAGCGGGTTCGCCATGAAAGCCACGATGCCTACCTTCCAAGGAAGCTTAACCGCGAGCTCGATCCCGCGCTTCCTCGCGAAAACCCCCAGCACGCGAAAGGCGCTCGCGCGCTCAGTAAAAAGGTTTGCGCGGCATCCCGAGCACCGCATTGGGGTTTAAGAGGAGGCAGCGTAAAGCCGGCGCGTGGCGGGGTCTGGTGGGCGGCTCAGGGTGGCCGCCGGCACGAGGAACCCGGCGAAGCTGAGGGGCATCGAGCGGGCTTTCAGGGAGTTCTTCGGCGAGGTCGAAGTCGTGGGGATGGCGGTCGATCCGGGGGTTCCGAGGCAGCCCGTCGGGCTCGAGGAGACGCTGAAGGGCGCGCTAAACAGGGCTGTTCGCGCGCTTGAAGCTGAGAAAGGCGACTACGGGGTGGGCGTGGAGGCCGGCTTCTTCAGCCTCGCCGGCACCCGAATCGAAGTGCAGATCGCGGTCGTCGCGGGCAAGGGTGGCGGGGTGGGCGTCGGGCTCTCCCCGGCCTTCCCCCTACCCCCCAGGTTCGCCGAAGCGCTGGAGAGGGGCGAGGCGGGCGAGCTCGAGGAGGTTGTGGACAGGTTCTTCGGCAGGAGGGGGGTGGGCGAGGCGGAGGGGCTCGTCGGCCTGCTAACGGGCGGGAAGGTCACGAGGGAGGAGCTCACGCGCTT
>JAPWTS010000105.1 GCA_028275925.1 Thermofilales archaeon
GAGCGTGGGGGGCAGCATCGCCCGCGAGCACGCCAAGTACTTCCGCGCGTTCAAGCGGAGGGTGAGGAGGGAGTTCGACAAGCCGATGCTCGCGCGCATCGTGCCGCGCGGCACGGTCCTGCGCGGCCTGTACGTTGAGGCGCACGAGGGCAAGTACAGCCTGGCGAGGCAGCCCGGCTCCTACCCCCTCCTCGTCTACGTGCCGGAAAGGCTGGGCGTGCGCACGAAGCTCGACGTTGTCGTCGTCGAGCACGGGTACCGGTCCGTGAAGGGCATACCCCACCCCCTCGACGTGAACACCGCCTCCCGCGAGTCGCTCGCGCTCGTGCCGGGGATGCCGAGGAGCGCCGTCGCGAGGATCCTCCTGAAGAGGCCCTTCTCGAGCTTGAAGGAGGTCGAGAAGATCGCGGGGCCTGAAGCGGCGAAGTACCTGGCGGTGGGAGCTACTCGCGCTGCGCCGCCTCCAAGCTCTTAAGATCCTCCTCGACGCGCGATCTGTACAGCTTCACCGCCTGCTCCATGAACGCGGGATCGAGCGCGCCGTGGGGGCTCGGCGTCTCGAAGATCCGCTTCGGGAAGCGCAGCTGGTCGAAGCTGAAGCCCTCGTCAAGCTTGTACTTGAGCTTCAGCAGGTGGATCCTCTTCCCGATTTCTCTAAGATCGTTCTCGCTGAGCTCCCAGCCCAGCGGCTTAAACGCTTCAACCACCGCCTGCGGTGTGTAAACGCCCCTAGCGAAGAGGCAGAGCACAAGGCTCGTAAGCACCTGCCTCCACCTCTCCTCCTCCAGAAGGTAAGCGACGACCTCCTCGACAGACACCTTCTTCCCCACCGTCCTCTGATCGTACGAGTAGCCGGCGGAGTCCAGGTGGCTGTGCCTGGCGCCCAGGGCGTAGCCTAGGTGCGCGGCCGGGCCGGTGTGGTACCCCGGCATCTCGTTGCCGCCGTACGCGAGCGCGAACTCCGCGCCCCCGTAAACCTTAGACGCGTGCTCGACGCCCTTCGCGAGCGCGGCGTAGAACTCGTTCGGCTGCTCGACGATGCACTCGATCGCCTTCAGGTAGCTGGCGTAGTCGCCCCACGCCGGCTTCACGATGGTTTCCTTCTCCGTCACCAGCCCCCTCTCGTAGGCTTCGGTCATCCAGGCGAGCGCGACGCCGGTGCTCATCGCGTCTAAGCCGTAGGTCTCGACAGCGTCCAGGACTTTCAGCAGGCCCTCCGCCGAGCTCATACCCAGCATCGCGCCGCAAGCGTAGATGGGCTCGTAGTCGTAGGAGACGAACGTGGTTTTGTAGAAGTAGGGCTCGTGCTCGTAAGGCTCCCTCAGCACAGCCAAGTGTATGCACGCGACGGGGCAGTGGGCGCACGAGACGCGCCTGCCCAGGTACCTTTCGGCCAGGCGCTCGCCCGAGATCTCCTCCGCGCGCTCGAAGCGCGAGGCTTTCAAGTTCATCGTGGGTAGGGCTCCGAGCTCGTTGAGAGGCAGCACGTTCTCCGCGGTCCCCAGCTCGTGGTACTTCTTAGTAGCCGGCGTCCCTATAATGCGCTTGTAGAGGTCGTCGTAGACCCTCCTGTAACCCGCCTTGTCGGCGACGGGGACGCTGCCTTTGCCCACGACGACGAGCGCTTTGAGCTTCTTGCTCCCGAAAACCGCGCCCAAGCCGAGCCTCCCGAAGTGCCTGAAGGTGTCGACAACGACGCACGCGTACCTGACCAGCTTCTCGCCCGCGCGGCCGATCCTCATTATCGTCCGGAAGCCGTGCCCTCCCTCCACCTCCCTCAGCACCCGGCCGACCGTGTGCGTGCTCCGAACGCCCCAGAGGGCTCTCGCGTCCCGGAAGTACACCTTGGAGCCGTGCACCGAAACCCAGACGGGTATGTTGCTCGCTCCCTTGATCACGATGGCCCCGTAGCCCGCCAGCCTGATCGCTATCGCGCTCCTCCCGCCGGCGTGGCTCTCGCCCAAGTTGCCGGTGAGCGGGCTCTTGAACATCGCCACCGTTTTGCTGGCCATCGGGTATAGGGCGTTAAAGGGGCCTACGGTTAGAACAATCGCGTTCTCGGGGCCTAGGGGGTCGGCGCCGCGGGGTACCTCCTCTCTCAGCAGGTTGATCGCGACGCCCGTGCCCCCGATGTACTCCTCGAAGAGCTCCTTGCGCTCCTCAACCCAGTACTTCTTCGAGGAGAGGTCGATGTACAGAACGCGAGGAAGAGGATCCCTAGGGTGCACGAGCCACCACCTCCTTCACCTCCTCCAGCTTTATCACGCCGTACGGGCAGTAGTTGACGCAGTACCCGCAGTAGGTGCACACGATCGGTTTACTGCTTTCCTCATCCCACATCAGCGCGCCGTAGGGGCAGGCCCTGACGCAGTTGCCGCATCCGACGCACTTCGCGGGGTCGAAGACGATGCCGCCGCCCTTCCTCGGCTTGAGCGCGTCAGTGGGGCAGCTCGCAGCGCACGGGGGGTCGGGGCACGCCCTGCAAACGATCACGGTGAAGCCCCGCTCTATCCCCCCGATACTGGCGACCCTTATCGCAGACTTCGAAACCCCGCCTTCTCCGAAGCGGCGCGTGCACGCGAAAACGCACATCATGCAGCCGACGCACAGGTCCACGTCCACCACAGACACGCGCTTAACCATGCTCCCCCCGAGGGCCTCGCAATACGGATATCAACCTTATCTCCTTACCTCCGGCTCCTTACTGGCGTTGAGCGAAGCCCGGGAGCCGGGGGAGCTTCCTGGCCACCAGAACCGCCAGGTACCCGCCCGCTGCGCAGGTGATCAGGTGGTTAACCGTGGAGAGCACGAGAGCGGCGTAGAGCGCGGCGCTGGGGGCGCCGAGCGGCGCGAAGAGGAGGTACGGCGCGTAGCTGAGCAGGCCGCCGGCTAAGCTGGCGAGCAGGCACTCGGCCGATCCCGGGTTACCGGCCTTCAGGAGCGCTAGCTCGACGCCGAGCCCCAGCATGACGTCCCTCGGGAGCCTGAGCTGCAGGTCCCTCGGGTGGAAGACGGCGCCCGTGACGGCGAGGAGGACCCCCTCCTTCAGCGCCGCACCCCTCCCCAGGTAGAGGCGCGCCAGCACGACTGAAGTCACGAGGGGGAGGAAGCCCAACCGCGGAGCGAAGGGCAGCCCCGCCAGCGAGGAGAGCTGGCTTACGGCGCGCGTGGCGGGCCCCAGAACGTAGCCAGCCGCGGTGGGGATGGCGGCTAGGATCGAGAGGACCGCTATCTCGACGGCCGCCCGCTTCAACCTCTCACCACCACGTTGACGGCGACGAGGTGGTGGACCCAAGCCTTCTTCGAAAGGCTCAAGACCGCGCCCCGCAGCGGGCCGTAGCGCCCGAGATCGGGCTCAGCAACTAGGAGCACGAAGGCGTCGGGGATGTGGCTCCCATCCCACGCGACCCTGTAGCCGTCAGCTCCCACGAACTCGACCGACACCACGTCCTGAGCGCTGACGCCGATGAGCTGGAGCAGCTCGCTGAGGGGAACCGCTTTACCCAAGCCGCTGAGCTCTACGGCCAACTCCCTCAGCTCGCCCAAGCCCAGCACCCTCCTCGTCTCGTTGCCCACCCCCAGCGCGAGAACCCAGGGGCCGGTTCCCGCTTCCACGCGAACGAGCTGCTTAACCCAGCGCTTCCTGCTCACGCCCTCCACCACCAACCGGGCGGGCCCCCACTCCGCCTCCCGGCCCTCGGCCAAGACGACGTACGCTCTGCTCAGGTAGAGGAACGCGTTATCGAGCTTCACAGAGTAGCCGTCGGCCCCCACCGCGCTGAGGTTGTGAATCAGAGTTGCGTTGCCGGCGTAGCCGGCCAGCTGCAGCAGCTTGAGCAGGGGGACGGCCTTCACTGAGCCCGCACCGCTGATGTTGTACTGTTGCGCGAGCGCCTCGAGATCGCCGAGCTTGAACGTCTTCTGGCGCCCGTCGACCACCACGCTGACCTCCCACTCGCTCGACCGCGGTCGCAGGACCGCGTAGTACGCGAACGAGCCGGCCGCTACCAGCGCAACGATAGCCGCCAGCGCCAAAACCTTTTTGGAGAGCTGGGGCACGAGCGCGTGTACGGCTGAGCTTTTTTAATCCTTTGCGCTTCAGGGGCCGGTGCGCGCGAAGGGGCTCGCGGCGCTGGTGGCTCTCACCGCGGTCTGGGGCACGACCTTCCCTGCGATAAAGGTCGTGGTGAGCGAGGTGGGCTTCGCCTACTACGTGGCCCTCCGCTACGGGATCGCTACGCTGATCCTGCTGCCCCTCGCGCTCACCAGGAGGGAGCGGCTGAGGAGGAACTTGCGGTGGGGCGCGCTGCTCGGCGCTCTCTACTTCGGCGGCATCACACTGCAGGGTTGGGGTATGGAGTACACGACCGCCTCCAACGCAGCCTTCGTGACGGGCTTGAGCGTGGTGATCGTCTTCGCCCTCGAGGTGGCGCTCGGCAGGGAGAAGCCGAGCGCTAGGTTGGCGGGCGCGATCGCGCTGGCGCTCGCTGGACTCTACTTGATGTCGTTCAGCGGCGGCGCCTACAGGGCGATGCTGGGGGATCTCATCGTACTGGCAGGTTCCTTCTTCTGGGCCCTGCAGATCATCGCGGTGGACCGCGCGGCGCGCGGCGA
>JAPWTS010000107.1 GCA_028275925.1 Thermofilales archaeon
TTGGGTTGAGCCGAAGCCGCCACCGCCACAAGCACTGCTAAAGCGGCATTGTCGGAAGCCTCAGCACGCGGGAATTGCCCCGCTGCATCCTATTAAGCTTTGGCCGCAGCCCGCTTCGCTCTCTCCTTCTTCCACTCCACGTAGCGGAGGAGGTCGTCGCGCAGCGCCGTTAGGAAGTCCTTGGCGCAAGCCTTGTGGTCGATGGTCCATTCGCCCGTGGGCGACGCGGCCACTACCCTAACGGTCTCGCCGGGGCCTCTGGGCACGTAAATCTTCGCGAGGAACATCGCCGCCCTCTCCGACCTGAAGCTCACGAGCGCCTCGATGAGCTCCACCCTGCCGTCCCTCCTCCTTACGTCGACGCGCATGTATATCGGCCCCCAGCCGACGGGCGGGGGCCTGTTCACGAGCGACTTCACGTACTCGGCGAACTCCTCGCTGTCCCCTGTGATGCGCAGCGGCACGCTCGCTTCCGCCATGTCCTCGTACACCCGCACTTCCGCCTGCTTCCTCAGCATCAAGCGGCTCGGCACCACCCTCAGCGCAGCCTCCCTCGCTGGGATCAGGCTGCCTAGGAAGGACGGCACGATGGCTACGAGGATCGTAGCGAGCATCGGGCTGAAGGCCGAGGGCTTGACTGCGACGGCCTTAGCCGGCACGAGGGCCTGGAGGAACTGGCCCAGCACGTAGCCCGCTACGCCGCCGAGGATGCCGTAGCTCAGCCCCTCGACGAGCACGATCGCTGAAACGTAAGCGGGGCTCGCCCCCAGAGCGCTCACCGTCGAGTACTCCCTACCCCTCTCGTGCATCGAGCCCAGCAGCGAGATCGCGACGACCATCGAGGAGAGCAGGAGGACCACGGCGAACTCGGGGACCCCCGAGGCCTGGACGAACTCGCCCACGACGACAAGGCAGCTGCTGCTCCCCCCGCCGGCTTCGCAAACCCTGTAGGATTCGTAGACGTAGGTTGTCACCTGCGCCCCGCCGGAGGTCGTCATGTTCCCGCTCCAGGTGTAGCTCATGCGCACGAGCGAATCCCTCCAACCTTTCGGCGGGTCGCCCTCCAGCAGCACCTTGTACACCTGCGCGCCCCGGGGGGCTAGCTCGACCGGTACGACGAGGACGCCCTGGAGCGGGGGATTGGCGGGCGGGATCTCGGCGAGCGGCGAGCCGTCGAGGAGCTTCACGTCGGAAGTGCTGTTGAACACCCCGGCTACGGCGACCCTCCTCCCCGCCACGCTCACCGCAGAGCCGACGCCAACGCCGAGCCGCTCGGCTAGGCTGGCCGACACGAGCGCGCCGCCCAGCTTCGTCGCGTTCGTGGCCACGACGAGCGCCAGCGCCCTCGAGCCGTTGCGCTCGACGACCGCCCTACCCACGAGCACGAGGTACACCCTCTGGACCCAGCCGGCCTTGGAGAGCCACTCCACCTCGCCTTGCGAGAGCGGCACGTAGCTCTCCGCGACGATGTACTCGTTCGCCTGGTCCAGGCCCCTGAAGATGTACATCGTAGTGGTGAGGTGGCGGCTGACGCTGAGCCCCCGGAAACCGCTCGGGTAAACCTCCTCCCTCACCACCGTGCTGGAGCCGAGGGCGAGGAAGGCGCCGGAGACCGCCGTGACGACCGCCACGGTGGCGATCGTGAGGAGCGCCCTGAGGCGCCTCCTCCTCATGCTCTTCACCGAGTACCAGAAGAAGTCGCTGAGCGCCGTGCCCTTAGCCCCCAGCGCGAAAGCGGCTACGATGGCGAGCCCGAGGGCCGCCGTGACGAGCGCGAGGGTGAGCGAGGAGGGCGAAGCCCTCCTCAGCGTGGCGGGGTCGAGGTAGACGAAAGCCATCCTGGCGTAGGGTATCAGCGCCAGCTCCGCGAGCGCTAAACCGGCGAAAACGGCGGTCGCCACGAGACCCCTCCTCCTTTCGGCGAGGTTCCCCACGATCAGGGAGAGGAAGAGCGTGAAGACCAGGAGGAAGAGGAGGGAGGGCACGCTGTCGGCCTTCGCCTGGTTCAGGGAGTCGAGCGCCGAAGCTGCTTTCGCCAACCCCCTCTCCAGCAAAGCCCTCCCCACCTCCGCGTCCCCCCTAGCGAGCGCGCTCTCGCTCTCGCGCAAAGCTACGAGCGCGAACTCCGCGTCCTCGAGGTAGGCGCTCACGTCGTAGCCGATCCTGCTCGCCAGGGACCTCTCGCCCGCCAGGTAGCTCTCCAGCGCGAGCCTGACGCCCCTCGCGAGGAAGTAGGCTAAGCTCGCGTTGGGGTCGCCGCACGCGATGGGGCAGGTTACGACGAGGCCGCGCCAGAGGCCGCCGGGGCGCTGGGCGACGCCGTAGGACACGATGCGGGCTAGCAGCCTCCCCAGCTCCGTGCTCTCGCTCACGCTGACGCCGAGCTGGAGCTGCGCGCCCTGGGGTACGACCACGTAGAGCGTCTCGTTGACTTCGCGGGCGGCGAACCTCCACCTGGAGGGGAAGAAGACGTCGACCCCTTCGATGCCGGTGCTCGTGTTGATCGCGATCACGCAGACCTTCCTAGCCTCGATCTCCAAGCTGAGCCTGCCACCCACCCTGTCCGGCTGAACCCTGAAGCGCGCTTCGACGCCCCGGTCCGTGAGGACCAGGGAGACCTGCAGCTCCGGCCGCCAGAAGCCCTGCCAGAAGTCGCCGCTCCACGAAGCTTCGCCGGCCCCGCGGACCCTCACGGCCGCGTAGCCGCCCTCGAAGCGGGCTCCGACGACCGTGGGGGCCTCGGCGCCCACGGGTATCTCGCAGACGCCGCCGGCGAGGGTGCAGCTCTCCGCCCATGTCGCGTTGCCCGCGGAGAAGCGCAGGAGCAGCGTGGCGTTCGCGGCGCCGGGGTCGCCGGACACCCTCACCACCAGCACCTGCTGGGGCGCGGCGGAGGCGAGAACCGCTAGCAGCGCGAGGATGAGAGGGAGCCACGCCAGGCCTCTCAGCATACCTGAGACCCGGCGCCCAGGTACTCTTAAACTTTGCTATGTTAGCTAATTTTGTTTAAGAGCTCCGCGCGGCCCGCCGGGCGCTACCTGTCCTCCTCCACGACCCTGAAGCCGAGGAGCTTCGCCGCGGTCACCAGCTCCCTCCTGAAGTCCCCGACCACGCTGACCCTGTGCCATCCGAAGTTCGCCGCTCTGTTCCAGTTCTCGAGGATCCTCTCGACGTTCGATACGGCGGCGACCTTCGTCCTGCAAGCCTTCTCCTCCTCCACGTTCGCCGCGATCACGCCGCTGTGGATCGCGGCGGCTTTCTCGGTCACGTTCAGCTTGAACGTCGTCACGGGCTCGCCGACAGGCCAGTAAGCCTGGAGCGAGGCGCCGGCGCGGTCCTCGGCGTGCGACCTGATCTTGTAGGGCACCTCGGGGCCCTGGGGGCCGTAGACCTTGGTGGCTGCTAGGCAGTGGGCGTACACTATCCACCGCGAGCCGAGGTCGATGACGGGGTCCGAGATGAAGCCGGGCCTCCCCGTCGCGTACTGGATCAGCATCTGCGTCAAAGCCGAGTCGACGTCCGCTTCGCACGCCGCGACGAAGCCCTGGTTGAGGAGCTCGACGAAGCCCAAGCACGGGTACGCGGGGAGCTTGCCGCCGTAGAAGAGGCCGAGGCAGTCGATCGTGATCCCCTGAGCCCCGTGCTTCTCCAGCAGCCTCCTCATGGCGACGTACATCCGGGCGGACTTCAGGATCTCGCTGCGGCTCGGCTCGACGACGGCCAGCGCCCTCGAGATCCAGCGCTGCGCCACAGGCTCGGCCTCGCTCTCGCTCACGCGTTCGTACTCGGCGACCAGCTCCTCCGGCTTCACGTGCACGAGCTTCGTACCCACGCGCTCGCTCACCAGCTTGCTCAGCCTCTCGAACGCTTCCCCGCTCACCTCCCTCACGACGATGAGCTTCGATCGGGCGAGCGCGTCCACGGCGGCTAGAGCCCGGAGGGCCCTGACCACGTCGGAGAAGTTGGAGGAGGCGACGCCGGCGACCCTGAGACCCCTTTGGGCGGCGGCCGCGAGGGTTAGGAGGAACTCGCCGCTCCCGCCGTACAGGTCGTCGACGAGCAGGGTCGGCTTACCGGTCTCCGCCACGCGCATTGGCACGCCGTTCCAGATCCCCACGATCACCACCGCGTAGGCGCCCACGCCCGGCGGCTCCTTGAACTCCGCCGGGCTTTTAGCGACGAGCTCGACCCACTCGACGTCGGGGAGGCTCTCCCTGATGGCTCGGGAGAGGTGGGCGACGCGCGCGTCGTAGTCGAAGCCCTTGTAGGGCCACGTGGCCACTTCCCTCGGCATCACCGAGAAGCGCGCGCCTCCGCGCGTGCTAGCTTTGTTGGAGCATTCTCTATAGCCGCTAGAGTATTCTTTATCCTTTTCTTTAACTTTCCGTTTAGAAAATTTTACTTTCGGTCTACTCTGGGCAGGGTTTATAAACCCCCGGTTCGCCCTAGGAGCGTGCACCGCGCGGAAAACGCGGCAAGGGCGGACGCAATGAGGGGGC
>JAPWTS010000017.1 GCA_028275925.1 Thermofilales archaeon
TCCTCGCCTCCTCCACGGCCTCCTGCAGGAAGACCTTCGCCGCCACGAAGGAGAGGCCTTTCAGTGACGCGCGCACGACGTCGTCGCCGACCGCTACCAGCCTCACGATGCCCCGCTCCGCGCGCCCGCCAACCTCGGCGACGAAAGTCCCATCCTCCTGGAGCCCCACGAGCGCCGGCGCCGCACTGGGCTGCTGGGAGAGGCGCGCCGCCCCAGCCACAGCGCGCGCTCGAGCGCTGGGTTAAAGGCGTTTCGACTCCGGCGGCGCGAAAGCAGTGCGCTGCACAGCGGCGCCGCGTTGAACTGCTCGCGGGCTCACTCGCTACGGCGGCAGCAGGACTCTGACGAGGATGGTTGTCGCTATTGAAATGAGGATGCCGAGCACGCTCACCATCACAAGCCGGTAAAGCCGATCGATCTCTCTAGCAAGGAAATCGATCTCCCTATGCACCGAATCCAACTCCCGCCTGAACTCCGAGCGCAACTCCTCGATCCTGCGCTCCATATCCTCCTTCAACGCTTTAATGTCGTCCTTCACTGCAGCTCGCAAAGCTTCAATATCGCTTTTCGTCGCTACATCCCTGAGCACTGCGTTGATGATCGCGAGCCTGATATCCGGCTCCGAGATGAGCAGTTCTGCAAGCTCCTTCCTCGCCCTCGCATCCCCCCTAAAAAGCTCCACAATCGCTTCAGCGGTAAGCTCCACAAGCGGAGCTCGAGCGTAAACATAAAAGCGTTTTCGCGACTCCTGCACAGCGCTGGACATGCGTGCTGGTACGCTGCGAGCGATGCCTCAACCGGCGCGAGCGAGTTAACCGCTTACGCGCACGAGGGCGCTTCCCGGCCCGCGAGGCGCGCGGTTGCAGGGCAAGCGCACGGTCAAGCTGCTACCCGCCCCAAGCCTCCTCCTCGAGGAAGCTCCAGCAGTTCCCCCTCGCGCTGCAAACCTTCACAAGGTAGCGCGAGCCGCAGGGCGCGCTCATCCTCAAGAGGCTGTTCGCGCCCGGAGCCAAGTCGAGCGCGCCGCTCCAAGCCAAGCTCTCGTTCACGTAAACGGCCATCACGCGCAGCGCCACGTCGCCCGTGTTCGTGACGGAGACGCTGAGCCCCCCGCCCCCGCACTTCACCCGCTCAACCACAAGCCGCTCCCTCGCAGCCAGCCGAGCCTCCAGCAAAGTGCGCGAAGCGCGCCGCTCCCAGCTAAGGTAGCTCGGGTACAGCCAAACCCACAGCAGCGCGAAACCCCCCACCACCACAGCCGCCATCAACAGCGCCGCCGCAACCTCCGCCTCGCCGCGCACAAATGACAAATCGCAGGCACCGCTAAAAACATGTCGCGTACCTAAGTGAAAAGAAAAATAAGTTTAGAAAATAAATTATGATTATTATTTACTTTATGGGGCGGTAAACGTGTATGTAGCCTCCGTACCTTTCGATGTAACCACCTTCGCGATGTAAACCTTACCAGAGGTAAGAGTACACGAGTTTGATACAGTTACATCCGTAATTGTTCCTTTGGAAAGGGGTACTGCTGGAGTTAAAGCACCGCCGCAGACCGTAGTTCCATTCGATGTCAAAACGTATGCAGCCGTTATACTCACATCCAAGTCGCCGATGTTTGCAACACTTGCTGTTACAGTTTTTGCAGTAGTGCCCGTTACGCTTACCGCGTTTATCTTGATCCTCTCTTGTAACTGTCCTGTTTCAGCGGTGCTAGTGGTTCTGCCGATGTAGCCGGTGACCCATACGTAAGTAAGGACGGCGGCAGCTACGGCGATCACTATCAGCAGGAGCGTCGCGATTACCGGGCTTACACCTCTCCTTTTCGAGGTCATCAACATCCCTTCGAGGGGACGATTTATATTTCTATCGCTAACAAAGAGCACAACGTAACCTGGAGGTTAGTCTCCAAAGCTTTTGTCACGCACCCTCCAATATGGCAGCGGTTTTCGCGCTGCTCGCGCAAAAACGGCGACTGAATCTCGACGAATCTGGGATTCCAGCCGCCTGCTCCGCCTAGGGGGGTGCGCTTGCCACTAAGCTGACGTTGTCGAGCCCCGCGTCTATGGTTGCTGGCGAGCCAACCTCTTTCACGTCCGCGGTTAACGTGATTTTGAGGGTGACCCTGCCTGTTACGCTCACGGTGAAGGTTTGCGTGAACTGCCTCCAAACCGGTGTCCTACTCCCATCCCACTGGATCGGGTTGCTCTCCCACACGACGTTGCCGCCTGATAGCAGGAACGCTTTTAGCGTAAGTCCTCCCTTTTCGACTTGGCCTGGCGGGTCCGCGGCGAGGTAGTAGCTGAAGCTGAGCGTTAAGCTCGTGGTTCCCGCTGGGATCTCCACATCCTGGTAGATGCTCGCCGCGAAATCCCTGTTCGTCCTGTTTTGTGCGCGCGCGTACTGCTGGGGATCCACTCTCCAAGGATCCTCCAGTGTCCAGTACCTGCTGCCCTCGCTGAAGTCGCCGTTCCTGACGAGCTCTATCGCTCGCAGCACGGTGACCGTGAAGCTCTTCCTATCGTCTACGCTCCCTGTAGCTGTGTTGAAGGCTTCGACGGTCCACGTGTAGGTTCCCGCCGTCGAAGGCAGCGTGAGGAGCATCTCGGCGGTGCCCTGCTGGCCGGGCTGCAGCGTGATCTGCGTGCTGTTGACCCGCGCGCCCGTGTTGTCGAGCACCTTGACTTCAACGGTGTCGTTGGCGCCGCCCACGTTCTCGATTTCGGCAACAAAGCGCTGCTTAGAGCCCGCGGGGCCTGTAATAGTCTGGTTCCATGAGGTTATCGTGAAGCGGGGCTGCAGCTTGGAGAACACCGCTGTCAGGCTGGTGGGGCCCCGCACGGTTACGGTCACTTCCTGGCTGGTGGAGTAGTCGCTGCCGTTGAGGAGCCACTTCGAGAACGCGTAGCCGGGGTTCGGCTCCGCCCTAACGGTCACCGCGCTGCCCGCCGCCACCCTGTACTCGCCGGGCGGAGGGTCCGTGGTCCCGCCCTCCGGCGGCTCCACGCTCACGGTTAGAGTGGCTTCGGGCTGCGCCGGCTGCTGGGCCGCCCCGCTCAACGGCAGCGGCGCGATGGCTTCCACGCCCGTGGCCGTCACAATCTTCACCGTGTAGCTGCCGGGCGGGACCTGCGCGCTCACTTTCACGTCTACCGCTTGGCCGGGCTCGAGCTCCACGTTCAGCGTTTCCGACGCCACCGCCACGCCCTCTTTCATCACGTACGCTGCCCTCAGCGTGGCTTTCGCGTTGCCGATGTTCCGCACCGTCACAACCACGCTGCCGCCCTCCGCGCGCACCCCCTCGACCTTCAGGAGCTCGCGGAACTGCGGCGCCTCGACGCCCCGCCCGGCGGAGCCGAGGTAGCTGGAAACCCAAATGTAAGTGATGACCGCAGCGGCAGCGGCGATAGCCACTAGCAAAAGCGAAGCTAAAACCGGCGACACGCCCTTTCTAGCCATCTCTCAATGAGGAAAGAGCGCGGACAATTATATCTCTAACGCGCTCAAGGCGGCGAGAAGCGCGGTCGCGCGAACCCGTCAGCCGGGTTGCGCCTCCCGCGCCCCGGCGAGGACGTTCGCGTAAGCGAAGGCGAGCGTGAGCGCGGAGGTTAAGCCCTCGTACTTGAGCAGCTTCTCGACCCTCCCGTTCGAGCGCTTCATGACGACCACGGTGGGGGACACGTGGACGTCGAACTCCTTGAACAGGCTCTTGGCGTCTTCGGAGCTGCAGTCGCGGGTGAACCAGCCGCAGAGCACGACGAGGAAGCGGGCGGCCGACCTGCCGGACACCATCTCGACGAACGGGTACCAGACCTCGTCGAACACCCTGCAAGCCCCGCACTCGCTGTTGCTGAAGTAGATGAAGTAGAGCCCGTCCCCGTCGAGCTCGCCCTTGCCCGCGGCGGCCCACCGCCCGCCCCTCCACACGTAGACGCCGTGCGGGCTCGAGGGCTCGAGCCTCCGCGGAGCGCCGCTGGAAGCCACGCGGCGGCTGGGGGCTCCGAGCTAAAAGGCTTGCTTCAGCGCGCGACCTTTAGCCGCGAGGGGCTCCGCCGCGCGTTTTCCGCCGGAGGCTGCCCGGCGGAGCTTCAGGGAAAGGGTAAAATAGCGGTAGGGACCCGTTCCAGCGGGATGGCCCGCAGGCGCGGTATCTCGACTGTGCTGGGCGCGCTCCTCTTCACGATCGTAGCGGTCATCTTCATCGCGCTGGCGCTCAGGATCTTCAGCGAGTCCGCGGCGGCGCTCACCGAGGTGGCGAGCGTCGCCGTGCAGAACAACGTTGAGGAGCGCTTAGCGATCTCGGTATCGTACAAGCGGGTTCGCACGCTCTCGGCCTCCGAGGCCTTAAACAGCGTTACAGTCCAGACAGGCAGCGGGAGCGTCGACGCGAGCCTCCTCAACGCTTTAAACGACGGGAAGTTCGCGAGCATCAAATCGGCACCGGTGAACACAACCGGCTCTCCAGTGACGGTCGCCTACGCGGTCGAGCTCGAGGTCGACTTAGCCGTGAGCGGCAACTGTACGATCACAGTGGCAGCGAATAGCACAGTTTTCATCGAAATCTACGTCCCGGCAGAGCGAGCGTGGGTGCTGGCGTCAAAGTACTACGCGAAGGAGCCGTACGCGTGGTTCAACGTGACGTTCAGCGGGAGCCGAGCGCTCGTCTACGCCTACTCCACCCGACCGTTTGAGCTGAGGCTCGACTACCTCGAAGTCAGAGCTTTCGAGCTGGCGCCGGACGTCACGGTCACCGTGGCGAACGAGGGGACCCAGCCGGTCGACCTCTACGCGGTCTGGCTGAACGGTTGGAGGGTCGACGCGAGGCGGGTGCTATCGCCCGGCGCGCAGCTGAACGTCACGTTCACCGGCGTCCAGTACAGCAATCTCACAGGCTTCGAGGTGCGCGCTGTAACCTCCACGCGCGTGCACACCGCCAGGTTCTACATCGAGCGGGCTCCAGCGCTGCCGCCGGTACCGCGTTTCATGATTACCAGCTACGCCTCCGTTGTTTCGGGTCCCGCGGGCTCACAGCAGGTGTTCGCGGCCACTGTTGAGAACGTAGGGAGCGCGGCCGGGAGCGCTACGGTAAGGGTTTTCGACCACAACGGGAACCTCGCTGGAACAGCCTACCTCACCCTCCAACCGGGGGAGTCGGCAACCGTGCAAATCGGCATCACGCTCCCCAGCGCGAGCGGAACCTACACGTGGAGCGTGAGCGTGTGGAACGAGCTTACCGCGAGAGTCGACGACTCCAAAACGTTCACGGTCGTCGCCACAACCCCCTCACCGACCTTCCAGATCGTCTCCTGGAACCAGACTATTGCGGGTCCTGTAGGATCCAAGCAGCGCTTCGTCGCCGTGATCCGGAATACGGGCAGCGGCGCGGGCACCGTTGAAGTCAGGGTGCTCGACAGCGCGGGCGCGCTAGTCAACAGCACGAAGATCACCATACAAGCCGGCTCCCAAGCTACAGCCGCTTTAACGATCACCCTACCATCCACGATGGGCACTTACACCTGGAGAGTAGACGCGGTGAACACGGCTACCGGGAGCGTGGACGATTCGAAGAGCTTTACGGTGATCGCGCAGCAGCCGCTCTTTACGATCACCTCTTGGAACCAGAGTGTCGCAGGCCCTGTGGGGTCCAGGCAGAAGTTTACCGCTACGATCAAGAATGCGGGCAACGGCGAAGGCACTGTCAGGGTTGAAGTGCGCGACCACAACAACGTTCTAGTTAACAGCTCGACGCTGACCTTGCCGGCCGGCGGGCAGAGCACGATCACGCTGACGATCACGCTGCCTTCGGCAAGGGGCACTTACACTTGGAGCGTGATTGCGGTAAACACAGCTTCCGGAAGCGTGGACGATTCGAAGAGCTTTACGGTGTACGCGATGGACCTCTACTTGAAGGCGAGGAGCGCGCTGACCTTCACGGGCTTCGAGACGCTGCCGAGCGGTTGGAGCAGCATCGGCGGCAGCTGGAGCAGCGTGAGCGGAGGCGTCGAAGGCAACGCGCTGCAGGGCGTCGACGACGACACGGGGCCGGGTAAAGCGTCCGTCTACTACTGGGCGAGCAGCATCTCCGGCTACAGCAGCTTGAGAGCGATCGTGCAGGTGAAAACTCCCGATGGGGTGGAGCGGCTCGGTCTCGCGCTGCTCGTGGACACTAGCCGCCTCTACACGATCGACCTCGACTTCACGGGCAAAGATAAAGCGTTCGAGATCCAATACTACGACGGGAACAAGTGGCAGGTAGTGGCTAACGCGGCTTACAAGCCGTCTCTTAACGTGTGGTACGCGATCTACTTGGAGTGGAGCTGGAGCGGTTCGAGCAACGTTTTCTCGGCGGTGCTCTACGACGCGAGCGGCAACCAGCTCGCGAGCATACCGGCGACGAGCTACACAGGACCGAGGCCGGCGTACATCGGGCTGGTGACCGACGGGAAGAACAAAGCGGGCCTATTCGACAACTTCGTGGCGGCTACGGGCGACCCGAGGTACGTTGTCGTCTCGGGTTTGCAGCAGGGTTGGACAGTCGAGCTGCGCGACGCTAGCGGCAACCTTGTCGCGAGCGCGACCGCGGACAGCAGCGGAACCGCAAGGCTCTTCGTCGCGGCTAAACCCATCGTGGCGAACGCGAGGATCACCGTGAGGGACGCGCAGGGCGCGGTAGTGATCGAGAGGACGTTCAGCCAGGTGGTTGGAGGAGACGAGTACGCGTACGGGTCTTAACGGTTAAAACCGCTACGGGGTAGAGCGCCTGCGTAGCAGATGGTTTCAGTGCACGCCACATAAGCACGTTTTTCATGCATCTCGATAAGCTTAAATAATACTTATGTTCTATCCGTTCGTGGAGAGCGGTCGCTTTAGGCCCTATAGAGTGGGGAGGGTTTTGATCGAGCCGGGCGCGAAGCCCT
This sequence comes from Thermofilales archaeon, assembly GCA_028275925.1. Taxonomy (GTDB): domain Archaea; phylum Thermoproteota; class Thermoprotei; order Thermofilales; family Thermofilaceae; genus JANXEW01. The sequence continues at coordinate 6,918 of JAPWTS010000017.1, forward strand.
ACTTCTTCGAGGTGGTCCTCAAGCCTGAAGCTCTCTGGGAGGTGGGGGTTTTGGCGAAGCTCGCCTCCGCTTTCGCCGAGTCGGGTGCGCCCTTGCTCGGGGTTAAGATGAGCGCCGCCCGGTCGGGGGAGCGGTTGAGGATCCTCTTCGCGGCGGACTTGAAGGGTAGGGAGAGTGAAGCGGTTAAGCTGGTTGATAGGTTGAAGAGGGTTCCGGGCGTGGAGCAGGTCGAGTACTCTCCCCCGCTCTTCGACGGCGTGGCTGTGGACGCGTGGTCGCACCCCCTGCTTCTCGACGACGAGAGGGCTGCGATCCTGCCTTACGCTTTCCTCGCCGGCATGCTGAAGCGCGGCTGGGAGGAGTACGGCACGGGCTTCGCCGCGATGCTCTACCACGTCGCGCTCGCAGGAGCCGTCGAGGAGTGCAGGGAGTGCTTCGAGCAGTTCGGGAGGGGCGAGTGCGTGGAGCTGTTTGTAGAGCGGTTCAGGCTGCTCGGCTACGGTGTGCTGGAGATCGAGAAGCTGACGGAGAGGGAGTTGGTCGCGAGGGTTTACGATAGCGTCGAGTGCGGCGCGTTCAGGGGCGCCGGCGAGCCGAGGGGCGCGCTCACGAGGGGGATTGTCGCGGGCATCGCCGCGGCGGTCTGGAACGCGCACCCCGAGAGCGTCGCTGCGGAGGAGGTTAAGTGCCTAGCGAAGGGGGACCCGTACTGCGAGTTCAGGGTGAGGAGGCGCTAGCCGGTCTCTTACCCGCTTTCTCCCCCCTCAGCACCTGCCTGAGCTTCTCCTCCAGCTCGCGCGCGTCGCTGTATGTGACCACGTTGCCCCTACCGAGGCGCTGGACGCCGCTCTCGACGCTCTTCGGCGCCAGCACGATGTGCTTCGACTGCAGGTCGGGGGTTTTGGCGAGGCTGGCTAGGGTTTCGCTCATCGCCCTCGGGGTTTCGGCGACCACGTCGACGTGGATCGCTTCTCCCCCGCGGGTGAGCGTGAGGTCGACAGTGTGCTGGAAGCCGCTCGCGCCCCTCACTTGGGCGGCGGCTTCGATCTTGAAGCCCTCCGCCGCAGCGACTTCCCTCGCGATCTCGGTGAGCAGTTTTTTGGCGACGCTCTCCAGGTTCTCCCTCTTCACCCTGTACTTGTAGACGGTCGCGTAGCGCGCTTCCCTGTAGTCGAAGGCGTGGCCGCAGTCGGCGCACTTGTACGCGGGGAGCGGGGTCTCGAAGCGGGCTCCGCAGCTGAGGCACTGGTAGAGCCTCCCGATCACGGTGACCTCTGTTAGCGGCTTCCCGCACTTCGAGCAGCGGGGGTTTCTAGCGTCCTCGTCGACCGTGTTGATGCCCCCGCAGGTCGTGTGCGCCACTATGGAGACCTTCTTGAGGTTCTCGCTCCCGCAGTTGGGGCAGCGGAGCTTGGAGAGGAGCCTGATCGAGCCGCACTTGGGGCAGGCGACGAGCGACTCGTGGGGCAGCTTCTCCAGCGCGCCGAGCTCCGCCAGCTCCTCCAGCAGGTCGGTGTCGCGGAGCCCGTACTTCGCCGCCACCTTGAGCGCCTCCGGGTAGACGGCGCCCGCGCTGAGCGAGAGGCTGGGCGCTAGCTCCTCGCGCCCCGACCTCTGGATGGCCGCGAGGGCCTCGTAGAGCGCTTCCAGACGCTCGATCCTCGGCATCCCTTTGAAAAAGGCGAGGGAAATATATAGCTTAAACGCTCTCGCTTCCCGTGGCTTCGGCGGGGGAGGCTGTAGCGCTGGCGCCGAGCGAGAGCTTGGTGGACTTCTACGAGGTGGCGCCCCCCTTCGCGTACGCGGCGATCGTGAGGGATAGGAGGACGGGGAAGATGCTGTACAGGGTCGTCGAGCCGCCCCTCTCGCGGGGCGAGGCCGCGGTCGTGGAGGAGGTGAAGAGGCTGCTGCTGGAGAGCCAGAGGCCGGCGCTGGAGGAGCTGAGGAGGAAGGGGGTGGAGGGGGTTTTGAGGGAGCGCGTGCTCGCCGCGATCAAGAGGTTCAAGCTGCCCGTGCCGGAGGAGGCGGTGGACAAGGTCTTCTACTACGTCAAGAGGGACATGCTCGGCTACGGGAAGCTGGACGTGCTCGTGCGGGACCCGTTCATCGAGGACATCTCGTGCGACGGGGTGGGCCTGCCCGTCTACGTCTGGCACAGCAGGTACGAGTCGCTGCCCACGAGCGTCGTCTTCGAGAGCCCGGAGGAGCTGGAGAGCGCGCTCGTGAGGCTCGCGCACAAGGCGGGGAAGCACATCTCGGTCGCGAACCCGATCGTCGAGGGCTCGCTGCCGGAGGGGTACAGGCTGCACGCAGCGCTCGGCGAGGTCGCGAGGAGGGGCGGCTCGTTCACGATCAGGAAGTTCAGGGAGGTGCCCTTCTCGATCCTCGACCTGGTGAAGCTGGGCACCGTCTCGCTGGAGCTCGCTGCCTACCTCTGGCTCGTCGTCGAGTCGAGGAAGAGCCTGATGGTCGTGGGGGCGACGGCGAGCGGCAAGACGACGACGCTCAACGCGGTCGCGACCTTCATCCGGCCCGAGGCGAAGATCGTGACGATCGAGGAGGTTCCCGAGCTCAACCTGCCGCACGAGAACTGGGTCCCGCTCGTCGCGAGGCCTTCGACGGACCCGTGGGCCCGCAGCGTGGACCTCTTCGACCTGCTCAAGTCGGCTTTGAGGATGAGGCCCGACTACATCATCGTGGGCGAGGTGAGGGGGGAGGAGGCGTTCACGCTCTTCCAAGCGATCGCCACGGGGCACGCGGGCATGTGCACGATGCACGCGGAGAACGCGGACTACGCGGTGAAGAGGCTCGTCTCCCAGCCGATGAACGTGCCCGAGTTCCTCGTACCGCTCATGAACGTTTTCATCACGGTCAAGAGGTTGATGGTGGGCGAGAGGGTGGTGCGGAGGGTGGTCGAGGTGCGCGAAGCCCTCGCCGGCGACCGGGGGCCCGAGTGGAACACGGTGTACAGGTACAACCCGGTTCAGGACCGGCTGGAGCGCGTGGCGAAGAGCAAGCTGCTCGAGGCGATCGCGAGCGAGCGCTTCCTCCCGGCGCGGGAGGTTGAGGAGGAGGTGGAGAGGAGGGCGGCGGTGCTCCAGTACCTGCTCGACAGGGGCGTCACCGACTTCGCGAGGGTGAGCAGGGTCGTGCGGGACTACGCGCTGCGGCCGATGGCCGTGTACTCGGCGGTGGAGAGGGGCATCTACGACGTCCGGTGAGCGGCGCCGTGTGGGGCTGGGCCCTCGGGCTGGCTAAGCGCCTCGCCGAGAGCGCCGGAGCCTTCCGGGACGTGTACTACACCGCGGGCTTCGAGGAGCCCTTCGAGTCGTACCTCGCCAAGCTGATCGCGGCTTACGCCGCGAGCGCGCCCGCGGTCGCCGCCCTAGCGGTGGTGCTCCACTCGCTGGTTTTGAGGTACCCGCCGCTCTTCTCAGCTGTGCTCAGCTTCCTGGTCCTGGTGATATACACGCTGCTGTTCTTGATGCTCGCGCTCTACTACCCGGTTTACAGGAGGTACTCGAGGGGGGTTAGCATCGAGTCGAGGCTCCCCTACACGATCGCGTACTTCTCCGCGCTCGCCGCGTCGGGGATGGGGCTGGAGGGTATCGTGGAGAGGGTGGCGGAGGTCGAGGAGGTTAAAGCGACGAGGAGGGAGCTGGAGCTGCTCCTCACGGAGCTGAGGCTGCTCGGGGTCGACGTGATAACGGCTTTGGAGAGGAGGTCACGCTTGAGCCCCTCGGTGGTGCTCTCCCTCTTCTTCGCCGGCCTCCGGGACGCCTACGTGACCGCTGGGAACCTGTTCGAGTACTCCTCGTTCATGGCTAGGCGAATGCTCGAGCTCAAGCGGTACGAGCTGAGGAGGATCGTCAACACGGTCTCGATGATCGCGGAGGTCTACGTGACCCTGATGGTCGCCGCCCCCCTGATGTTCGTTGTGATGCTGGCTGTGATCGCGATGCTCGGCGGGACCGTGGGCGGGCTGCCCCCCCAGCTGCTGATCGCGCTCCTGCTCGTGGTGGGCACCCCCGCTTCGGCCGCCGCCGTGATCGTCGCTTTGGACGGCGTGCTGTCCCGCGTGTAGGGCTCGCGCCGGTGGAAGGATGCGCGCTGCCTATATACGGCGGCGGGGTGCCCGCTAGCGATGCCTTACATCGAGGTTAGGGGGAGGAGGGCCGCGCTCCTCGCCGCGCTCTCGGTGGCGCTGGCGGCCGCGCCGGCGGCTCTAGCCGCTAGAGCACTCGACAGCGCCGTGTGGATCGATCTCGTCCGGGGTTTGAGCTTGCCGTGGTCGAGCGAGCTGTACCTCTTCGCCTCCCTCGCCGCCGCGGCGCTCGCCGCCCCCTACGCCGCGGTCAGCTTCGTGAACAGGAGGTACGTGGAGGCGATCGAGAGGAGCCTCCCCGCCTTCTTCGAGGGGCTGGAGGAGGGGGTGAGGGCTGGGATGCCGCTGGTGAGGGCTCTGGAGACGGCGGCGAAGGCCGTGGGCGGCCCCCTCGCGCGGGAGATGCTGGCCGTAGTGGCTAGGGTGGAGATGGGCGACACGCTGGAGGGGGCTTTGAGCGGCTTGGCCAAGAGGATCCCGGCGCCCGCCCTCAAGAGGGCTGCCAGCCTCGTGCTCGTGGCTTACGAGAGCGGGGGGAGGGTGGGCGAGGTGCTGGGAGCTGCGGCGGAGATGTACGGGATGCTGAGGAGCTACGAGGAGGAGCGGAGGGCGACGATGGCCCCCTACGCCGCCACCGTCTACGTCGCGCTCGCCGTCTTCCTGGTCGTCGCCACCGTCCTCCTCCTCGTGTTCATCGAGCCTCTCGCGAAGCTCGGCGGCGCCGCCGCCCAGCTGCTGACGCCCCTCCCAAGCCCGCTCTTCAAGGCCACCTTCTTCCTCGCCGCCGCGGTGCAGGCGGTGACGGGCGGGCTCGTCGCCGGGAAGATCAGCAGGGGCACCGTGAAGGCCGGCCTGCCGCAAGCTGTAGTGTTGCTCGTGGCGGTCGCCGCCTACTTCTACGCTCTCGAGAAGTTCGTCGAACCGGCGCTCGCCTTAGGCGGCTAGAGCCCAGCGGTTCGCCGCAGTCAACTTTTTAAACCGTTTCCCCGCGGGAGCCGGGAGGTGACCGCTACGGGAAGGGACGAAGTCAAAGCGTTGCTTTTGAAGAGCGCGTACAAGCTGGTCGACGGGCTACGCGAGGAGCCGCAGCTCCTCATCCTCCTCTTCAAAACCGCTGTCGACGCGGCGGTCCTCCTGTTCCTGCTGTTCGCGGTGGGGGAGCTAGCCGCGAGCCTGTGGCGGGTATCCGAGGGCCTGATGCGGAACCTGCCCTAGGCGCTCGATCACGTCCACCGCGGAAGGCTCCGCGCTCGCCTCGGCAGCGAAGGGGCTCGAGCTCGGCGCGAAAGCGCTCTCGCGCAGCGGCTGCGCCCTACCTCTCCTTCAGACCGGCGCAGCTGGCGCCTTCAGCCAACTGCCAGCGCGCGCAACCCGCTACTGCTGGCGCGCGGGCCGAGTCGTGATGGATGAACCAGCGCGAGGCGGGCGAGGAGGCTCCCGGCGGGGTGCCCCCGGAGCGGTGGAGGGGCGGGGATGCGCGCTACTGCCAGCCGATCTCTTCGCCCATCGCGAGCTTGATGCCGTGCGCCGCCGCTAGCTTCTTCAGGGTTTCGGCGGCTGCGGGCTCGGCTCTCGCCACGCACAGCACCTTGAGGAGCGGCTCCCTGCCGTACGCTCGCTTGGCCGCTTCCGCGCGCTCGAGGAGCTTCGCGACTTCCGCCTCGGCTTCCTCGGGCGTCTCGACCTTCAGGGTCGCTTCGCCGACCACCAGAGGGTCCTCGCAGAGTATGTCCACTTCGAGCACCCTGCCTTCGTGGAGGACGTAGCCCCTCCCCACCCTCGCTCCCGGGTAGCCCATGTCCTCCAGCATCACCTTGACGAAGCCGCTCGCGAAATCCTCGAACGTGTAGCGCAGCGCCCTCTGGAGCCCCTCGAAGCCGGATCGCACGTACCTCTCCAGCCTATCGACCCTGCTGCTCAGCTTCTCGTGGCTCTCCCACAGCTTCCTTTGGTCCTCGCGCGTCGCCCTGACCTCCTCCGACAGCTTCTCCTGCTCTCTCCGCATCCTCCTAACCTCCCTCCACAGCTTGACGGTCGCTGCCCAAGCTTTGTCCATCCGCTCTAGGAGCTCCGAGAGCCCGAGGTAGCCGGCTACCGCGTACCTGAACTCCCTGTCCTTCTCCAGCAGATCGAGGAACTCCCTCTTCAGCTGCTCGGACACGAAGTGGACGGGGCGCGCCGGCTTATAAGCGTGAAGCTCGGGGGAAGGCTGAAAAGGCCCCTTCCCGCGAGGGTGCCGTGGAGGAGCTGCGGAGGAGGGTCCGGGAGGCCGGCGAGCTCTTCGACGACTTCGAGTCCTTGAGCCCCTACTGGGGCTACAGGCGCGATAGCTTCGCGGATTTCGAGCAGGAGGGCAGCGTGCTGCGCCTGTGGGTGGGGCCCACCGAGGCGCTCTACTACTCGAACGCGGAGATCGCGGACGGAGAGTTCGACGACCTGCCCTGGTTCAGGAAGACGTTCGAGGCGAGGGTCAGGTTGAGCGGGCTCCACTACGGGTCGGCCGGCTGGGGCTTCTGGAACCACACGATGGTCTTCGACTCGTGCATGCCCATCTGGTTCATCCACCTGAGGAGCAGGGGCCCCTACATGCTCCAGGGCTTCTTCGCGCAGGTGCGCAACCACCTCTACCCGATCAAGCTCTACGGGGGCTCCCTCTCGCTCCTCAGCGCCCTCACGAGGTTGGCGGGCGGGAGGCTGGGGGTCGTCATCCACTCCGGCAGGCCGTCGATGCAGGGCTTGGACCTCACCCAGTGGCACGTCTACAGGGTGGAGTGGCTGGAGCGGGAGGTCCGCTTCTATGTGGACGGCGAGCTGGCTGCCCGGCTGCCGGGCGAGGAGTGCAGGTGGAGGGCGAGGGCCGACCTGTGGATCGACAACGCGGTCTTCGGCTACAACAGGAGGGACGCGGGCCGCGTCTACCGCCACCTCACGCAGGAGAACCGGCAGCGCGCGTACCTCGAGGTCGACTGGGTGAGGGTCCGCTAGGCTTCCTCCAAGCGTACGCTCGCACGCGGTCGAAGAGGGCCCACCGCTCGCCCAGCAGCGCGGCCCCCTCCACCCGGCCGGTGAGCGTGGACGCCGTGAAGAGGAGGATGCCGCCCTGCTTCAGCACGCGAGCGGCGTCGGCCAGCATCCTCCTGTAGACCTCCAAGCTGGCGCCGCCGCAGGCGGGCAGGCTCAAGCGCTGGTCGAGCGGGAGGTAGGGAGGGTTCGCCAGCGCGTAGTCGAAGGCGCCGCTCCTCAAGCAGCTCGCCTCCGCGCAGGCGACCGGGTGGTAGAGCGCGTCCAGCTTGTTCAGCTTCGCGTTGGCGAGCGAAGCCCTCAGGCAGCGGACGTCCACGTCCGTGCCCACGACCTCCACCCCCCGGCTCCGCGCGAGCGAGAGCGCGAGCGGGCCGCAGCCGGCCCCCACCTCCACCGCCAAACCCCCTTTCGCGAGCGCGGCGGCCGCGTCGCTGAGCAGGGCTGTCGAGACGAAGATGGGGGCGAAGCAGCCCCTCGGCACGACCACTCGAAGCCCCTTGAAGCGGAGCCTCCCCCAAGCGGCGCGGGAGAGGATCTTGAGCGCCGCGAGCGCGGCGAGAGCCCTCAGCCTGGCCGCGGTGGAGGTCTCCGGCGCGACCCTCACGCGCGGGAGTGCGCGGTGCCGGGTTTAAAAGCGGCGGCGACCGGGGCCCGCCGTGCCAACGGTCCTCGTGACCGGCTTCGAGCCGTTCGGCGACGAGCGCGAGAACCCCTCCGCGTGGGCCGCGGAGCGGGCCGCCGCGGAGCTGGCTGGGGCGGGCTTCGACGCGCACTGGGCCGTGCTCCCCGTCTCGTTCAAGCGGTGCAGGGAGGCGCTCGCGCAGCTCCTCGAGCGGTTGAAGCCGGACGTGGCGGTGGCCCTCGGCCTGGCCGGCGGGGTCACGCACGTGAGGCTGGAGCGGGTCGCCATCAACTTGATGGACGCGGGCAGGCCCGACAACGACGGCGCGCAGCCGGTGGACGAGCCCATCGACCCGCAGGGGCCCGCCGCCTACTTCTCCACGCTCCCCCTGAGGAGGATCCTGGAGCGGTTAAGGGGTGAAGGGGTGCCGGCGGCGATCTCCAACTCGGCGGGGACCTTCTTGTGCAACTTCGCGATGTACCTGCTGCTCCGCCACGCCGACCTGCGGGGCTACCCGAGGAGGGCCGGCTTCATCCACGTGCCCTACACGCCCGAGATCGCGGCTAGGAAGCCGGGGCCCCCGCCCAGCCTGCCCCTGGGCATGCTGGTGAGGGCCGCGGTCGTCGCGGTCGAGGAGGCGGCAGCCTCGCTAACCCCCTAAGTGGCCCGCGCGGAGCCGCAAGCTAGAGGCGGGCTAGGATAGGGGTCGCGGCTTCGCTTCGAGGGCGGCGAGCGTAAACGCTATAGCCCTTCTACCATCGTAAACCGCGATGAGGGGGCTGGTGGAGCGGTACAGGGAGGAGTTGGAGTGGGCTAGGGAGCTTCGGAGGAGGGAGGCGGATTGGAGCTACATCGAGTCGAGGCCCGAGCCCTTGAGGACGGCGCTCAAGCTACTCGTGGAGACGGGAGACCTTTGGTACGCGGCGGCGCTGACGGGGGTCGACCTTGAGGAGCTGAACGAGGAGAGGATAAAGGCGAAGATACCGATAGTGGTGGTCTAGCTGGCCGCGCGCGCTCCAGCGGCGGTCGTCGACGCGTGCTTCTTCATAAACTGGTCCAGGTTCAGGCGCCGGGCGGACCTCTTCTCCCTTTACAACCGGCTGCTCGTACCCTTCGTCGTGTTCTCGGAGATCAAGCGCGAGCCCGCTAGGAGCTTCGCGTTCGCGCTCGCGGCCGAGAGGAGGCTGCTCGTGGTGCCCAGGCTCGAGGCCGTCGACGCGCTGGCGCTGAGGGTCCTCGAGCTCGTGAACGCGGACCCCAGCCTCCCGCCCATCGACCCTCCGGAAGCCTACGCGCTGGCTTTCGCGAAGCACGCCGGGCCCCCGCTGCTCACCGACAACGCTTCGCCGAAGCTCGCTTCGCTGACCTTGGAGGAGCTGAAGGGGGTGGAGGTCCTCGACTCGCTGGACGTCCTGCGGGCGCTCTACTCCGGGGAAACTCTTTTAAGAGCCGTGAGGGAGTTCGCGGAGGATACGGGTGTCAGGTTCTCGGCGCGGAGGCTCCGAGAGCTTGGAGTTGCTTAAGAGGCTGTTCGAGGAGAAAGGGGTCAGGGTGGACTGGGAGGCGTACGAGAGGCTGACCGCCGCCCTCAGGGAGGAGTTGGAGTGGGCTAGGGAGCTTCGGAGGAGGGAGGCGGATTGGAGCTACATCGAGTCGAGGCCCGAGCCCTTGAGGACAGCGCTCAAGCTCCTCGTGGAGACGGGAGACCTCAAGCTCGCGTCGAAGCTCTGCTCGATCCCGCTGGACGAGCTGAACGAGGAGAGGATAAAGGCGAAGATACCGATAGTGGTCGTCAGCCTGAAGGGGGACGAAGCGCCCGAGGGCGCTTAGCGCGCTTCGGCGGCAAAGTTTTTCGGGAGGCTCGCTGAGGGCCCGCGATGGAGGGGTTGGGCAAGCTGACACAGGTCGCGGTCGTCGTGAGGGATATCGAGGAGGCTGCGGAGAGGTGGGCGAGGCTCTTGGGCGTGCCGAAGCCGCAGGTGATCGAGACGGAGGAGTGGGAGAGGACGCGGATGGTGTACAGGGGTTCGCCCTCGCGCGGTAGGGCGAAGCTGGCCTTCTTCAACCTGGGCGGCGTGACGCTCGAGCTGATCGAGCCGATCGGCGGACCGAGCACGTGGAGCGAGTTCCTGGGGGAGCAGGGGCCCGGCATCCACCACATCGCCTTCGTGGTGGACGACATGGAGGCGGCGATACGCAAGCTGGAGAGCGAGGGTGGAGTGCTGGTGCAGAGGGGGGACTTCGAGGGCGGCTCCTACGCCTACGTGGACGCGAGGAAGACGCTGGGCGCGATCGTCGAGCTGCTGACGTTCAAGCGCTCAACCACCTGAGCTTCTCCAACACCTTGTCCAGCTCCGCTGCGAAGAAGCCGATCGCGTAGTCGCTGACCCCGCCCACCCAGAGGAGCAGCTCCTTGTACCTCGCGAGCCCGCACCCGAAGACTACGAGGGGGCGGTCGCCGTACTCCTCGACGAGGCCCTTGGGGGCCAGCAGGTAGTCGCTGACCGCCAGCAGCCTCCCCTCCCCGTCCACCACCGCCAGCCCGTTCCTGTACGAGAGGTCGCTCTTGAGCACGCCGTGCCAGCCGACGAGCCACTCGTTGGCGGAGAGCTGGACGGCGTTGGTGGACCAGCCCACGTGCGTCTCCCACTCCTCGTGCGCGAGGACGGGTTCCATGCTCTCCTCGGGCATCTCCAGGGAGCCCGCGTCGGCTTCGGCGCGCCAGCAGACCTGGAGGCCGTCGAGCGTCGGCCTGCACAGGAGGAAGGCCCTACCGCCGGAGAAGCGCAGGAGCGCGGAGTCCTTCATCCTCGGCGCTAGCCGCTCGCCCCCTCCGGCGACGGTGAAGAAGCCCCTCCTGACCTCCCGCAGCCCCTCGTCCAGCTCCGCGAAGCCCTGCACCCACCTCAGCTCGAGCCCCTCGCCCCTCCGGTGGTAGCCGTAGCCCGTGTAGAGCAGCTGGACCCTCCCGCCCAGCTGGGAAGCCCTCGCGTCCTCGCAGCCCTTGAACTCCCACAGCTCCCTCGGCCACAGCAGGATCCTCGCCTCCACCGGCTTGCTCAAGCTCCCGGAGAGCAGCTCCTCCACGCCCACCTCGAAGAGGCCGACGCTGGACGTGTAGCCGTAGTAGTCGAAGACGAGCCTCGGGAAGACGAGGAGCTTCTCGCCCCTCAGCAGCGCGCCCGGGTTGAAGGCGGCCCTCGGTTCCCTCGGGTAGCCGGCGACGCTCAAGTCGCGCGGGAAGACGTAGGCGAGGCGCTCGAACACGTCCTCGGTGGCGGGCCTCCTGACGCCCCGCAGCCTCCCCAGCCGCTCCAGGGCTTTGGCCTTCAAACGCTCCTCGAGCACGGGGCCCCGAGGGGCGGGGCCGATAAAGGTTTAAGCCGGGATCCGGGCGGCCCTGTTCACCCTGCGCCAGAAGAGCGCGTAGAGCGGGTTCAAGCAGGGGGAGGGCTTGACGGCGGCCAGCCACCTCTCCTCCAGCCTCGCGGCTTCCTCGAAAGCTTCGCGCGTGAGCCTCCTCAGCTCCTCCGGCGAAGCCTCGCCCCGCAGGAGCCTTTCCCTCGCCTCCACCGCTCTCGCGTAGTACCTCTCCTCGAGCTCGATCATATCCCTCCTGATCGCGGGCGCGTAGCGGCTGTAGCTGCAGGCGAGCCTCCTGCTCAGCAGCTCGTGCCTCCACCAGTAGCTCCTACCCCCGTCCCAAACCCCGCCCGGCTGCGGGCCGAGGTCGGGAAGCCCCGCGGTTGGGAAGAGCGGCTTGAACGCGCTGATGCACGGCGTGGAGGTGCCCGTGGCGAAGACCAGCGGCGCCTCCTCGTAGAGGATCGCGATCATCGAGGCTGCGGTTTGGGAGGGCCTTGTGAAGCCCCCGGCGTGCATGCACACGTCCGCGTTCGAGCCCCTGGACGGGTCGTAGGGCTCCCTCGCGTGGCTCCTGAGCAGGGAGGCTGCGAAGCGGAAGTCGATGGCCCCCTTAGCCTCCTCCAGAGCCCTCTGCGTGTAAGCCTGCCTCTCCCGGCCTTTCGCCACCCGCGTGTAGAGGCGGTCGGAGTAGCAGTCCCTGAAGCTGAAGCGGCCCCTGCAGTAGCCCCGCTCTCGCGCGTGCTCGATGACCCCGCTCGAGGCGAGGTCCCAGCTATCCCCGATGGAGAGCGCGTTCGATATCGACCTCACGTCCTTGACGCGCTCAGCCACCCAGTACCGGCCGGCGGTCTCGAGGACCCAAGCCTCCCTCGGGTCAGCGATGATGAACGAGTTGTGGTAGAGCAGCTTCCTCGCCGCGCTGCAGTTCCCTCCCTGCCCGTACTGCTCCAGGAGGGAGGTGATCCACTTCACCGCCTCGCTCGCCGTGCGGGAGCGCTCCAGAGCCAGCCTCACGAGGTCCATCCCCGTCAAGCCCTTCTCGGCGTAAGGCTCCCGGGTCCAAACCGCCTCGTTCCCGATCGCGACGCCGTGCTCGTTGACGCCCATCTCCGCGCCCCACATCCAGTAGGGCCTCGAGATCAGCACCGCGTAGGTTTCGTCCACCTGCTCCACGCTGACGTACGTGCACTTCACCCTCTCCTCGGTGCGCCTCGAGCGGGGGTGGAACTCGAGAACCTGAGCCTCGTTCGGGTCGCGGTCGCTGTTCTTCGCGAAGATCGTCGCGCCCTCCCTAGTCCACCCGCGCAGCGCTACAAGCGTATCGCACACACACGATCCAACCCGCGCTTGGTTATCAACCTTCTCTTAAAGCGCAGAGATATATCGGGGCTGGGGTAAAGGAGCTCGTGAGCGGAAAACCCTGCAAGGAGTTCCTTCTGACCAGGAGGAGCATACGCAAATTCAAGAAGGACGACGTACCGACCGAGCTGCTACTCGAGGCGATCGACATCGCCCGGTTCGCACCCAGCGCTAGGAACGGGCAACCCTGGGAGTACGTTGTCGTGAAGGATAGGGAGAGGAGGGAGAAGCTCGCGCAGATCCACAGGTGGGCCAGGTACGCCGCCGAAGCTCCGGTTGCGATCGTCGTGCTCGCCGACACGAAGCTGGCCCCCGACTCCTACGTGATCGACGGCTCGCTCGCCGCCATGTACCTCTGGCTGGCTCTGCACTGCCTCGGCTTGGGGGCGGTCTGGCTCCACACAGTACCCGCGGCCGACAGGGTCCGCGAGATCGTGGGGGCGCCCGAGCACCTGTACCCGGTCGCGCTGTTCGCCGTCGGCTACCCGGACGAGAAGCCCGAGCCGAAGCCGCGGAAGCCCTTGAGCGAGATCGTCCACCTGGAGAGCTACGGGAACAGGCTGAAGGCCTGAGGCCGGCCGCGCTACCGTTTTTTACGCCCTCTTCCCTCCCAGGTTGATGGAGGCCTACAGGGACCCCTCCAAGCCGGTTGAGGAGCGCGTCGAAGACCTCCTGAGGAGGATGACGCTGGAGGAGAAGATCGGGCAGATGTGCCAGTACAGCGCCCACATGGGCTTGAGCGAGAGGTTGAAGGAGCTCGTCAGGAAGGGGCTGGTCGGCTCGCTGCTCAACGTCGTCGGAGTCGAGAACGTTAACGAGATCCAGAGGATCGCGGTCGAGGAGTCGAGGCTCGGCATACCCCTCCTCCTCGGCCTCGACGTGATACACGGCTACAAGACGATATTCCCCATCCCGCTCGCGCTGGCCAGCAGCTGGGACCCCGAGGTCGTCGAGAGGGCGACCGCGATCGCCGCCCGCGAGGCGGCGGCCGAGGGCATCAGGTGGACGTTCGCTCCCATGCTCGACATCGCCAGGGATCCGAGGTGGGGCAGGATCGCGGAGGGCTTCGGCGAGGACCCCTACCTGGCCTCCGTGATGGCCTGGGCGGCGGTGAAGGGCTTCCAGGGCGACAGGCTGTCCAGCGACCCGGAGAAGATCGCGGCGTGCGCGAAGCACTACGTCGCCTACGGGGGCGCCGAGGGCGGCAGAGACTACAACACGGTCGACATCTCCGAGCGGACCCTGCGCGAGGTGTACATGCCCCCGTTCAAGTCCGCCGTCGCGGCCGGCGTGGCGACGGTGATGAGCGCCTTCAACGACCTCAACGGGATCCCCGCTTCGGCGAACGAGTTCACGCTGAGGAAGATGCTGAAGGGCGAGTGGGGCTTCCAGGGCTTTGTCGTCAGCGACTGGAACGCGATCGGCGAGCTCGTCGTGCACGGGATCGCGGCCGACGCCGCCGAGGCGGCCAAGCTGGCTGTCGCAGCCGGCGTGGACATGGACATGGAGGGGGACGTGTACCGGAGGCACTTGCTGGAGCTGGTGAAGAGGGGGGAGGTGCCCGAGCAGCTGATCGACGAGGCCGTGAGGAGGATCCTCAGGGTGAAGTTCCTGCTCGGCCTCTTCGAGAACCCGTACGCCGACCCCGAGAGGGCCAAGCGGGTCGTGAAGCGCGGGGAGCACTTCGAGGCGGCGCTCGAGATCGCCCGCAAGTGCATCGTCCTCGCGAAGAACGAGGGCGTGCTCCCGCTGAGCAAGAGCTTGAGGAGGATCGCGGTCATCGGGCCGCTCGCCGACGACAGGGACGCGCCGCTCGGCTGCTGGCGGGCGCTCGGGGACCCGCGGGACGCGGTCACGGTGCTCGAGGGCGTGCGCAAGAAGGTTCCGCACGCGGAGGTGCTGTACGCGAAGGGCTGCGACGTGCGCTCCGAGGACAGGAGCGGCTTCGAGGAGGCGGTGGAGGCGGCCCGGAGGGCGGAGGCGGTGGTGCTGGTCGTGGGCGAGAGCGCGGACATGAGCGGGGAGGCGGCGTCGAGGGCCTACCTCGACCTGCCGGGCGTCCAGGAGGAGCTCGTCAAGGCTGTGTGGGAGGCGGTGAAGGGCAGGGGGGTGCCGGTGGTCGAGGTGGTGATGTCGGGGAGGCCGCTCTCCATCAAGTGGTCCGCGGAGCACATCCCAGCCATCGTGATCGCCTGGCACCTGGGCGTGAGGGCGGGCGACGCGATCGCGGACGTGCTCTTCGGCGACTACAACCCGGGCGGGAAGCTGCCCGTCACCTGGCCGAGGACCGTGGGGCAGGTCCCGATCTACTACAACCACAAGCGCACCGGCAGGCCGCCTGGCCCCGACCGCTTCACCTCAAAGTACATCGACGAGGACTGGAGGCCGCTCTTCCCCTTCGGCCACGGCCTCAGCTACACGAGGTTCGAGTACAGCGACTTGTCCGTTGAGCCGGAGGAGGTCGAGCCGGGCGCTACGGTCAGCGTGGCTGTGACCGTGAGGAACGCTGGGGGGAGGGAGGGAGACGAGGTGGTCCAGCTGTACGTGAGGGACGTCGCGGCGAGCGTGACGAGGCCCGTCATGGAGCTGAAGGGGTTCAAGCGCGTCCACCTGAAGCCCGGCGAGAGCAAGAGGGTAATCTTCAGGATGCCGACGCAGCTCCTCGCCTTCTACGGCAGGGACATGGCGCCGATCATCGAAGCCGGCGACTACGAGGTGATGGTCGGCTCGTCCTCCGAGGATATCAGGCTGCGCGGGAAGTTCAAGGTGACGAGAACCGCGAAGCTCGAAGACCTCAGGAGCGTCTGGTTCACGAAAGTCGAAGTTTAAAAAAGTTTAAAAAAAGTTACGCTTTTTATAAGCTGAGCAAATGCCGTTCCGCTCCCGTGAGCACATTTTTTTGTGTCCCTCACAGCGTTTATTACACCACTTTCGGGAAGCGGGGCTGGGGGATGATGAAACCCTAGCGCGCGTACCCGTGAAGACGCCACTCGGTGCTGACCCCCCAGCCCCATTCCATCTTCTACACTGCGGCTATAAAAGCTTCACCATCGCGCGGGAATGATAGAGTACCTAAGACTTCGCAAGCGCGGCCAGCGCGACGTTTTTGTACGTCTTTTTGGGGGAATGGGGAGTGAGATGGACTTGCCTAACAGCAGGAAGCTCTGGGAGAGATTCAAGCTGAGGGTTGGCGCACGGGCTGGGCTGAGGGCGCTGAGCCAGGCGGTTGAGGCGCTGCTAGAGGAGGGGGTTGCCGAGCGCGTGGTGGCGGAAGAGCCGCCGAAGATGCTGGCTGCCCCCGCGCCCCTCGGAGTCAAGCCCGTGAAACCGAAGGTCCCGACAGACGCTGGAAGAGCTGTGAGGGAGCTGAGAAGGGGCGGGGAGGTTTGAAACCCCGCTTGGCGTACCTCGCCTCTAGCGCGATAGCTAAGCGGTGCATGGAGGAGGCCGGTGGCGAGGAAGTCTGCGTGCGGGGATTACGCGGCCGCGAGGACGATGCTCATCGGCGAAACCGTGAGGCTCCTAAAGCTCAGGCTGCTGCTCCTCGTGCCAGCGCACGCGAGGCTCCTCGCAAGCGCCTGGGAGCTCGTCGAGAAGCACCACATCTACTAGGCCGACGCGCTCCAGATCGTGTCTGCTAAGCACGCGAACGCGAGCGAAATGTACACGGGTGACGAAGACCTCCACAGAGCGGCGGCAGCAGAGGGGGTCCGCAGCATCGTGCTGCGGTGAGCGCCCGGCTACTCCAACCGCTCGACGAGCTTCAGGAGCTTGGCCAGCAGCGTCACGGCGACCGCTCCAGCGAGCGTTACGCCCAGCAGCGTGGCTACGCTCAACCCGAAACCGATCAGCGTGCTCCAAGCGTCGATCATAGCCTTGCACCTCGCCTGCTGCTCTATAAAAGCTTTCCCTTGCTCGGGCGGGGATTAAGCCCTTTATAAGGCGGGAATACTTAATAAAGCGGGAAGCGCAGTAAAAGACGTGCGCTCAGCGCACAGAGACGCGGTCGAGCTGGCGCTGGTTTGTGCGGCTAGCTTTGCGGCCGATTTCGTGTCGCTGGTTTTCTACTTCTCGGAGGTGCTGCAACGGTCTCGAACGGTGGACGCCCTAGCGTGCGCGGCCGCCGGGGTAGCCGCCGCGATCCCGTTTATCGTGGGTCTCCACGAGCTCCTCCACGTAGCAACCGTCAGAGCGCTCGGCAGCAGGGCGGCCGTGAAGGTGTTCCCCCTCGGCTTCCAGACGCTGTTCCTCGACCCCCTCCCGCTGCGGAAGGCCGCGTTAGTCTACCTCGCCCCGCTGCTGGCGGCTCCGGCCCCCCTAGCGCTCCAGGCCGCCAGCCTGCCGTGGATCTACGCCATCCTCTGGGTTGCGCAATGCTTCGGCGACGCGGTAGCGCTATGTTTTCGGTTGTCCGAGAAAGCTGAAGCGCTCGTCTGCACTCTCGATGGGCGCGTGATTGCTCTCCGCTAGCCCCTCGCGAGCTTCAGGGCGAGCTGCCTCAGCGCCTCCGCCTTGCGGCGCGGCAGCTCCTCACGGTAGCTGCGCAGCGGGTACTCGCTGTGCGTCGTAGCCAGCACGAGGAACCTGAGGCCGTGCGACTCGAGGAGGGCGCGCGGCACCTGGAGGAACTCGTCGACCCCCACCGAGTCGTTGAACACCAGCTCGACGGGGGCGCCGGTGAAGAAGACGGCGCTCCCCGCCGAGCCCCTCAGCGCAGCCACCTCCGAAGCCCACTGGAGCGCGTCGGGCAGCGAGGGCTTTGGGGCGACGTCGAGGGGGTGGAGCCCGTCGTAGGTGCGGGCCAGCCTCTCGAGCAAGCCGCCTTTCCTCAAGTCCCCGTCGCAGTGGAGGATGGCGCGCTTCCCGGCGGAGCGGGCGGCGGCCGCGAACCTCTCGTGCCAGGGGAAGTACGCCTCCTCGTAGAAGCTCCTGCTGTACGCCGGGCCCGCGTACGTCGCGGCGTCGTCGGCGATCCTCACGGCGTCGACCCCCTCCAGCTCGGAGCCCGCTTTCACCACCTCCAGCACGACCTCCGCGATCCTCCCGTAGATCCTCAGGGCTTTCGCCCTGTCGAGCAGGTAGAAGGCCCCGAAGCCGAAGCGGTGGGCCATCTGGCCCAGCTCCGCCCCCCTCCCGCCCCTCGGCGGCGCGAAGAACCCCTCGGCGGTCTCCGTTGGGCCGAGCACCTTGAGCACGAGGAACTTGCCCTCCGCGAGCCCCCTCACGCGCTTCAGGAACCCCTCGACGGCCGCTGCCGCCGCCTCGCCGGGGTCCGGCCAGCTGTAGCCGCTGGGGTCGACGCGGTCCAGCCACTCGCCCAAGCTCTCCC
Source organism: Thermofilales archaeon (assembly GCA_028275925.1). Classification (GTDB taxonomy): domain Archaea; phylum Thermoproteota; class Thermoprotei; order Thermofilales; family Thermofilaceae; genus JANXEW01. The sequence continues at coordinate 24,723 of JAPWTS010000017.1, forward strand.
CCTCCCTCCTGTGGAAGGGGCCCCCGACCTCGAAGAAGCTCCTCCAGTCGGCGACCCTGACGCCAGCTCCCAGCAGGTCGCTCAGCGAAGCTTCGAAGCGCTTGTCGTCCGACTCCACGTGGACAGGGGGGCGCGGCGGCTCCAAGCCCTCGAAGATCGTGTAGACCAGCCTCCTCCCCTCCATCTTGTCACCTGCAGGCTGTTACGCTCACTTTCGCCGAAGCTACAGGCTCGTTTTAAGGTTCACGCGAGATAATCGCTCTAAGCAACCGCCAGCATGCACGCTGCCTGACCTGATGACGAGGAGAAAAGCGCTCTAGCGCGTTCCTACTTTAAACTTCGCCTTTCAGGAAGAGCTGCGTTACAGCGTGGCTGGGCCTTACGCATACTTCCTGCGAGGGTCCGCTCTCGACGATCCTCCCGTCGTAGATTATGGCGACGTGGTCGGCTACCCGCAGCGCTTGGCGCGGTAGGTGCGTTACCATGATGATGGTGAGCTCGCCCTTGAGCGAAGCGATAGCCTCCTCCAGCTTCCTCGCGTTCACCGGGTCTATGTTCGCTGTCGGCTCGTCGAGCAGCAGCAGCTCCGGGCGCATCGCGAGGGCTCGAGCTAGGCAAAGCCTCTGCCGCTGGCCCCCGCTCAGCTCGCTAGGGTACCTGTCCAACCTGTGCTTAACCTCCTCCCACAGCATCGCCGTCTCCAGCGCCCACTTCACCACCTCGTCGAGCTCCCTCCTGCTCCTCACAACGCCGTTGAGCTTCGCCG
>JAPWTS010000018.1 GCA_028275925.1 Thermofilales archaeon
CCCGGGCTCCGACCCCTCCGCGCGCCCGAAAGGGGCGCCCCGGGCGCCAAAGCCCGGGTATGCCAGAGGGGAGGAAGGCCCGGGCGTCGAACGGAGGCCTGAGGGCTGGGGGGCGGGGCCCGAGGGCAAGTGGCTCTGTGCCGCCAGACGCAGCGATGCTGAGGGAGCTGTTGGAGAGGTCTAGGAAGGCTCTCGCCGAGCTCGACAACCTTTTCAGCGAGTCCAAAAGATACTTCGACGAAGTAATTAACAATATCACAAGAGAGTTCAAGTTAACTGAAGAGGAAGTAAACGAATTGAATTGGTTCAAAGAGACTATGCTAGAATTACTTGATCGAGCGCATACTCAGGCGAGGGAGAGGCTGCCGAAGCTCGTCGCAGCGCTCGAGAAGCACCTCGAAGGGGGCGAGGGCGCAGTAACTCTCGAGCGGTTCAGGAAAGTGCTACGCGTGCGGCCGGCAGGCGAAAGCTGGTTCATATCGGCGTGGCTACCTTCACGCGGGTCTTGGCGCTTCATGCTGCGCATACACGGCGTAAGCGGGAAGACGGTATTCCCAGACGTCGTGAGATGGTCGCCGGCGGACTTGGAGAGCGCGCAAGCCGGGTGGCGAGCATCCGACGAAAGTTACAGTAAAACGGGTAGGCCGGTAATGGGGACAACGCATCCGTGGCAGCTGCTCGCTTGGTCTGCTACGCGGTACGGTCGCCTATACATAGCCATTATGGCGCTGCACCTCAACAAGCAGCGACCGTCGATAGAATGGCAGCTGGTGGCCAAGGATTGGATGCAGCAGTGGTGCGGCCCCGGCGGCAAGCAGCGTGCGCGGGAGATCGCGAGAGCGAACCCCCTCGGCCTACTGACGCTGTACTTGGGGGATGGGCACAAGCACCCAGAAGCCTTCGCCGTTTCAATAGGGAGCGACGACGAGTATTATAGCTTAGCTTCGATCCCAGGGATCGTGAGGAAGGCGTACGAAACCGCCTACGGCAAGCTGCTCGATATAATAAGGTGCGACAAGTGGTTAGCGCTGAAGAACCTCACACCGAAGCGCGATCCCGTGCACGCGGCGTTCAACGGGCGCATCTTCTGGCTGTGCTACTCCCACTCCGCGGCTTTACTTAACGCGCGCACCGTGACGAAGAGCGAGAAGGAGGCTAGGGAGTGCGCGCAGCTACTAGCTGCACTAGGAGTGCAAGCTAATGTATACAAGTGGCTGAACAAGTACTGGGTCATACACCTGAAAGGCCGCGAAGTGCTGAAGCTCGCCGAGCGATTCCCAGAGTGGAGGAACGCCCTGAGAGAGCTCGCCGAAAAGAAAAAGATAGAACCGAGAGGGCCCGTAGCGAGGAAGCTGCTCGAGCTCGCGGAAAGCCCACCCCCTCCCTCTAGCAAAGCTTTTAACCCCAATGGGGGGCGCAAGCGGGGGGGCCGTAGTCCAGCTTGGTAGGATGCCAGCCTGGGGGCGTACCCCGAGGTGCCGGATCGCCGGCGCGCGGCGCGGTAGGCGCTGGTGATCCCGGGTTCAAGTCCCGGCGGCCCCACCACCCTAGATGATTTCAAGCAGCTCTAGGAGGCTGCTCACCCCCCGCTGCCCGCTCCTGTCGATGAGGAAGGCTTTGATGCCGAGCGACGCCGGCACCCTGTAGTCCGCCTCCTCGTCGTCCCCCGCGTGGGCGACCTCCTGGGGTTGGGCGTTCAGCTGCCTCAGGACGGCTCTGTAGAACTCGGGGGGCTTGCCGGGTAGCGAGAAGTCGGAGACGGAGGAGAAGACGCGGGTGAAGGCTGAGGCGAGCTCCGGCACGCGGGCGAACACGAGGTTGATGAAGTCGCGGGAAGCGCTGGTGGAGAGCACGAGCTGCACCCTTCCCCTCGCGGCTTCGACGAACTCGAGGGCGTCCCTGTAGGGTTTGACGAGGCGCCCAGCCTCCTCGAGCGCCCAGCGCAGCAGCCCGCTGTCGAGGCCGAAGCGCTGGAACCAGTAGTGGGGGTTGTACCAGCGGAGGTCCCTCGGCCCCACCTCGTCGTACTGCCTCTGCACCTCCCGCTTCGCCTCCTCGAGGCTGAGCCCGCGGCGCTCCGCGTACAGCTTGGGCACTAGCTCCAGCCAGAAGTAGTCGACGTAATCCCTGCTCACCAGCGTGCCGTCCAAGTCGAGCGAGACCACCCTAACCTTCACGCTCGCGCAGCCCCACGGCCCCCAGATTAAAACGTAGCGCGCGAGAGGAGTGCGGCGCGGGCCCAGCGCCGGATTCGCACCCTTCGGGTGCAGCGCCGCAGTTAGTGCGGTGCGCTATCGAGCTTGGATGCATATTTATATGCTATGCCGATCTCTTACGATCCTTCATGGTCGTTTTGGATTTTCATTAGTATGTTAGCTTTTAATAGCACATTTACATTCAATTTAGGTTATAAACAGCCTTTGATGGGGATAGCGTGCAAAGCGCCAGGAACGGCGCTGGCGAGCTGCCGGAGCCGCCGAAGCCGGGGCTGCTCAGCTACTTGAGGGCGGCGGGGCCCGGCGTGATCGTGGGCTCCCTCGCCATCGGCTCGGGCGAGCTGATCCTCTTCCCGGCCGCCGTCGTGAACTACGGCCCCAGCATCCTCTGGGCCGCGCTGCTCTCCTGCATAGCGCAGGCGGTTGTGGCGGTTGAAGCGATGAAGTACCCGGTGTACTGCGGGCAACCCGTCCACAGGGCCTTCCAGAAGCTCCCGCCCGGCCCCCTGGCGTGGGCTTCGACGTGGATCCTCGCGCTCGTCATCCCGATCGTCTGGCCCGGCTGGGCTATGGGCTCGGCGACGGCTATGGCGGCGCTCCAGCTGGGGAGGCTCCCCACCCCTCAGGACTCGCAGCTGGTTTTAACATGGGGTGTGATCGCGCTCACAGCCGGCTTGGTAGTCCTTCACCTCGGAGGGAAGATCGAGAGGACGCTCGAGCTGGTGAGCTGGCCCCTGCTGCTGCTCCCCCTGTTCACGGTAGCGGTCGGCGTCGCCCTAGCTGCGCCGCCGGCAGCTTGGGTCGAAGTGCTGAAGGGGCTCGCTGGCTTCTTGGAGCCGAGGCTCGGCTTCCCACCGCAGGATCGAGTGAACTGGCTCGTGATGGCGGCGGCGATCGCGTACATCCCCGCGGGCTTCGGCTTCAACCTGTTCTTCTCGAGCTACGCGCGCGACAAGGGGTGGGGGATGGGCAGGTTCGCGGGCTACATCTCGGGGATCGTCAGGGGGAGGAAGGTTTCGCTGTCCGCGGAGGAAACGCCCTTCGACGCTTCGAAGCCGGAGAACCTCAGAAGGTGGAGGGGCTGGCTCAACGTGCTCCGCTTCGATTCGTACGTGATCTTCTCGGGGGTAACGTTCGTGACCGTGATCTTCACGAGCGTTCTGGCTTACGCCCTGCTCGCGCCGCGGGGGCTCGCTCCCACGGGCTTCCGGATGGCGGCCGTCCAAGCGGAGGCGCTCTCGAGCGTGCTCGGCCCGCTCGCGTGGTACGTGATCCTCCTCGGCGTCTTCTTCACGTTGTTCGACAACCAGTGGGGGTTGATGGACTCGACCGCGAGGGCTGTCGTGGAGAACCTGTGGTTCGCGAGCGAGCGGGTGAGGAGGTGGGCTAACGGGGACCCAAGGAAGCTCTACTACCCGGTGGTCTACGCGCTCTACGCGTCTTCCCTAGCGATAATGTACGCGGCTTTGACCTACGGTCTCGCGGAGCCGTACACGCTGTCGATGACGGGGGCCGTGCTGGGCCTCTTCGCGCTCACTCTCGCGTGCGCGCTCCAGCTGGTGGTCAGCAACAGGCTCATGCCGAAGGAGCTGAGGCCGGGCTTGGCCACGAACATCGTGATGGCGGTAGGCACCGTCTTCTACGGCTTCTTCACCGCCGCCGTGATCCTCCAAGTGGTCGCCGGAATAAAACTTTGAGAACAAAGAAATAAAATAATTTAGTGTTTTTGCTCCCCTCGCTATCCTTTCACCGCACGCCAGGTGGCGCTTGCTGGAGCGTGAAGCCGCGCAAGTTTATTAGCGGCGGCCGAGGGGGTCGCCGGGCGAGGGAGCCTTGGTCGGCTTCGTCAAGCGCAGCCCGTCCCAGCTGCTAGCGTCGGCTTCCCCGGACTGGTTCACGCCCCTCCTCGACCCGGGAGCTTACAAGCCGCTGAAGCCGAAGAGGAGGGAGGAGGTGTGGTCCGGGGGCGAGGGCCTCATCGTCGCGGCGAGGGTCCCCGACTGGCTCAGCGCGCCCCAAGCCAGCTACGCCGCCGCTAGGGCGCTCGCCGAGGAGCTCGCGGCCTCCCTGAAGGGGGTCGGCAAGGTCCTCGTGAAGCCCGACGCCAGCGTGAGCGCGGCCCCCTTCCTCGGCGGCGAGCTCAAGAGGCTCGCGCGGCAGCGGGGGGTCAGCGAGCACGCGGACCTGCAGGCTCTCGCCGCCCAGCCGGCTCTCCTCGCGGGCGTCGTGGACGCGCTGCTGGAAGCGGGGGCGGACGAGGTGGACATCGCCCTCGACTCCCCCTGGTTCAACCCCATGAGGGTGGCGTTCGAGCTGGGCTACGCGCGAGCGTTCGCCGACCCGAAGTACGAGGGGAGGGTGTTCTTCGTCGACCTATACGAGGGGCAGGAGCTGGAGCGGCTCCCGCTGAAGTGGGCGGAGGGCTACGACACCGGCTTCTTCGCCCACGTGGAGCCGCCGCGCGCGCTGTTCGCCGAGCGCTACGACCTCGTGATGGCGGTGGCGCCGGCCAAGACCCACGCCCTCGCGGTGTACTCCCTCGCTCTCAAGCCGCTCTCCGCCTGGCGTAGGCCCCAGACCAGGTGGCACATGCTGGGCGCGCCCCTGAAGCTCTTCGACAGGGAGTACGCGTCGGAGGCTCTCGGCGTGGACGTGCCGCCCCACAGGAGCTTCGAGGTGATCCCCGCCGGGGACCGCGTGATCCTGTCCAACGGCTTCGCCTCCTCCGCCCCCCTGCCCACCTGCGTTGAGGAGGGGGAGCTGCTGGCGGTGAGCGACCCCCACGCGGGCCCGGCGAGCTTCGCGCCCATGCTCCTCAGCATGGGCTTCTACATCGTGAGGTACGTGGGGGCCTACGCGACGGTCGCCGACGAGCTGAAGGGTTCGGGGACCGAGGTTGCCGCGCTCGTCTCCGGGATCGTCGCGATGGAGGGCGAGGGGCCGCTCGCCTACGGCGAGAGGAGGTTCGCGGGCTTCGCGGTCGCCGGGACCAGCCCGCTGGCGGTTGAGGCGTTCGCGCTCGACGCGATGTTCGGCTCCGGCCGCAGGGGCTTCGAGGGGGTCGTCCAGCGGGTCAACAGGAGCTTCTGCAACAGGTACGTTACGGACGAGGAGCTGGAGGAGGAGGTCATGATGGAGGCGGCCGACCCCTGGACCCTGCGGCTCGCGGAGGAGCTCGCGAGGGAGGAGAGGGACGTGACGAGGTACACGCTGAGCGTGCTCAGCTTCGACGAGTGGGAGGAGGTCAGAGCCCCCTGGGACCTGCGCTTGGGTCCGCCCTTCAAGCTGCCCAAGCACGTGTACCTGCCGCCGAGGACCCTCATGAGGTGCGTCTACGCGGAGGGGCGGCTGTTCAGGAGGGCGCTGAGCCAGGTGGACAAGGGGATCTCCACCCCCCTGCCGGGGATGATCGGGGCTTAAGCGCGCCGCGCGCGGAACAGCCTGCCCTCCACCTCAGCCCAGTAGATCAGGAGGAGGGCCTCGCTGGGGTCGTAGGGCGCGCCGTCCGGGTACAGCAGGTCGTGCTGCCAGATCCTGGGCGGCGCGTAGCACGGGCTCTCGGGCGTGCAGCTCCAGTCGTAGTACGTCTGAGTCTTCCCCGCGACGAGGCCCCAGAAGTACCAGCCCACCCTGTAGCGCGCGAAGATGGGCAGCACGGCGGCGAACGTGTTGCCCACCTGCCTTCGCAGGAACTCGGTGCACAGCAGCGGCCGGTTGTACGCCAGGAGCGAGCGCACCTTCGCTTCCACCACGTGCGGCGGGTCGTACGTGTGGAAGCTCACCACGTCGGAGAGCTCGGCGAAGCGCCTGTGCATCCGGTCGCCGTAGTCGGCCCAGAGGCCGACCGTCAGGGGCTGCGAGGGCTCCACCTCGCGGGCCCACTCGAACGCCGCCTCGACGAGGGGGAGGCTCCTCTCGCCCATGCCGGTGTTGCCCGGCTCGTTGTAGAGGTCCCATGCGAGGACGCGCGGGTCCCGCGCGAAGCTGCCGACCACGTCCTTCACGTACTCCTCGAGCTTCCCCCAGCAGCTCCTGTCGAGCACGCGCGACCGCCCGGGGCTGGCGGCCCAGCGGCTGTTGTGCACGCCGGGGATCGGCGGCTCCTGGGGCCCCGGCCTCGGCTCCTGGTTCCAGCAGTCGTCGAAGAGCACCAGCATGGCCCGTATTCCGTGCTCCCGAGCGATTTCGAGAAAGCGGTCGAGCCTCCTCTTGAAACCCTCCGGGTCGACCTCCCAAGCCAGGTAGTGGAGGAAGACGCGGACGGAGTTCAGGCGCAGGGCGCTCGCCCAGCCGAGCTCCTCTCTTATCGTGCGCTCGTCGAAGGTTTCGGCCTGCCACATCTCCAGCTGGTTCACCGCCGTCCTCGGGACGTAGTTGCAGCCCCGAACCGGCCCGACCCTCTCGTACCACTCCCAAGCCTCCTCCTCGCTCCACCTACCCCTCGCCACGCGCCGGAGTGGTTCGGCGCGCCAATATGCGTAGCGGTCCCGGCGCCCGCGGGAGTTAACGTTGGCGAGGGGCTGCGCAACGGCTATAAACGGGACTTGAGCCCCCGCCTCGTGTACAAGTTTAGGGCTTTAACTTACCACGCGCCGCCGGCTGCCGGGAGCTTGGACGGCTACCTCTCGCGCCTGCGGCTGGACGAGGTGGGGAAGCTGGCGAGGGAGCTCTCCGCTAAGAGGGAGGTGTGGAGCGTCCGCGCGGTCTCGCCGCCGGTCGAGGACGCGGCCGGGGCGCTGGGGGTGAAGCCGGCCAAGTACGTCGAGGGCTTCTACGAGGCGGCCGTCAAGGTCGCGAACTACGTCGCCTTCCCGCTCCGCCGCCTCGAGCCCGGCGAGCTCGTCGAGATGATGCGCAGCTTCGAGCGCGCCTACTTCTCGGTCGAGTACGCGGAGGGGGAGGAGGAGGGGATCGTCGAGGCTCTGAGGAGGATCCCCGAGGAGGCCGGCTGGGTGGCCGGCTCGCGGTTCGCGGTGGCGTTCGGGGGCAGGCCCGTCACCCCCTACTTCCCCGTCACCACGAGCGAGGTTGAGGGCTTGACGGCGAGCCTCCTCTACCCGACGCACGTGGCCGAGCTCGTCGAGGGCGGCGAGCCGCTGCCCGACGCGCTGAGGGCCACCGCGCTCGAGGCGTACAGGCTCGTCTACGGCGCGATCGACCGCGCGGGCACGAGCTTGCCGCTCATCGGCTTGGACCTCTCCCTCTCCCCGTGGGGCTCCGACAGCGTAGCCCTGCTGCTCGAGAAGCTGCTGGGCCTGCCCCTCTTCAGCCCCGGGACGCTCTCCGTCCTTAAAGCGGTCAACGGCGCGCTCTCGCTCCTCGCCTCCTCGCTCGGCGCCGTGGGCTTCAACGAGGTGATGCTCCCGCTCGCCGAGGACGATAGGCTCAAGGAGCTGGCCGCGGTCGGGCAGCTCAGGTTCCGCGACCTCCTCGCCGCCACCCCAGCTTGCGTGGCCGGGCTCGACATGGTCCCCCTGCCCTCAACCACGGAGACCCGCGTCCTGAAGTGGGTGATGAGGGACCTCGACGCGGCCAGCAAGCTGAAGAGGAAGCCGCTCGGGATGAGGGTGCTGCTCGTCGGCGCCGCGCCGGGCGAGGAGGTGGAGCTCGGGATGTTCGGCAGGGTGCCCGTCCTCGACCCGCTCGCTTAGAGCCAGCCTTCGAGCTTCTCCCGCAGCGCGGGCACGCGCTTAGCGAGCCTAGCGATCGCCTCCTCGGGGCTCTCCCACGCGGGGATCTCCAGCCTCAGGTAGAGGCCTGTGCGCCCCCTCTCGTCCCTCCTCGTTAGCGCGCTCACCCTGTCCCTCACGACGTCCGCCGAGACCCCGAGCATGCGCGCCACCTCCTCCTCGCGGCCGACGACCGAGAACTCGACGTGGCCCCTCGCCGTCGGGATCACGGCGAGGAGCCGCTTGTTGACGCCCGGGACCCTCTCGCCCCTCTCCAGCTGCCGCAGGCTGATGGAGCCGGCGAACCTGTAGAACTCCTCCTCCAGCCGCGAGAGGCGGGCGAGGGGCACCGAAACCTTCTCGCTCTCCCCGACGTGGATGTAGAGCTTGGGCGTGGAGATGGGCGTGGCTTGCACGAGCTCCCTCACCACAACTTGGAAGCCGGCGGCGGCCAAACGCTCCTCCACGAGGGAGGGCGGCGCCGGCTCCAGCAGCGCCACGTCCACGTCGCTCCCCTCGTGCACGTCCCCCCGCGCCACGCTCCCCACGAGCAGCGCTTCCGGCAGCGCGGCGAGCAGGGAGCGCGCCCGCGACCTCAGCCGCTGCAGCAGCCTCCAGCGCTCCTCGCTGTAGACGACCTCGACCGCGTCCTTGACCCTGACCGGCTTCACGCCCCCTTCCTGATCCGCCGGGCGTACTCGACGACCCGCAGGAGGTTCAAGGCCACCTCCAGCGCCTCGGAGACCTCGGAGTAGTCCCTCGCCGCCCTCAGCTCGGCGGCCACGCGCGCCAGCTTCTCGATCGCCACCCGCTCGAGCTCCTGCAGCGTCAGGTTGCCCCGAACCTCCAGCTCCTCCTCGTCGCTGCTGACGATGACGAATCGCTGGCCGCAGCTGGGGCAGACGATCTCCCCCGTCTTCAAGCGGAACAGCGGCACGTTGCAGGCCGGGCAGGTCTGCTCGAGCATCGTCGCCCCGCTCTTCAGCAGCGCCGCCATCTTCTTCACGACCTCGTCCTCCCCCCGCGCCGCTCTCCCGGCGGTTGCGCTCATCGGGCACACGCTGCCGCCTCGGACGCTAAAAAGGTGGCGGCCGAAAACCTCTTCTAGAGCGCGGGCGCGGCCCCCGCGTGGGCGAGGGCCGGCTGAAGCTCGGGTTGATCGGTTGCGGGGGGATGATGCGCGCGCACATCAGGGCGCTGAGGGAGCTCAGCGCGCGGGGGTTGGGGGTCTTCGACGTCGAAGCGGTGTGCGACGTGAACGAGGAGGCCGCGGTCGGGGCCGCCCGGGAGGTCGCGGCGTTCCAGGGCCGCGCCCCCAGGGTCTACACGAGGCTCGAGGAGATGCTGAAAAAGGAGGGCCTCGACGCGGTCGACATCGCGGTGCCCCACAGCGACCACCACACCGTCGCGATCGCCTGCCTGGAGGCCGGGTTGGACGTGATTATCGAGAAGCCGCTAGCCATCACGATGAGGGCTGCCAAGCGGATAATCGAGTGCGCCAGCAAGCACAACCGCGTGCTCGCCGTGGCGGAGAACTACCGGAGGAGCCCCGAGAACAGGGCGATACGCTGGGCGATAGAGCGGGGTTTGATCGGGGAGCCGAGGATCCTAATCTGGGTATCGGCCTCCTGGAACATGAGGCCCTGGGGCTGGCGGGAGGACAAGTTCGCCGCCGGCGGCAGCTGGGTCTTCGACGGCGGCGTCCACTTCGCCGACCTGGATCGCTATCAGCTCGGCAGGGAGGCGGAGGAGGTTTACGCCGTGCAGAGGACGTTCGAGCCCGTTAAGGGCGGCGTCAGGGTGACGGTGGACGACGCGACGCTCGCCGTGATAACCTACGAAGGGGGCGCCTGCGCGCAGTGGCTCTGGACGAGGGTGGCTCCGGGCAAGCAGCTCGGTTTCCGGGTGATCTACGGCTCGAAGGGGGCGATCGATTACGGCGGGCTCTACATCCAGAAGGAGGAGGAGAAGGTGGAGGCGAAGAGCATGGGGGACCTCGTGGGCGAGATGCTGCGGGCGCTGGACCCGAGGGTCAAGGAGCGCTGGTTCCCGAAGGGCGTCACCGACACGGTCGCGACGGAGCTGTACGACTTCTACGAGGCGGTCGTGAGCCGGGGCAAGCCCGAGGTGGACGGCGTGGAGGCGTACAAGGACATGGCGATACCCCTGGCGTTCTACGAGTCGGCTAAGCTCGGGAAGCCGGTCCGCGTGAGGGACGTGGAGGAGCTGCGGGTCGAGGAGTACCAAGCCGAAATAAACGAGAGGTTGGGCATCCGGTAGAGGCCGTGCGCGGCGAGCCCGCGGGCGACCTGCTCAGGCAGTGCAGGGACCTTTTGAAGAGGTACGGGGTTAGGCCGAGGAAGAGCTTGGGGCAGAACTTCCTCGTCAGCCGGAGGGCCCTCGAGCTCATCGTGGGCGCGCTCGACCCCCAGCCGGGCGAGCTGGTGTACGAGATCGGAGCCGGGCTCGGCACGCTGACGGCGGCGGTCGCGGCGAGGGGGGCCCGCGTCCTCGCGGTCGAGATCGACGGCAGGCTCGCCGCGGCTCTGAGGGACCGCTTCGCCGGCAGCGCGCTCGTCGACGTGGTTCGCGGGGACGCGCTGGAGCTGCCGGTCCCGCGGGTCGACAAGGTCGTCAGCAACGTCCCCTACAGCATCTCCTCGAAGCTCCTGCTGAAGCTGCTGCGCGAGCAGAGCTACGGGGTGGCCGTGCTCACGCTCCAGAGGGAGTTCGCGCTCCGGCTCGCGGCCAAGCCCGGCTCGGCCGACTACGGCCGCTTGAGCGTGGCCGCGCAGCTGTACGCCGACGTGGAGATCGTCGGCAGCGTGAGCAGGAGGGCCTTCTACCCGCAGCCCGAGGTGGACTCGCTGGTAGTGCGCTTGCGGCCCAAGCGCGAGCACTTGGAGCTGTTCGGCGACGTGGAGCGCCTGACCGCCGCGCTGTTCTCGCAGCGGAGGAGGAAGCTCGAGAAGGTCGCGAGGAGCGCGGGCATCGACCCGCAGCTGCTCAAGGGCGTCGTGGACGCGGGGAAGAGGGTGTACGAGCTAACGCCCGCGGAGATCCTCGAGATGGCGCGCAGGCTGCGGGCAGCCGCTGCGCCGTAGGCGCGCTACGCTGGAGCGGAGCGCCCGCATAATACGGCCGTCTTAGCGCAACGCGGGAAGGGCTCGCGGAAAAAGCCGCGCGCTTACCTTGAAAAGGTGGGGCGCGAGCTCTACTCGCAGGCCCTGCTGCTGATCCGGGGCAGGGTGGCTGAAGCGGTGCAGCGCTCGCTGCCGGCATCGTTGGCAGCTAGGGTGGAGCGGCTCGAGCGCGAGCTGCGGTTAGCGCTCCAGAGCTCCGCGAGCAGCGCGGGCCTGGCGCCGCTTCTCGAGGCGCTAGCGGAGTACGTGGCCGCCCAGCGGAGGGTGGCCGAGCTAGCGGCGGCGCTGGCTTCGAGGGCGGGAGACCCGGGCTTGAAGCTCGCGCTAGCGCAGCTGAGCCGCTCGCAAGCTAGGCTCTGCGAGCTGGTGGCGAGCCTGGCCGGCGCGCGGTGGAGGGAGGCGACCGGCCCCGCGCGCTAGGCCTTTAAGGGTCCGTGCGCTGGAGCGCGCGCCGATGAAGAGGTTTGGGCAAACGGAGCGGGCGCTGTGAGGAGCCGGAGCAGGCACGGAGGCGCCCCGCGCCCCAACCGTCAAATTTATTAATTCGGCATCGCATCGATATGACTGTGGAAACAGCTATCTTCGAGATCGCCCGAAGGCTCGCCCGGGAGCCGAGCCCCGTGGAGCGGGCTGTGGTGTTGTACGAAGACGGCTCCGCCCTCGAGCTTTCGGGCTCCCCGACGGGCGTGAGCATACCCCTCGTCGCCGCCGGCCACGGCAGGGCAGTCGCCGTTGTCCACACCCACCCGGTTCCGCGGAGCGCGCCGTCGTTGCCCGACCTGCAGGTGCTCTTCGCGATGGCGAGGCTGGGTGTCGAGCGGCCGCGGATGGTCACGGTCTACTCGGGCGCGGGGGGCGTGGTGGTCACCGTGTACACGCTCAAGAGCCCGCCTCCCCCGGGCGCGGAGGAGCTGGTTGCGCGCCACGCGCTGAGCTACGAGCGCTTGAGCGTCGACACCGGCTTCGACCCGAGGGTTTCGGAAAAACAGCTGAGGGAGCAGCACGCCCTGCTCAGCCGGCTCGGCATCAGCGTCGAGAGGTACAGGCTGCCGCCGGAGCGCTCAGTAGCTGGCTAGCGGGAGCCTGACCACCCTCCCCTCTTCAGCCGACTTGACGGCAGCTAGGGTTATCTCGAGCGCCTTCACGCCCTCGATGTAGGGGACCTCCGTGTCGCGCCCGGCTTTGACGCACTCGATGAAGTGCCGGTCCTCCTCGTAGTACGCGTCGACGGTCGCTTGGAGCACCTCTCTCCTCTCCCCCTCGACGAGGATCACGTTCCCGCCGCTGCCGACGAGCTCCACGTTCCTAGCGATCAGCCGGAAGTTCACGTCCATCCCCGCCGGCTGCGCTGCGCACGTGCTCGTGATGGACGCGACAGCCCCCGACCTGAACTTCACGATCACCGCCGACGCCGACTCGATGTCGAAGTTGGGGAGGTCCCTCAGCAGCCGCGTTTCGAAGAACGCCGCGACGGCTTCCGCCTCGCTGTTCACCATCCAGCGCGCTTGGTCCACCAGGTGCGTCGACTGCTCCACGAGCTGGCCCCCGCTCAGCGCTTTCCTCCTCCACCAGTGCTCGGGGCCGCCGGCGATCCCCCCGATCCACCACGCTTCGAAGAGGGCTACGCCGCCCCCGCGCTCGAGGACCACCTGCCTCGCCTTCCTGTAGGAGTCGATGAACCTTCGCATGTAGCCGACCTGCGTGATAATGCCCGCCCTCCTCACCGCTTTGAGCGCTTCGACCGCCTTCTCCATCGTGAGCGCGACCGGCTTCTCGACGAAGAAGTGCACGCCGCGCTCGGCGCAGAGCAGCTCCTGGTCGGTGTGCGCGTAGGGCGGTATGCAGATGAAGCACGCGTCCAGCTTCTCCTTCTCGAGCATCTCGTGGTAGTCGGCGTACGCCCTCCCGCCGTACTTTTCGGCGAACGCCCTCGCCCTCTCGGCGATCGCGTCGCTGAAGGCCGCGAGCTCAACGCCCTCCATCTTCGCCAACCGGTCCGCGTGGACCTGCGCGATCCCGCCGCACCCGATGAAGCCGACTCTCACTTTCACGGGAGCGCGCTGGGTTGGGAGGTAAAAAAGGCTTACCTAAAGTTAAAACAGGGCAACCTCCCTCAGGCCGGTCTCGCGCTTGAGCCGCTCCAGCACCTCCTCGCGCGAGCCGGCGGCGAAGGCGAGCTCGTACTCGGCGTAAGCGACCTTGCGGCCTCCCACCTCGACGGCCGGCTTGAAGTGCAGCTCGATCTCCCCGAAGCGCTCGGGGCCAGACTCGGGGCCCGAGTTGTACGACTGCACGCAGCCCTTGGGCCCCGCCGGGTCGGCCTTCGCCACGTCCAAGCACTCGCCCTGCTCGCGCGGCGCGTCGCACGTGCGCATGAGCAGCAGCGCCCACCTCCCGCCGACCTCGGCCACGTACGCTATCGCCGCGCACCCCTCGAGCGGCAGGTCCTCGGGCCTCACGCCGAGCTTGCACACGCGAGCCCCGTCGATCTTGAAGGCGACGTGGTCGTCCCTCACCGCCAGCCTGTCGTGCGGGATCGGCCCGAAGTAGTGGACCGGCTGCACCCCCCTCTTCGTCGGCACGATCACCGTGCCGTGAACCCCCGGCTCCACCTGCGCCAGAGCCCAGAGGTTGAAGTCGCCCGCGTAGTCGGCCACCGCCACGTCCCTTACGAGGAGCCGGTTCTCCGCCACCAGACGGAACTCCCTGCGCACGCGCGCGTGCAAGCGCCAGCCGGTGCTCCTGTCGACTGCCTCCACCACCCCCTCGAGCACGGCGCGCGCGGGCTCGGCGTGCACCAGCTTGAAGGCACCGGGATCGAGGCTCGCGGGGCAGAACCACCCCTCGAACCTCTCCGGCTTCTCGTAGTAGAAGCTCCTTTCCGGGCTGATCCAGAGGCGCAAGCCGCCCGTGTTCCAGCCCCCCGTCTCCAGCACCTTCTCCAGCGCCGGGTTCACCCACAGCGGGTTCACGCCGCCCACGGATAGAGCCAGCAGCCGGGCCCCCCGCTCGAGGACGAGCGCCCTCGTCGAGCCCCTCTCGAGGACCGCGACCGCCGAGTACCTGCCAACGAGCTCCCGGAGCCTATCCATCGCCGGAGAGAGCGCGCGCAGCGTAAAAATGGTTAGCGCCGCGAACCGCTTTAACGCGCACTAACGTTTAAATTGTTGGATCCGGCGCAGAGATCGACTATGAGGAAGTCGGACATAGTGGTGGTCAGAAGGAAGGGTGTAATCGTGATACCGAAGGCGATCAGGGACGCTCTGGGCATAGAGGAGGGGGATGCTCTGAGGGTTAGCGTGGAGGAGGGGAAGATAGTTTTACGCAAGGAGGGCTTCTGGGAGAAGCTCTTCGATAGCGCCAAGGGCCTCTACAACCCTGAGGAGGCTGAGCTAGAGCTCGATGAAGGTGAGCCCCGTTGAAGGGCGTACTCGTCGACACTTACGCGCTTCTCGCCGCGGCTACCGGAGATCTCACACCGGCAGCCCGATCGTTTTTCAGCGAAATTAGGAAAGGGAGGGAGAAAGGCCTGGTGCACGCGCTGATAGTTTACGAGACACTATACCATTGGCGTAGAGGTAGGCTCCCTTTGTTCGAAAATGAGGATGAATTATTCAAATATTTAACCACCGTGTTCGGTGTAGTCAAGTTCTCCGAGGGAACAGCGCGTAAGGCGGCTGAGGTTAAGGCTGCGGGCGATGAGATGCTGAAGCGCGCGCCCGACCCCTCGCTGCGAGCAAGGAGGTTGTCCGCGTGCGACGCTTTCACGATCGCTGTAGCGCTCGACAGGGCTTTACCCGTGCTCAGCGGGGATAAGGATTTGGTTTACGTAGCTAGCGGGCTGGGCGTCAGAGTGATCTGGTGAGCGGCTTCGCTGGAGCTGCGAGCCCTGAAAGCTAAGCGCTTATGCTGGACCGGAAAACTTCGCGGCAAGCTGAGCATGTTGCGGGACCGAAGCGGGGGTCGAGCTCGGCGTGGAACCCGCAGAAGTAGCCCTTAGCCATCGCGTGCGCTGCTACGCCAGCCACCTTCGCTTGCAGGCGGGGAGCGCTGACGCTGCCGGAAGCCACCTCCCTGGCCAGCTCCCTGATCATGCCGTCCAGCTCCCCGATGCCGCGCACGTCGAGCGCGGACCCCCGCTCGCCCTTCAGGTACCGCGTGACGGCTGCCG
Source organism: Thermofilales archaeon (assembly GCA_028275925.1). GTDB lineage: Archaea > Thermoproteota > Thermoprotei > Thermofilales > Thermofilaceae > JANXEW01. The sequence goes on from JAPWTS010000018.1 coordinate 15,200, forward strand.
GCGAGAGCCCGGTCCTCCTGGCGACCTCAACCCGGCTGAGGCCGTGCTCCTCGACCAGTACCTCAACTAGCCTGCGCATCACCGACGGCACGACGTACCTCGAGGCGAGCTCCAGCGGGTTCACAGCACGACGACCTTCTTCAGCACCTCTTCAGGGTTCCTCAAGGCTTCTGTGAAGTCCTCGACGACCTCCACGGCGCCCATGTACCTCCCCCTCTCGTCGCGAACGGCGGAGATGAAGACCCGAACTATGCGGTCGCCGATCCTCGTCCAGAACTCCCTGTAGTCGGCCTCGCCCCTCTTCAGCGCGTCCACCGTCTCCTTAACGAGCCGCTCGAGCCTGGGCGGGTGGCAGTAGAGCAGGTTGCGGCCGAGGATCGTCCTCGTCCTCACGAACGCTGGCGGCAGCCGGCCGTCCGAGTAGAAGCGGACCCTGTCGCTCGCGTCGGCGAACGTCACCTCGACCGGCAGCGCGCCGAAAACCCCCTTCACCTCCCCGGGGGATAGGAAGCCCGTGCCCAGGTCGAGGTCCCCCTCTTTAACCAGCTTGTACCTGTCCGGCTCCACCCCGGCGGCCACCGCGCGGAACTCGGGCGGCAGGCGCTCCAAGCTGCCCTCCTCGACCCTCGGCTCCGACTGGTAGGGCAAGACCGGCTCCTCTTTCGGTTTCCACTCACTATCTGCTTTGACCAGGTAGCCGATCTTCTTCGCCTCCTCCGCCACCGCCGCCCACTCGCCCTCCGTCAGCAGCGCCCAGAGCGCCGGGAAGAGGATCTTGTTCTCCCTGAAGACCAGCTCCGTGAGCTCGTTGGCGAGGCTTGCGGCCTCCTTCGCCACCGCCCTCGCCTCATCGGGCGGCAGCTCGCCCTCAACCCTCTTCAGCAAAGCCCTCAGCCTCAGGATCGCCTGGTCCTCCCTACCCCAGAGCACCCTCGGCACGGCCACGATTCCCCTCCGCTCGAGGTAGGGGAAGAGGAGCATCTGCACCTTCCTATAGTGCGTCCTCACGGCGCGGAGGTTGGAGAGCAGCGCCTTAAGCTGCTGCAGGAGCGGGGGCACCTCCGCGTCGCCGGCGTTCGCCAGCGCGTTGGCGACCACGCCCAGCTGCTCAGCCCACTTCAGGATGAGCTCGTTCTCCCTCAGCAGGAGGTCGAGCGGGTGGCCCTCCGGCACGCCCTTGAGCTCCCTGCCGACGAGGTAGTCGCGGAAGAGGGCGACGTGGAGATCGCACATCCTCAGGATCTCCTGGATCGGGATCCCCTCCCTCACCAGCTGCTGCTCGATCAGCGGTATCTCGATCGGGCTGACCTTCGCCAAGACCTCCCCGAACTCCCTCTTCAGGCTCTCGGGGTCAGCCCCCTCATGGATCCTCTTCAACAAGCTCTTCACCAGCTCAACCTTCCAGCTTTCCATGTTTTGACACCGTCAAATGCCCCTGGCATATACCTATATAAACTTTCCGCGCAGCTGAGCGCGAAAGGCATTAAGGTGCGGCGGGCACGGCCGCGCCGTGGAGAGAGTATTCGCTAAGTGGGGGGCCCTCGAAGCCTCGGTGCTTGTCTCGTACGGGGACGAGCTTGTGCTGGGCTTGTGGCCCTCCGGGCTTTTCGCCTACAACGGCAGCGAGTGGCGGCAGATCTACGAGCCGAAGGAGCTCGGCTTCTCTGCCTGGAGCTACGAGATATTCCGAGGCAGGCTGTACATCGGCGCCGGCACGTACAGCAGCGGGCTCGTCTTGGAGTACGACGGCAACGAGGTTAGGGAGGTGCTGAGGGTGCCGGACGGCGCCGGCGGGGGAGGGGGGCTGTTCGAGGCGATGAGCGCAATCGGGGGCACCCTGTACGCGGGGAGGAGGAACGAGGTGTGGGCCAGCCAGGACGGGGAGCGGTGGAGCAAGGTTTTCGAGTTCAGAACGGGGAAGGGCGTTTACCTCATCGGCGAGCAGGGAGGGAGCCTCTACGTCTTCGAGGGCGAGCCCATCAGGCCGCCCAGCAGGGTTTACGCTTTGTCGGGCTCGACGGCCTCGGAGCGCGTTTACGGGGACGTTGGAGCCTTCCGCTCGCACACGCCGGGCTCGCGGAGCAGCTACAGGGGGTACCTCGTCGTCGCCGACTTCGACGGGCGCGTGTACTTCTTCAGGAACTTCGAGCTTTGGGAGGTGTACAGCTTCGCGAGCAGGTACGAGGTGCGGGGCAACGTGGCGGTGAGGCCGAAGAAAGTGGGGGACATCCTGCTCCTCGCCTCGGGCACCGGCACGGGGGTTGCGGAAACGCACGGCGAGCTGGTGGCCTACCTGGGCGGCGAGTGGCGCAGGCTGCTCACGCTCCCCCTCAACATCCACGACGTGGAAGTGTACGGCGAGCACATCTACCTGGCCTGCAACTCGCCGGCGCTCCCGCTCAGGCACGGCTACAACACGTCCTACTGCTGCGTGCTCCGGCTCCCCATCGACGCGCTAAAGGATCTTTAGCGGCACGCTTTTATCCGGTCGGGCGCGAACCCCCGCGTGCACGAGGACCTGCTGCAGCGGTGCGTCGACGAGGCGCTGAAGCTGGGAGCCAGCTACGCCGAAGCGCGATTCCACCGCCACATCGGCTCCTCCATGTTCACGAGGAACGGGGAGCTGATCGGCTACGGCGAGTCGATCCGCGAGGGCGTGGGCATCCGGGTGATCGTCAACGGGGCGCTCGGGTTCTCCGCCTCCAACTCGCTCAGCTGGGAGTCGCTCAGGGAGGCGGTCGCCGAGGCGGTGAAGCTCGCGCGGTCCCACGCGAAGCTGATGAAGAGGCCGGTCGAGCTCGCCGAAGCTAGGCTCGGCAAGGCCAAGTACGAGGCGCTGTGCCTGAAGCCCCTCGACTCGATGGGCCTTGAGGAGAAGATCGCCGTCTTGGCGGAGATCTGGGAGCGCGTGAAGGGCGCCGTCAAGGAGGCGAAGGTGATGACGCTAACGGCCAGCTACTCGGAGGACGTCGAAGAGAAGACCGTCGTGAACTCGGACGGCGCGCTGGTGGTGAGCAGGGTCCCACGCGTCACCGTCGGCTACAACTTCGTCCTGCTGCACCCGCAGAAGGGGACGCTGCAGAGGCGCTTCGAGTTCGGGGGCAGCGGGGGGCTCGAGCAGCTGGGTAGGTGGAAGCCCGCCGAGCACGCCGAGGAGGAGGCGGTCAGGCTCGAGAAGGTCCTCCTAGAGGGCGTCGAGCCGCCGAAGGAGCCGGTCGACGTGATCGTGGGGAGCGAGATCGTCGGGCTCATCGTGCACGAGAGCTGCGGCCACCCGAGCGAGGCCGACCGCATACTCGGCCGGGAGGCGGCTCAGGCGGGGATGAGCTTCATCAAGCCCGGGATGCTGGGGCAGAGGATCGGCAGCGAGCACGCCACGGTGATCGACGACCCCACGATCCCCGGCAGCTACGGCTTCTACCTGTACGACGACGAGGGCGTCCCCGCGAGGGCTCGCTACTTGTACAAGAACGGCGTCATCAACGAGCACTTGCACAACCGGTGGACGGCCAAGCTGTTCGGCGTGGAGAGCAACGCGGCGGCGCGGGCCATGGACCACAACAGCGAGCCCATCATCAGGATGGCGAACACGTACTTCGCGCCCGGCGACCACACGTTCGAGGAGCTGGTCGAGGACGTGAAGCTGGGCGTGTACATGAGGAGCTACATGGAGTGGAACATCGACGACATCAGGTGGGGGCAGCGCTACGTGGGCCTCGAAGCCTACCTCATCGAGAACGGCGAGATCACGAAGCCCGTGAGGAACCCGGCGCTCGAGATCACGACCGGCGCCTTCTACAGCAAGGTGGACGCCGCCGGCAAGGAGCTGCGCTTCTACCCCGGCTCCTGCGGAAAGGGCGAGCCCATGCAGGGCGTCCCCGTGTGGTTCGGGGGGCCCGACGTAAGGCTTAGGAGCGTGAAGCTCGGGGTGGTGGCGTGATGGCCGAGCGGGTTTCGGACCTGGCTGGGGCGCTGGTGGCTGAGGCGCTGAGGAGGGGCTTCGAGGAGGCGGCCGCGCTCGTCTGGCGCTCGAAGAGCGTGATGGTGAAGATGTTCAACAGCGAGATCAGCGTCGTGCAGAGGTGGAGCAGCCTCACCGTCTCCCTCTACCTCGCGAAGGAGGGGCGCATCATGGTGTCCACGATCCACCCCTCCAGCATCGAGAAGGCGGGGGCGATCGTGGAGCGGGCGGTCAAGGTCGCTTCCCAGCTCAAGCCTAGCATGCTGTACGCGCCGCTCCCCGAGCCGGCGAAGGTGGAGCCGCTACCCGGCCTCGCCGACAAGAGCGTGATCGACGCGATGTCTGAGCCTGAGCCGCTCGCCGAGGCGATGCTCTCCGAGGCCGACAGCCTCGGCGTCGAGAGGGCCGCCGGCGCGATCACCCTCTCGCTCTCGGAGAAGGGGCTCGCCACCTCGAAGGGGGTCAAGCTCGAGGAGGAGGCGACAGGCGTCGAAGCGTACTTGAGGGCTTTCATCGGCGAAGCGAGTGGGCAGTGGGCGGTGGGCAGCCGCAGGCTGCGCCCCGAGGAGCTGAGGCGCGTCGCCCGCACCGCCGCGGAGCTCGCGTCCCAAGCCAAGGGCGAAGCGAAGCACGTCGAGCCCGGCACCTACGACGTCGTGCTGTCGCCCATGGTGGTCGGCAACCTGATGAACCTCGTGGGCATGATGGCCGGTGCGCTCGCCGTCATGATGGGCAACTCGATCTTCGCTAGGGTCCAGCCCGGCTCGAAGGTCGCCGCCGAGAAGTTCACGCTCGTCGACGACCCGAGGACGCCGGAGCTCCTCGGCTCCACAGCCTTCGACGACGAGGGGCTGCCCACCGCGAGCAAGCCCATCATCGAGGGTGGCGTGCTGCGCACGCTGCTCCACAACTCGAAGACCGCCGCGAAGATGCAGGCGAAGTCCACAGGCAACGCAGGCTGGATATACCCGCACGCCTGGACCCTCAGCGTCAAGCCGGGAGACGCCACGCTGGACGAGATGATCCGCGAAGTGAAGAGGGGGGTGGTCATCACCAACAACTGGTACACGAGGCTGCAGAACTACGTTGAGGGCATCTTCTCCACGATCGCTAGGGACGCGGCGTTCTACGTGGAGAACGGGGAGATCAAGCACCCCGTCACCAGGATCAGGATCGCCGACCGCCTCCCCAAGCTGCTCTCCAACATCGAGCTGTTGGGCAAGGAGCTCTACGATATCAGCTGGTGGGAAGTGAGCCCAGCCGTCAGAGCGCCCTACATCCTCGCCCGCCAAATCAACATTTCCAGACCGTTCGAGTAACATAATTTCTTTCCGAGTAACATAATTTCTTTCTAGGTATTTTTCTTATAGAAGAGCGGGTGAAACGCTGGAGACGAGCGGAAAGCCGAAGGCGCTCTCTCGCGCAACATTAGCGCGCGCGCCATCCAGGTTACCCCGCCTTTACGCGGGGTTACTGCTCTTCTTTTTGTTGACCGCTATGACCCCGCTCGGCGTTGGCACGAAGCTGAGCACTTTGACTCGCGTCGGTACTTTCCCTCCGCCCCTCTTCAATATGTTGAGGGCAGCGTTCACGTCAGCGTGCATTACATGCCCGTAGGGGCACCTGACCAAGCCGCGCGGCCCCCGCTGAACCTCGCAGCCGTGCTTCGCGCAAGTCTTCGAAGTCCCATCTTCAGGAATTTCAAAGGCAGGTATGCCGCGGTTCTCCGCTGCAACCGCTATGCGCTGCTCCAGCCTCCTATAGCTCCACATGTTGCTGTTCCCCTTCCCCGGCTTATCCTGAGCGATGCCGCGCGGGTAGCCGAGGAGCAGCACCGCCACGCCGAGCTCCAAGCACACCCTGACCAAGTGCGCCGCCGCGTTGGCGAAGACCTGATCCCTGCGCCGTTTCCTCTTCTCGTAGAAGCGCTTCCGAATCTCCTTCAGCACGCTCCTGTCCACTTCCTCGAGCTTGGGGTCGGACAGCATCCTATCGATTTCAGCGATTTTCCTCTCGAAGTAGAAGTAGTCGCTCTTCAAAGGCCCACCGCGGTACAGCAGAGCCACGCCCTCACCTTTCTCGCTCAACGGCTCCGTAACGAGGGCGATTAGGCGTTCTCTACCCAGATCGATTCCGGCCTTCAGCCCGCCGCCGAGCTTACTCTCCAGCGCCACCTCCACGCTCACGCGAGCGTACCACCTCTTCCTCACCGGGTCGTAGGTGATGATCAAGCGGCCCTGCTTAGCGCCCGGCTTCGCCAGCCAGCGCGGCTTCCCCTTGAAGGGGACGCTTATGTTCCAGTAGCCAAAGTGAATCACCCTTCTCTCCAAGTCGATGCGGTAGTTGTCGAACCTTACAACGACGATCGGTACGCGCTGACCATCCCTCTTCCGATAGCCGGGCGGGCGAACCTTCTGCCAAGGCTCCAGCCTACCCTCCTTAGCAGCCTTCAAGAGCCCGAGGAAGCTTTTCCATTGATCACTGATCAACCGACAGGCTTCGTGAAAGTTCGCGCTACCAAGCAGCTTGTAGATATCGAAGTACTCCGCCTTCCGCCGAGCCCAAGCGCTCATCCAGCTACAGTCGATGCCCCTTCCCTCGAAGAACTGGCGTCGTCTCCGGTAGTTCTCCATGTTGATCAATTTGGCTGTAGCATCGCCCACGCGCCGCAGGAAACCATCCAGCTCCGGTGTGGTGAGCAGGCGGAGCGTGTCCGTCCTCACCACCCGCACCCTCTGCAAAGCTTGGGCCCATCTCCCCCCGCCGGTGCGGGGGTCACCACAAAGCTCCAGGAGGAGCCGGGCCCAAGCGTTCAACGGGACAACCCCCTGCTCAAGGGCCCGGGGCTCAAGCCCCTTCATTGCGTTCGCTCCCGCCGCGCCGTTCCCGCGCGGCATCGGGCTCAGGGCGAACCAGGGGTTTATAAACCTTGCCCAGAGAAGCCCGAAAGTAAAATTTTCTAAACGGAAAGTTAAAGAAAAGGATAGAGAATGCGCAGATACACTTAGAGGATACTCGCACAGAGCCAGGCTGGCGAAGCTGCAAGAGAATAGCGCGCGCAACATTAATGACCCCGAAACGCTGAGAGAGCCGGCCCCGGTAGCTTAGTGGTAGAGCGCCGCCGTGGTAAGGCGGGGGCCGCTCGCGCGCCCGAAACCCGGGTTCGATTCCCGGCCGGGGCTCCACCGAGCGGGAGCGCACGGCTAGCTTAATCCTCTCTCGCGCGGAGCTCTTGCGCTAAAGCAGGTGCGTGTAGCGGAAGATCGAGTCGGGAGCCAGCGTTACGACTACCCCCTTATCCAGCCGCTCCGCAACCTTGAGCGCAACCGCGACGTTGGCTCCGGTGGAAAGGCCGCCGAGCACCCCCTCCTCCCTCGCCAGCCTCAGCATCGTCTCGCGGGCCTCCTCGTAGCCCACTTCCACAACCTCGTCGATCAAGCTCGAGTACCTGACGTATATGCCGGGCACGGTGCTCGTGGCTAAGCCCTCGATGGGCTCCCCGAGCGTTCGCCCGCCGGTGGCGAGGGGGGACCCCTTCGGCACCACCCCGATGATGCGGGCCGGCACGCCGCGCTCCCTGAGGAACTTCGCCACTCCGGCGATTGTCCCGCCAGTCCCGATGCCCATGACGAAGGCTCCGACGCCGCCCCCGAGCTCCGCGTAGATCTCTGGGGCGGTGGTCTCGTAGTGGGCTTTCACGTTCGCCTCGTTCTCGTACTGGTTGAGGAAGACGCCGCCCCTCTCGGCCGCGAGCCTCTCCGCCAGCTTGACCATGTGGTCGGGGTGGCTCCAGGGGACCCTCGGGGCGAAGACGACCTCGGCGCCCAGCGCCCTAATCAAAGCGACCTTGGCCGGCGACGCCCCCTCCTCGACGACGATGAGAGCCTTGTAGCCGAGCTGGGAAGCGAGCCAGGCAACGGACACCGCGGTGTTGCCGCTCGACGCCTCGACCACCAGGCCGCCCGGTCTCAGCGAGCCCTTCCGCTCGGCCTCCCTGATCATGTAGAGCGCGATCCTGTCCTTGTGGGAGCCGGTGGGGTTGAGGTACTCGAGCTTCACGTAGACCGGAGCCCCCCTGGCGATCCTCCGCAGCCTGACGAGCGGCGTGCGGCCGATCAGCCCGACAACCCCCTCCTCCGCTCGCGGCACGCTGGCGCGTTGGGGCTCGGTACTTAGCGCTTTCGCGCGCCGCCCTTAGGCGGCGCTATCGGAGCCCCCGCTTTCCCCTACGCTCAGCGCCTACGTCGCGCGCGCACTTCGACTCGCGCCGGCGAGGCGCGACGCAGCTAAGTTTTTAAAGCGCTATGAGCTTAGCGCTGCGCGATGGGCATCTACCAAGGTAACGACCTGCGGAAGATAACGGGGGGGATGAAGGGCAGGCACGTCAAGGTGAAGAGGAAGTACTGGATGGGGAGGCCGCCCATCGAAACCCTGCTGGGCGAAGATAGGGTTCTCGTGGTGCGGGTGAGGGGAGGGAACGTCAAGGCTAAGGTGAAGTTCGCCAGCCACGCGAACGTCGTCGACCCGAAGACGGGGCAGTGCAAGAGGGTTAGGATACTCAGGGTCCTCTCGAACCCCGCGAACAAGGACTACGACAGGAGGGGCGTCATCACGAGGGGGGCGATCATCGAGACGGAGATCGGGAGGGCGCGGGTGACCTCGCGGCCGGGCCAAGACGGTACGGTCAACGCGGTGCTCATCGCCTAAGCAACGATTTATAGGGCGCGCAGCGACGATTCGCGGTGCCAACCCGTGCGCCGCCGGAGCGTCGAGGTGAAGCTGCTGGTCGAGGGGGCGCTCGAGGGTAAAGCCCTCGTCGCCGGGTACCACGGCATAGGCTTTGTCGGGTTCCTAGCTGCGAAGCACCTCGTGAAGGCCCTGCGGGGCAGGAAGGTGGGCTACGTCGTCTCCACGTACATGCCGCAGGTCGTCAACGCGGCGGCCGACGGGATCGCCGCCCCCTACGAGCTGTACGACGTGGGGCCGGCCGTGGTCTTCCTGCCCAACGTACCGCTGACGCGCCAGGACCTCTTCCGCGTCCCCTACGCCCTCGCGGAAGCCAGCTTGGAGGGGGGAGCGAGCATGGCCCTGCTCGTCGGAGGCTTGGACTCCAGCTACCGGAGGGGGGACGGCCGCCCCCTCAGGTACGCGGCGACCAGCGCGTTCCTGGCGCGCTACAGGAGGTACGTGGAGGGCGAGTACCCCCTCGAGGACAACCTGGCGATCGTCGGCCCCCTGGCGGCGATGCTCGCGTACTACGAGGCGTACGGCTTCCCGGCGGTCGCCGTACTGCCGTACGCGGACCCGAGCGGCGCGGACCCCCTGGCCGCGAAGGTCGCGGTGGAGTTCGTCGCCGGCATCCTGGGGCTGGCGGTGGACACGAGCGAGCTCGTCAGGCTGGCGGAGGAGAAGGCGAAGCTCGAGGAGGAGCTCGAGGAGGTGAGGAGGAGGGCGGCGCAGGAGGAGGGCAGGAGCGTCAGGCTGCCGATGTTCTACGTCTGAGCGTGCGTGCGCGCGCCCCCACATCCCGCCTCTCCCGCGTTGACTAGGGAGAGGCCCCCCTTCATCGCCGCCGCGGCGTCGCCGACCGCGGCGCTCCGGAGCGTCATGGGGTCGTCCGCCGCTAACGGCCTCATCCTCACCTCCCCCTCTTCAGCCCCGCGCGCTGGGGCCCCCGGGAGAGCCCTTGGCGGTCCCGGGGGAACGGGGCGGGCAAAACCGTTTTGTCCGCGGGTTGAAGCGCTAGGATAGCAGTGCTCTGGGGTGCTCCTCAAGCCACTCCAGCAGCGCCCTGTAAAGCGCCTCGTTCTCCGTGAGCTTGGCGTAGCTCAGCGCCAGCGCGAACGTCGCACATCGGTCTCTGTTCCACTCCAACCCGCAGCGGGGGCACCTGTAAACTCGGTGAACCACCTCCACGCCCATCGCGCCGCACCTGGGGCAGAGCTTGCCGCTAGCCCTCAAGGGCAGGTACTCTGCCCCCTCGTAGGCGCAAAGGTTTCTAAGCCTTTTAGTGACTCTCCTCATTAGGCGCGCGGTCTCCGCGGTCACCTCGTCCACCAGCACCACGGCGCGAGCGTCCGCGTTCTCCCGCACCGCCCTCCTGAGCCACGCGACCACGCGGCTCCTCCACTCCCCGTTCAACCTGCGCTCCTTGGCGCGCGCCCTGCGGTAAAGCTCGCGCAAGCGGTCTGGAGCAGCGTAGAGCTCCCCTCCCTCCACTTCGCGCTTCTCGTTCAGCTCCTCGTAGGCCCTCTGAATTGGGGCGCGCAGCTCGACCGTCGCGCCTGTATCGGCGGCGCTCTGGAGCTGC
>JAPWTS010000108.1 GCA_028275925.1 Thermofilales archaeon
GTCCCGGAGAGCGCTCAGCCGGGGAGGTACACCATAGAGCTGAGCGCTAGAGCCTTCGACCTGCTCTCCCGCTCGAACATCACCGTGATCGTGGTCCCCGGCTACGACCTGCTCGCGCTAGACACGCCAACCCCGGTCGTTAGCACGCACCCTGGAACGCCCGTCTCGATCGCGGTCAGCGTGAGCAACAGTGGCACGCGGGCCGCGCTCGCCGCGCTCGAGGTTTCCGGTCTCCCGCCGGGTTTCGCGTGGGCGGTGAAGGACGAGCAGGGCAACGTGGTGACGGCGGTGCGCGTCCCACCCCGCGGATCCCAAAGGGTGTTCGTCTACGTGGACGTGCCCAGCACGGCGGCGCCAACAGCGCTCAACTTCACGCTCACAGCGCGGGGCGCCACCAGCAGGGCGAGCCTGGCGCTAGGGATCGTCGTGCTGGGGAAGCCCTCTCTGAGGATCGCGACGTCGAACTGGGAAGTCGACGTCAGCAGCGGCTCCTCTACGGTGTTCCAGGTAACCGTTGAGAACGACGGCCAGATACCGCTCGAAGAGTTGGCCGTGGGCTTGAGCGGCGCACCGCCGCAGGGGGTCCACGTGCGCGTCGAACCGCAGCGGGTCGCCAACGTGCCACCGGGCTCCAGCGTGACTTTCACGCTGACGATCGTCGTCGACAGCGGCGTGGCGCCGGGCAGGTACTTCGTGCCTCTGGTGATCTCCGGGACGGGGGTGAAGGTCGAGCGGGTTCTCGCGCTCAACGTGAGGGTTGGCGGCGGCCTGTTCTTCACCGCCATAGCCGCGCTCGCGCTCATCGCGCTGGCGGCCGCGCTAGCCGGCGTGCGGCTTAAGCGGAGGGGGACCCCGCTTGGTTGACGTCGCCGGCGCGATCACGATGCTCCTCGCCGGCCTCTTAACCTCCCTCTCCCCCTGCCTCTTCCCCGTCCTCCCAGCCTACCTAATGTACGCGGCGAGGAGAGCTAGCGGCGCGATCAAAGTTACCTTAGCATTCACCGCGGCGATGGCAGCGAGCTTGGCGGCTTACGCCTTCGCCGCCTCAGCTGCCGGCTACGCCTTAGTGTCGTGGCTCAGGCTTTCGCCATCCGACGCGGCGCTGCTGCTTTCCACGATCTTCCTAGCGCTCGCCCTAGCCCAGCTAACGCCCGCCAAGGAGCTGGGTTCAATGGCGCTCAGAGCGCCACCCAGCGTGAAGAAGCTCGACGCCGCCGGCGCGGCGGCTCTAGGAGCGCTCTTCGCGCTGCTGGCGGCCCCCTGCGCGTCGGCCCCCCTCCTGGCGCTTGCCGCGAAAGCCGCGCTTGATCCCAGCTCGGCGCTGCCCAGCATCATCGCCTTTTCGGCGGGCGCGGCGCTACCCTTCCTGGCAATAGGGGCTACAGCCCAGAGCGTTGGGCCCAAGCTCCACAGGAGCGTCAGCAAAAGCGTGCTCGTTAAAAGGAGCAACGAGCTCGTCGCGCTGCTGTTCGCGGCCTACGGCGCTATGGGCCTCTGGGCCACCGGGGACCCGCTGGTCTTCATCGAGCGCGCGCTACCCCTCCTCCGAGAGGCGGCACCGTGGCTGTGGGGGGGCGCGCTGGCGGCCTCCGGCGCCTTCATGCTTTACACCTCCACTTACGCGGGCAAGCGCGCAGCTCAGCTAGCGCTGCCGACGACGCTGGCGGGTTTCTCGATGATCGCCGTGGGCGTCTTAGGGGGTTTCACGCCCCTTCCAGCTGAAGTTCTGGGCGCCGGTCTCGCGATCAGCGCGCTGGCGGCGTCCGCCTGGGTCTCCGCTCACCTGAGGGGAGGGGGGCGCGTCACCAAGTGGGCTTCCGCCGCAACGCTAGCGAGCTTGGTCGGCTGGACCCCCCGATGCGCGCGCCTCCTCCCGATTAACCCAGCCCTCCTCCCTCCCCAAGCGCCCTACAGCACCCTGCTGGAGTACGCCTTGCTAACGGCGTCGTTCGGTCTCCTCCCAGCGCTAATAGCGGTAGCGCTGGAGACCGCTGGGCTGAGGCGCTACGGGTCGGCGCGCTGAGCACAGCTCCGGTGGCTGGCTCACAGGTAGCCAGTTTCTCTCATCAGTTTTTCTACGGCTCTCACGAGCGGGTTGTCTAGGTTCACAGTGTACCTCCTCGGTTTGCCGTCGATGACCTTCACGACTCCGATCCTCGCCAAGCGGTCGAGGAGGGGGCCGGCGTCGTAGACGGCCGCCTCGTTCTCCACCGCGTACTTCGTCAAAGGCCCTCCGGCGGCCAAGAGCGCGCGCAGTACCCTCAGAGTCTTCCTCGAACCCCTGAACAGCTCCTCCAGCGGGTGCCTTTCCATCATTAGGCGAACCAGGACTCGAGCGTGGATTGCTTGAACAGCGACTCGTAAGCTTTCTCGAGCCTCTCCAGCGCGTTGAGCACGCGCTCCCGGGAGAACTGGTGCTCGTCGCACAGGAACTCTATCACGCCATCCCTGTCGGGCTTCCTCCACTCGAGCCTGTAATCGCTCGAGACCTTCGGCTCCAGGAACAGCTTCGCGATCTCCTCGGGTCTGACGGGGAAGTCCCACCCGGCTGCCCTCGCCAGGGCTTCGAGGTTTGGTACCTCCTTGACGAGCTTCAGCGCCCTCTTCGGACCGATGCCCTTCACCCCGCCTGGGTTGTAGTCGGTCCCGAGGAGCAAGCCTATGTACACCAGCTGTTGCCTAGTGATGCCGTAGTACTTGAGCAGCTTGTCCAGCTCGATCAGCTCGGGCTTCACCTCCACGTACTCTTCGCGCCTCGGGAGCTTCCGCCTCCCCGTTATCGCGACGTTGCGCACCAGCCGCGGAGCCCCGTAGAGCAGCGAGTCGTAGTCCTGGCTCGCCGCAGCCCAAGCGTCGCCTCTAGCCGCCATGTAGGCTGCCTGAGCCTCGCCCTCAGCCGGCGCCTGAACCCAGGGCACGCCCATCACATCTAGGAGCTTCTTCGCGTCGTCGACCATCGATGTTGTGAGGCGCGAGGCCTGCTGCGCGTACAGCCTAGCCTCCTCCAGCTCCCCCCTCTCGAGCGCCTCCAGGTACTTCCGCTCGGCCTCCTCCCTCATTTTCATCCTCTTTTCGAGTTCCGCGGCCTTGAGCTCCGGGGGCTTGCCGTCGAACACGTAGACGGGCTTGATCCCCCTCTCGATGAGGTTGATCGTCCTGTAGAAGAGCCCGTTGAGGTGGCTGGTCACCCTACCCATAGCGTCCATCAGGGGCGTCCCATCCGGCTGGCGTATGGTAGCTAAGAACTGGTAAAGAGCGTTGTACGCGTCCAGCGCCAGCACCTTGCCGGACAGGTTCTCCAGCTCCAGCTCCACCCTTACGGGGGCTACCAGCTCCCTAAGCTGGACGCCCACGTGAACACCATACTCAACGGGAAGCCCCCCTCTTTAAGCGTGATGGCGCGCCGGAGGGATCCGCGCGCTCGGCCTCGCTGCGGCCGAACGGGCGTCTCAAAGCACCGCTTCCCCGCGGCAATTGCTGTTGGCGCGCACTAGACGCGAAAACTTAGAAAAGGGGGGAGGACGGCGTCGCTGGGAAAGCGAAGGATGCTGCTCTACGCGCTTCGCTCCGCTTGCTGCTCAAGCTTCTTCGGCACGAGCTGCACTATCCTTCGAGTCCCTTCGACCCGTATGTAGCCCCTAAGCTCGAGCGTCATCAGGAGCTTGGTGAACTCGCTACGCGAGACTTCCCCGCCCATGCTCTCGACAGCTTTCTTCACGCTCTCGTACAGCTCCCTCTCTGTGGTAGCGCCCTTGCGCAGCAGCTCGGCCAAAATTATGTGCGGTGCGAGGGCCATGGTTTCACACGTAGAAGCTTATCGGCGAAACCCTACCCTGCATCATCTTCCTGGACCTCTCGGCCCACGACTCGTAGAACTTTATCATCTCTGGGGTTAAGCTCGGCCTCACCTTCTTCATCGCTTCCTCGAAGTGGCGCATGTAGACTTTCTCGGCGCTCATGTTCTCCCTCATCGCCAGCATGCCGGCCTCCCTGACCAGCAGCGCCAAGTCGGAGCCGGTGTAGCCTTCGGTTGCGTCGGCGATGCGCTCGAGGTCGACGTCCTCCGCCAAAGGCATGCGCCTCGTGTGCACCTTCAGGATCTCCAGCCGAGCGGCGCGGTCCGGCGGCGGGACGTACACGAGCCGGTCGAAGCGGCCCGGCCTCAGCAGAGCCGGATCCAAGATGTCGGGCCGGTTCGTCGCACCAATCACCACCACACCCTCC
>JAPWTS010000109.1 GCA_028275925.1 Thermofilales archaeon
GGCGTCATCGACCTTAACCACCTTGACCTCCGCGCCGGCCTCCCTGGCGCCCTCCGCCACAGCCTCCGCCATCTTCTCCACGTTGCCCGTCCAGCTGTCGTACACCACGAGAATACGTACTCTCTCGCTCACGGGGCCCCGGAGGAAGCCCGGTTTTTTAACTGTCGCGCGGGGATCGAGCGGTACTTCGACCCCCTCAGCGGGGGGGCATCCCCGCCCCTCATCCCCCCGGAACTTTAAGGGATGCCTCCCTAATATAGCTTGCGTTGGAGAGGTGTGAAGCTCATCGCGTACGTGGACGAGAGCGGGCTCCCGACCCGCTGCTCAACGTTCGTCGTCGCGGCCGTGTGGAAGCTAGTCCCTCCCAGCGTCTCCTACTACCAGCTGGGGGCCGCGGCCCTCCTCCGCGCGGCGGGGGAGCTGGGGATGGAGCGGGCTAGGGAGCTGAAGTACACGGCCGCTAGGAGGAGGGGTTGGGAGGCTGTCGGCAGAGTAGTGGAGGAGATCGCGAGGGAGTTCCAGATAGATTACGAGGTGCTCCACGCGGAGGGGCCCTCGGACAGGCTGCGCGCGCTTGTCGCGGTGGCTAAGAGGCTGGTAGAGCGAGCGCGCGGCGCCGAAGTCTGCGTCCTCGTGATCGACGAAGCGCCGCTCGACGCGGACGCGCTCCGCAGGGCTTTGAAAGCGCTCGTGGGGGGCTGCGACCTACACGTCAGAATGAAGAGCAGCAGGAAGGTCGCGGGGCTTCAGCTGGCTGATCTCGTGGCCGGCTTCGTGAGGGAGCGGTACCTTAAGGGTTCGAGGTCCGAGCTCTAGTTACCGCTTCCCGCGCTGGCAGTCCGCGCGACTCCCTGAGCCGCTCCACGAACGATAGGAGGTCGCGGTACGCCAGCATCTTCGCCTTGTGCCTCGTGCCGAGGGGGCCAGGCCTCTTCATGTAGAAGAGGTTGATCTCGGGCACGGTCCCGTAGACCCCGGCCCTCAGCGAGGCGTAGGCTAGGCGGGCGAGGTCGACGAGGTAGCCGGCGAGCGCGGGGCTGTCGTTGATGCGCATGTTCACCACGAGCTCGTCCACGAAGCCGCCGAAGGACACCCACTGGATGTGCATCGCCACGAACTTCCTGTCGCCTAGTGGCTCGAGGTAGCCTGTAGGCCTGATGAAGTGGGGCGGCTCGTAGCCGAGCACGTCCTCGAGGAACCCGCTCTTCGTCTCCTCCTTCGCCAGGTTGCGCTCGGGCTCGGTGAGCGAGAGGAAGTCCGTGTTGCCGCCGATGTTGAACTGTGCCACCGAGAGCACCCTCCTGTTCCTCTCCGCCAAGTGCTCGGCGATGTCCACGGTCAAGGGGGTTGCGCCCGTTGCCCCGTCGTCGCCTAGGACGAGCGAGCCGACCTCAGCGGCGCGTTCCACGAAGGCTGGGCTGCATGCCACGTGGGCGGGCTGCGCGTTCACGTACGCGACCCCGCTCCGCTCCAGCGCCAAGTACGCGTAAACCTGCGAGTGGGGCAGCGAGCCCTCGGCGACCCTTCTCTCCGCCTCCTCCCACGTGAACAGCGGCCTGCTCCTCACGGTCGTCGTGACGTCGATCAGCACATCGGGCCGGGCGTCGTCGAGGAGCTCCCTGAACCTCGCCAGCGCGTCCTCGAGGGGGCGCCCGTCGTCGAGCGCCGCCGTCTTGATGAAGGAGGGCGTGCTCCCCAGCTTCAAGCCGGGGCTCACCGCGACCTCCTTGAGCTCGGGCTCCGGCTCGAGCCCGTAGCCGCGCGCGATCTCGTAGAGGCTCCTGCCGACCTTGGCAGCGTCGACGTCGAAGCTCGCCACGATCTCCAAGCTCTCGACGGGCACCCCGAAGTCCACGCGCGCGAGGGGCACGCCCCAGGGCTCCAACAGCCCCTTCTTCAGCCTCGCCAGCCCCCACGCGAAGATCGTGCCAACGTAGCCCTGCCCGAGGATCGCGACCCGAACCATACTGTCTAATGGCCATGAAATTTCACGGTTATAAACCTTCCTCCGCCGGCGAGCTTAAGACTCCCCCGCGCGCTTCGAAGGCGATGAAGATGAAGGCGGTTGTAGCGGCCATCGCCCTGGTAGCCGCGCTCGCAGCCCCCCTGCTCCTGCTCCACACGCGGTTCCCGGCGCCCGCCGCGGAGCGCCCGGAGCTGCCGGCGCAGCAGGCGGCCGAGATCCTGCTGCCGCTGCCCAAGCCGAAGAGCGGGGTGGTCCTGGAGGAGGCGCTGCTGAACAGGAGGAGCGTGAGGGAGTGGGCTCCCGAGCCGCTGGAGCTCGAGGACCTGGCGCTGCTGCTGTGGGCGGCGCAGGGCGTTACGGAGTTCGCGGGCTGGTACAGGAGGACCGCGCCCAGCGCCGGCGCCACCTACCCGCTCGAAGTGTACGTGGTGGTGGGCGAGAGAGGCGTGAGGAACGGCACCTCGTACTTGGAGGCTGGCGTGTACAAGTACAACCCCCTCAGGCACTCCCTGACGCTCGTAGCGAGAGGGGACCGGAGGAGGGAGCTGTGGGAGGCGGCGCTCCGCCAGGACTGGGTCAGGGACGCCCCGGCCTCGATCGTGATCTGCGCCGTCTACGAGCGGACGACGAGCCGCTACGGCGAGAGGGGCTACAGGTACGTGCACATGGAGGCGGGTCACGCCGGCCAGAACATCTACTTGCAGGCGGCGGCGCTCGGCCTGGGGACCGTCGCGGTGGGGGCGTTCGACGACGAGGCGTTAGCCAAGGCGATAGGGGCGCAGCCCAACGAGGCGCCCCTCTACGTGTTCCCGGTGGGGGTCCCCCGGGAGCGCTACCGGTTGACCTTCGAAGGGCTGCGCGAGCTGTACGAGGCGACCAGGCGCGGGTGAAAGCCTTCTACAGCGGCTGGCCAGCGAGCACCCGCAGAAGCGGCCGGAGACCTGAGCGGTTGAGGGTTCTCCAGAATCTAATCGCGCTCCCCCAAGAGCTTACCAACGTCCAGCTCATCAGCCCATTCTCCCAGGTGCCCCCTCCAAGACCTATACAGAGCCAGCGCGCGCTATTCTATCGAAAGGTAGTTTTAATACAAACTAAAAACTTGATAATTAAGCTTACATGTTAAAATTTTAAGGCGCTCAGAGCAACCTTTATAAGCCGTACCGGTGCGAAGGGGCGTGGACGAAGCTCGAAGGCTTAGGATCTACCTGAAGCTCGTCGAGTACACGTCGATCCCGCTCACGCTGCTGATGATCCTGTACGTGCTGACCGGCTACGGCATGATCTCGCCGGCGCTCAGGCACCTCGGCCTCAGCTACGCCCTTTCCGCCAACCTCCACACGTCCCCCGTGCTCCGCTGGCTGCTGAACGCCGCGGTGATCCTGCACGGATACCCCGGCCTCGCCCTCCTAGCCCGTAAGAGACTCAAGCGCAGGGGGCTGTGGAGGGCGGCCGAGGCCGCCATCGCGCTGGCGTTCGCCGCTTACGCTGCCGCTGTCGCCCACGCCGAGCTCTACATCGCTTTCCCGGGGCTCGGCCGGGGGTGGAGGTTCGGCCGCGGCTGAGCGGCGGCCTTCACGCTTTGAGGTAGGAGCCGAGCTTGTCCGCGAGCCCCCGGAGGTAGTTCACCCCCTCCTCCAGCAACTGCCTGCCCCGCTCGGTGATCCTGTAGTACCTCCTGCGCTCGCGGCTGTAGCTCTCCACGAACCCCTCCTCCTCCAGCTTGCTGAGCACCACGTAGGGGAGCACCTTGCCGACCTTCACACCGAAGTCCCTCTCGATCGCTTTCGCCAGCTCGTACGGGTAGCTGTCCCCCCTGGCGAGCTCCGCGAGGACGTACAGCCACAGGTTCTCAACCCCCACCTTCCTCGCGAGCCTTGCCAGCGGCTTCGGCACGCTCACGGGTGCGTGCGGAAGCCCTCTCTCAAATATGTAGCGCGCTATCCTTCACGCGCGATGAACACCATCCGCAGGATCCGTCTCGATGGAGGATGCCCATGGAGATCGCGCTTCGGAGTCTTTCGATGTACTAGTGCATGCTTTGATATTTCTCGTCCCTTCGCCTGCCAAGCTTTGTACGCGTATTATCCATCCTTTTCTTTAACTTTCCGTTTAGAAAAAATCACTTTCGGGCTTCTCAACGTCGAATTTATAAAGCCCCGGTTCGCCCTAAGC
>JAPWTS010000019.1 GCA_028275925.1 Thermofilales archaeon
GCCGCTAGGGGTTTGAAGCTGCTGCTGGAGCTCGTGTACCTGGAGCCAGAAGCGGCCGAGGAGCGCGTGGACTTCGAGAAGCTGGCGAGCGTCGAGCTAGCGCTGAGGGTTCCCCACTCCTCGAAGCACACGTGGAGCATCCTCCAGAGGTCGAGGCGGGCGTGCCTCGTGTTCTACCAGCCTCCTTCGACCAGCTTCGAGATCCGCTGCATCGTGAGCATCCACGAGGGTGACGCGTACCACAGGTTCGTCAACCTGGTCCACGACGCGTACCACTACACCCCGCCGGAGAGGAGGGGCGGGAGGCCAGTCTACCTGTTCCACGTGGAGGAGGTGTACGACAACAGCGCCACGCCGAAGGGCTTCGGGAGGCGGCTGGCGTAGGTGGTCGGCCGTGTCGCGCGCGCTGGAAGGCGCTTCTCCATAGCATTCCTGCATATTCTCTATTCTTTTCTTTAACTTTCTGTTTAGAAAATTTTACTTTCGGGCTTCTTTGGGCAGGGTTTATAAATCCCCGGTTCTCCTTAGGAGCGTGCACCGCGGGGAAAGCGCGGCGGTAGCGAACGCGGTGAGGGGGCCGGAGCCCCAGGCTCTCGAGCTCGAAACCCCCCGTCCGCTGGGCGCTGCGCGCGCGAACCGGGCAGAGGCAGTAGGAGAACAGAAAATTACAAAAATCGAAAATAAAAGTAAAAATAAAAACATAGGGAACGGTGAAAACGGTATTGTGCCGTTGAACGTTTGGGCTGAGAACCCGAGCGCGCTGGAGGCGACCGTCTGGAGGGCCGACACGGTTAGGCTGCTGCCCACGCCGGAGCAGGTGGAGCTTCTGCTGCGCCTCGCCAAGGCCACGCGCGCGCTGATTAACATGGAGCACGCGCGTCGCAGGCAGCTGTACGAGCGGACTGGGGAGATTGACACAGGAATAAAGCACGCGTACTGGAGCCAGGACTACGCGCAGCTCAAGGAGCTCCTCGGCTCGAAGAACTTCGACGAAGCGCTCTGCCTCGTAGCGGAGAGCTGGCGCAGTTTCAAAGAGCTGCTGGAGCTGAAGGAGCAAGGACGCTTACCGGCGTGGCTCGACCCTAAGCCGCCGAAGCGCTTGAAGAGCCTGATTATCGCAGTCAAGCACGACAACTACCGCTTGCTGGAGGATGAGAAAGCGATCTGGCTGGGCTACTACAACGTGAAGCTGAAGTTCAAGGGCGATTTGCGCTGGTGGAGAGAGAGGTTGCAGCAGGGGCGCCTCGTGATCACATACGACGACGTTAAAGGCGCGTGGTACGCGCACATCGCTTCGGAGGTAGAGCTGAAGCGCGATATGCGCGCGCCGCTCAAGTGCGGCATCGACTTGGGTCGGGAGCGGCTCGCCGCAGCAGTAACGGAGAGCGGCGTCGCGCTGCTCTACCGCGGCACCGTGTTGAAGAGCGAGTACCACTTCTTGAAGATGGAAGTTTCGGAGCTCGACAAGCGCGCGCGGTTCGCGGACTTCGACGTACAAGTGTGGTTGGAGAAGAGGAAGTGGCTGTTCCGACGCTACAGGGTGAGGAAGCGCGAGCTCATCAAGAATATGGCGGCGCACCTAGCACGCGAGCTGTACACGCTCGGCGTCACGGAAATTTACATCGGCTATCCGAGGGATATCGCGCACAACAAGCCCACCGAGGGCAACAACGCGTGGCCGTACTGGCAAACGATCAAAGAGATAGCCCGCGCCGCCGAGAACCTCGGCATAGCGGTCTACTTGGTGCCCGAAGAGAGTACTTCGAGGGTGTGCGCCCGCCACGGCTGCGAGGTGGTAAGGGAGCCGAGGGGGTTGGTCAGGTGCCCCTACGGCCACGTAATGCACGCGGACTTGAACGCGGCGATGAACATCCTGAAGAGAGCTGGAGGAAGGGTGCCGGAGCGAGTAAAAGTGCTCAGCTTCACGCCGACGCCAGAGGGAGTCATCGAGCGAAGGAAGAAGCGAAGAGGGAAGCCCGATAGCCCCGCACAAAGGGCGGGGTAACGACGTGGCGCGCGCGCTCAGCGACATGGGCGACCTCTGGGGTTCGTGGGTGCCCAGCGGGTGGATCGAGAGGGTCTTGGAGGTGGTGAGAGCCAACCCCCGGACGGAGTTCTTTTTCCTAACGAAGAACCCGGTCCGCTACTTCGAGTTCCTGGACCGGATGCCGGAGAACGCGACGCTGGGGGCGACGGTGGAGACGAACAGGGACGAGGGGTACGAGCGGATCTCCCGCGCGCCCAAGCCGAGCGAGCGGCTCGAGGCGATGGCCGAGCTCGATTGGCCCCGCAAGGTGATCGTCGTTGAGCCGGTGCTCGACTTCGACCTCGAAGGGTTCGCCGAGGCGGTAAAGCGGGTGGGACCCGCCGAGGTCTACATCGGGTACGACAACTACGGCTGCAAGCTGCCCGAACCCCCTCTCGCCAAGGTGAAAGCGCTCATCAGCAGGCTCGAGGGTTTGACCCGCGTGCACGCGAAGTCCCTGAGGCCGGCCTGGTACGAGAACCCCTGAGCAGGCTTGTCAGTCCTCTGACAAAGAGTATAAAAGGTCTTGTCAGCCAACTGACAAGGGATGGAGGAGCTGATCTACGCTCAGAACCCGTGGTGGGAGTGGTCCAACTGGGAGGCTAGGGACAGGGACTTGAGGAACTACAGCAGGGCCAGCGTGAGGTGGGTGCCCCCCTGGCTGAGGGAGATCTCGCTGAAGCCCTTCTCGCTCAACATCGTCGTGGGCCCGAGGCAGGTGGGTAAGACCACGGGCGCGAAGCTGCTGGTGTCGGAGCTCGTGAAGACGAGGGACCCGCGCTCAATCTTCTACTTCAGCTGCGACCTGGCGGCGGACGCGAGGGAGCTGAGGTGGGTTCTCGACTTCTACAGGCGCTTCAAGCAGGCGAACGGCATCGAGTCGTCCGTGATCATCCTCGACGAGGTCACGGGGTTGGAGGACTGGTGGAGGGTGGTGAAGGGGTACGTGGACCTCAACCTGTTCGAGCGGGACGTGCTCGTGCTGATGGGTTCCGCCTCCTTCAGGCTGAAAAGGTTCGCGGAGGCGTTCCCGGGGAGGCGGGGGGAGGGGAGGACGGTGGAGGTGCTGCCGCTCAGCTTCCCCGAGTACCTTTCGGTGCACGGGGTCGAGGCAAAGAGGGGGGAGGGCCGCGCGCTCGCGCTCTTCGAGAGGTACCTGGAGACCGGCGGGTACCCGCGCAGCGTGAACGGCGACGAGGAGTTCGCCGAGGACCTCGTGGCGAGCGTGGAGAAGGACGCCGTCAAAGCCGGTAGGGACCCGAAGCTGCTGAGGATGGTGGCGCGCGAGCTGATCAGCAGGGCGCCCGGCGCGACCAGCTTCAACGCGATCGCCGGCGACCTCGGCGTCTCGCACAACACCGTCCACGATTACGTGAGGCTGATGGAGGACATGTTCCTCGTCGGTGTAGCCTACATGAGGGAGGGCGGGAGGGTCCTCTACAGGAGGGAGAAGAAGATCTTCTTCCGCGACCCGTTCGCGGCGAGGGCGTTCGCTACGCTGCTGGGCGCCGAGCTGAGCGAGGCAGCGCTGCTCGAGTGGGTGGTGCAGGAGCACGCGTACAGGAGGTTCGGGGAGGTGTACTTCTGGAGGGACGGCTACGAGGTCGACGTGATCGCGGGCCGGTGCAGGATTGAGGTGAAGAAGGGGAAAGCGCACCGGAGGTACCCGAAGGGCGTCCTCGTGCTCTCCAAGGAGGAGATCCCCTTCTTCCTCCTCGAGCTGCAGGCCGGCGCCTGCGACGCGGAGGAGCGCGGGGGGAAGGGTTCATCTGCCGGCTCGAACGAGGGGGCGCGTGGAGGCGCGGGTTAAGTTCGTCGTGGACCTGCTCTCCCAGCTGATACAGGTCAACACGACGAACCCTCCGGGCAACGAGACCCCGGCAGCCAAGCTGGTGGCCGAGGTGCTGGCCGAAAGGGGCGTCGAGCACGAGCTTGTGGAGAGCGCGCCGGGCCGCGGCAGCGTGGTGGCGTGGGCCGAGTCGGGCGAGCCGGGGCCGTCCCTGCTGCTCCTCTCCCACCTCGACGTCGTGCCGGCGAACAGCGGCGAGTGGAGCGTCGACCCGTTCTCGGGCCTGGTGAAGGACGGCTTCGTTTGGGGGCGCGGCGCGCTCGACGATAAGCTTTCGGTCGCCGTGATGCTGCGCGCCTTCCTCGACCTGGTGGAGTCCAAGCGGTTCAAGGGCCGCCTCATCTACGCCGCCACGGCGGACGAGGAGATGGGCGGCCGCATGGGCGCCGGCTGGCTCGTCGAGAACCGGCCGGACCTCGTGAGGGCCGACTACGTGCTGAACGAGGGCGGCGGCTTCGAGATGCCGGGGAAGCGGGGGAGCGTCTTCCTCGTGCAGGTCGCCGAGAAGGGCGTCTACTGGTTCAAGCTCGCTTTCCGCGGCTCCCCCGGCCACGCTTCGATGCCAAAGTCCGGCGACAACGCGCTGCTCAAAGCCTCGCGGGCCGCTCTAGCCATAGCCTCCAAGCAGCCGCCGCCCGACGTGAAGCCGTACGTGAAGCTCATGCTCGAGAAGGTGCTCGAGGCGCAGGGGATCCCCGCGCCCCTGAGGCCGCTGCTAACCTCGAAGCTGGGGCTCCCGCTGCTCCTCAGGGCGTCGGGGGAGGCTGCCCCGATGATCGACGCGATGCTGCGCAACACGCTGGCTCCCACCGTCGTGAGGGGCGGGGAGAAGGTCAACGTCATACCCTCGCTCTGCGGGCTCAGCGTGGACTGCAGGCTTCTGCCAGGCTACGGCGAGGACTGGGTGCGCGGCTACGTCTCGCGGCTGCTCGGCGGCTCGGGCTTCGAGCTGGAGTTCACCCACAGGGACGCCGCCACCGAGTCGCCCGTCGGCACGCCGCTGTTCAAAGCGATCGAGCAGGCGGTCGCGAGCGAGGCGCCCGGCTCCACGGTCGCTCCGTACATGTCCACCGGGGGCACCGACTCGCGCTTCTTCCGCAGGGCTTTCGGCACGGTTGCTTACGGCTTCGTCCCCCTCAAGTCCGACCTGCCGCTGAAGGAGATGCTCAGGATGGTGCACGGCATCGACGAGCGGGTCTCGATCAGCAACGTCGAGTTCTGCTACCGGGCAACCCTTAGAACGCTCGAAGCTTTCTACAAGCTAGCGTAAAGGGAGTGACAGTTGAAGAGTTTTTCAACCCTCCACACGTGGTTAAGCTGTATCACAGAACGTTCCGCAGTGCGCTGCCGTTTAGCGCTATAGCGCTGGCGAGCGCGCGGACGAAGTAGCGTACTAACCTGCTCAACTGCTCTTCGACCACTTGTACATCAGGTATCCTCCAACGATCAAGGCGGCAGCCACGAGCAGCCGCGGGATTACCTTTAAAGCGATTATCGTTACGATCACGAAGGTTGCGTCGCCCGAGGGCTGGGCGACGTTTTCCGCTTTTTCGCCTACCGTGATGTTTAAGGTCGCTCGAATTGCCGAGACTTTATGGGGCCACACGAGGAGCGCCTGTTCGGGCTCCAGAACTTGGTTGTAGCTGGTGTAGTTTCCCGAGAAGCTGGGTAGCAGGTTCGAGAGGTTCTCCGCTTTGATGAGGTAGAGAGAAGACAAGCTCGTGAGCCAAGAAGCGTTCACCATATGTGGCAGCGAAGAAGATGGCGCGACGAGAACCTTGAAGCTGCAACCGCGCGTAGCCACGCTGACGGAGACCGGCGAATTGAGAGGTATGATGGCGTAAACTGTTTCCGTCCCGTTGACCGTGATCCCAGCCATGTAGCCTACGGCCGATCTCACACTACCTATCGTCCAGAACGGTATGAGCAACGCTGAGAAAACCGCCAGCACGGTGAGGGCTGCACCGAGCCCTATCAGCACGAGACCCAGCACCGCTGCCGCCACTTTGCTCGACGGTTTAGGCTGCCCGCTCACCTTCCCACCCGTCACAACCCCCTCCTGGTCTTCGTTTAGTGGTAGCGTGGTGGTAGGCTCCGTTAGGAGCGTGTCCACGTCCACCTTGTCGAGAGGCCCTACGTAATGCCAAGTCCTACCGTGCTTGACGTATACGTACTCTTTGCCGCCCACGCTCTTCACGATCAAAGAACCCTCCTCGCCGCACTTGGGGCACTTGCCTCTCCCGATGCTTCTAGTGCTCACGCGCGAGAAAGAACACCGGGCTATTTAATGGTAAGGAAGTGGTAAAACGCGGCGCGCCAGATGGAGCTGGTGGTACGGGCTTGAGCGAAAGCTGAGCTTACCTCATCCGCCGGAGCTCTTCAGCCGGATCTTTCTCTTTCCACGACATTCCTTACGGTCTCGTCGAGATCCCCATACTCGAGTCCCTCCTCTATAGCGAGAGCGGCGTGCAGCGAATCAAAGAAGCCCAACTCAGGGTATTTACCGCGCAACACAGCCGCCTTCGCCGCATGCGAGAGCCCTAGATTCAAGCTACGCACCTCAGCTCCTGCTACGATGCTTTCCATCAGCCTTAGCACCCTGCTGATACGGCTCTCTTCGAAGCCCCTACTTTTGAGCACTAAGGAAACTTCTACCGGCGCCGCCGGCGACAAGTAGCATTTGATGTGTTTGCGACGGCACTCGTTAAGAATGCTTACAGCCCAGCTGTGATTCCTATCCAAAGGGTTAAGAGCAAGCAGAAAGCCCGTCTCAAGAAGCAAACTTTTCACGAATCTCCTTTTTTGCCGCATCCTCCGCCAACCTCCGCAAGCTCCTATCGAAGGTCAGATCGCCTAAGAGCTCCGCGAGCTCCCTCCAGGGGTCTCCAGCTTTCTCGATCACCACTTTACCGCCTTCCACGTTCACTAACACCTCGTCGCCTTCCCTAATCCCAGCCAACTCCCTCAGGCTTTTAGGGATCAAGATTCTCCCTTTCGAATCAACTCTCGCTCTAGCGCTCACAGCAAATGGATAGTGGTTCCCACCATAAATTCCTTCCCACCGCGTCGGGCTCAGTAGTAGTTGCCGAGGAGCCAGGGGTTGCCGATGCGCACTCTCGTCAGCCCCTCCTCTTTCGCCGCTTTCAGCGCTTCCTCCGCGTGCCTCCTGCTGGTGGGGGGCAGGTCGCGCATCCTGTGGTCCGGGTGGAAGGCGAGGAGGCTGTAGGGTATGTCGGGCGAGATGGAGGCGAGGAACCGGGCGATCCCCCTCACCTCCTCCTCGTCCACGTAGCCGGGGACGAGGAGCGTGCTGGCTGTGAAGAGCGGGACCTCCGGCCTCTCGAGCCCCCTCTTCGCCACGTACGCCGCGTTCTCGTAGAGCGGGCTTACGTCAACGCCCGTCAGAGCCTTGTAGACGTTCGGGTTCCAAGCCTTCAGGTCGAACTTCACGATGCCCCCGCTCACGAGCGAGTAATCCACCACCTTGGGGAGCAGCTTGGGGCTGAAGTGGCCGTTCGACTCCCAGCAGATCCTCATCACCCTCCCCTTAGCCCTCGAGAGGAGCTCGCGCGAGAACGCGAGCGCGTGGAGCACCTGGGGCGCCGGGTCGCCGCCGAAGAAGCAGACGCAGGTCACGCGGGGGTCGAGGGCGGCCCGCAGCAGCTCCTCCATGCCGACGCGGGGGCCGCGCGAGGTGGTGTTGTAGCGGAAGAACCAGTTCTGGCAGAAGGCGCAGTTGTGGTTGCAAGCGCCGTAGAAGACGGCGAGGTTGGCGTAGCCCCTCTCGCACCCCGGCTTGACCGCGTACTTGGGGTAGCCGAGGCCCGTGGCGCCGGGGCAGAACCAGAAGGCGACGCAGTTCGTCGGGTGCGGGTCGTAATACCACTCGAGGACCGCGCTGCCCGGCTGGCCGGAGAGGTGTCTCAGCCTGCCCCCCTCGTTCCTGACGAGCCCGCAGTAGCCCAAGCCGCCCTCGGGGATCCTGCAGCCGAGCGCGCAGAGGCCGCACGGCAGGCCCTTCGGGTCGCGCGGCGGCTCGGGAGGGAGCCCGAGGCTCAACCTCTCGCGCCTGTGGCCCTCGAGCGCCACCTCCACGGCCTTCGGATCGCTGCGCAGGCACTCGAGGCACACGCCGATCGCCTCGGATACCAGCGGCGAGCGCTTGCCGCACACCCTGCACTCCTTCTCGCTGAACCACAGCTTCCTGCTGAGGAGCATCGGGAGCCGAGAGCCGCGCGGAGTAGAAAAGCGTTGGGGGGGCGCGCGGGGTCGGAGCGACGGTAGCGGTCACCGCTACCCCCTAAACCTCCCTCGTCATCCCCCGCCCCCGTCAGGCTACCCAGCTTTCAAGCTTGCTCGGGCGAGCGCGAGGATTCCGGGTCAGCGAGGTCGGTGCCGGTCACCGGTCCCCCGATGCTGGTCATCACCGCGCTTGCGCAGAGGCGCGCGGCTAAAGGCTTTTAGGCTGCGCGAGCGGTGCTCGCCTATGATCGAGCAGGTTAGGCAGCTGCTGGACGCCGTCGCGATGCTGTTCGTGGTTTTCGACTCGCTGGGCAACATCCCCATATTCTACGCGCTGACGGCGGGGATGAGCGAGGAGGAGAGGGAGCGGGTCTTCGCCAAATCCGTGGTCGTGGCTTCCACCCTCCTCCTGCTCTTCACGTTCGCCGGCACGAGCGTTCTCGACTACTACGGCGTCTCGTTCTCCGACTTCAAGGTCGCTGGGGGTATAGTGCTCCTAACGATAGCCCTGCAGGGGATGTTCGGCCGCATCGAAGCCGAGACGCTGAGGGCGGAGGAGGTGGCGATCGTGCCCATGGCAACGCCTCTGCTCGCCGGGCCGGGCAGCATGTACACGGTCGTCTACCTCAGCAGGGTCTACGGCCTGGCCCCCACGGTCTTCAGCATCGCCGCCAACACACTGATCGCCTACCTCGTGCTGGCGAAGAGCGGTGCGATCCTCTCGAAGGTGGGCAAGAACGCGGTGCTCGCGCTCTCGCGCATCTTCTCCCTGCTGCTCGCCGCGATCGCGATCTCGATGATCAGGTCAGGCCTCGCCGAAACCCTGCTCAAGCTGGGCGGCTGACCGGCTTCCTGTACAGGGCGAGGCCGAGGGCAGCGGTTAAAGCGGTGCTCACCCAAACCACCCAGTCCGCGAAGCTGACGGCGACGAACACCGCGATGAGAAGGTCGGCCAGCACCGGGAGGAGGGGCACGTTGCGGACGCTCAACGGGATCCTGAAGTGGCGGACAGCGTTGGGCTCGCGCAGCCTGAGCGCGACGACTGCCGCGTTCACGAGCAGGAAGGCGAGGAGCACGGCGAGGCTCGCGGTCTTACCCACCAGGTCGATGAGCTGGTACTCGTAGCCGCCGAAGCTGATCCTCCAGCCGGTGGCGGAGGGCAAGTAGTCCGTAAGGAGCACTACTGCCGCGGCCAGCGCCCCCGAGAGCGCCACCGAGACGTAGGGCGTCCTCCTCCAAGCGTCCACCTCGGCCAGCCCCTCCCACAGGACCCCCTCCTTCGCGAGCCCGTAAGCCAGCCGCGATGAGGACACGAGGAAGCCCAGCACGGTGTTCGTGGTGGCGAACAGGGCTATCGCCATCAGCGCGTGGAAGGCTTGGGGCCAAGCTCGCGAAGCCGCGTCCGCGAGCGGGGCTTTGCTCTCGCCGAGCTCCTCCCAGCTCATCAGCCTGACCACGCTGACGGAGACGAGCAGGTAGATGGCCGTGGTTACGGCGACGGCGAGGACTATCGACTTCGGTATCACGCGCTCGGGGTTCGCGGTCTCCTCGCTGAGCGTCGGCTGGTACTCGAAACCCGTGTAGGCGAAGTAGAAGATCGCCGCCCCCACCATGACGGCTAGGAGCGGGTTGACCGACGGGTTGAACGAGAGGTAGCCCGGCTCCCTGACCGGGAAGAGGAAGCCCAGCGCCGAAACGAGCAGGAGGCCGCCAGCTTCGATCACCGTGAAGACCGCGCTGAGGGCCGCGGACTCCTTGATCCCCCACCAGTTCAGGATCGTGAGGGCGGAGAGGAGGGCGATCGACACCGCGACCTCCCAGCCGCTCAAGCCGAAGAGCCTGGAAAAGTAGCTCGCGAAGCCGAGGGACGCGGTTGCCGCGCCGGCTACGCCCCCGAAGAAGAGCAGCCACCCGGCGAGGAAGGCTGGGAGCCCGCTTTGGGGGAACGCTTCCCTCACGTAGGTGTGCGTGCTGGCGGCTGTCGGGTACATGGAGGAGAGCTCCGCGTAGGAGAGAGCGGTGGACAGGGCTATGACGGCTGAGAAGGCGACGCTCGCCCAAACCCCGTCGCCCACGATCGCCGCGGCTCTACCTACCAGAACGTATATGCCGGCGCCGAGGATCAGCCCCACCCCGAAGAGGGTAGCGTAGCCTAAGCCCAGCTCGCGCTTGAGCTCGCTCACGCGGAGCGGACGCGCAGCTAGCTAAAAAATCTTTAGCTACAGGATCGTGGGCAGGAGGAAGCCCAGCAGAGCGTTGAAAATGTAGATGAGCAGGGCTAGCGCCGCGGCGCCAAGCCAGCCCACGCCCTGTATCTTCTTCAGAGCGTAGAGCCACACGACGAGCGCGATCACGGTGCCCAAGGGTATTTTCGCGATGGAGAACAGCCAGAAGATGAGCGCGCCAACGAGCGCCGTGAGCAGAGCGCCCCCGAAGCTCTCCCTTTTCTGCTTGCCCGGGTACAGCTTCAACGCAATCCACACGGCCAAAGCCGAGACGAGCCAGCCGATTACCAGCTTCGCGATCTCGCCGACCGCTCCCAGCCCCGGCACGGCGCCCCCTTTCTTTCCCGGGGAAAAAGCTTTCGTTAGCGTTTGTCGAGCGCGAAGGGGCTGACCCAATCGCCGCGCTCTGCTCGGAGCTCCTTGAGCCTCTTCCCCTGCTCCCGGAGGATCTCGAGGAGGAGGGGAGGGGAGTCCGGGATCCTCTCGTAGATCGCCAAGACCCTCTCCAGCTTCGCGAGCTGCTGCGGGATCCTGACGGCGAACATCTCCTCGTAGAGCCGCTCGCTGAACTCCTTCCCAAGCTCCCGGTCGAAAAGCTGCCGCAGGTCTTCGTAGACCGGCACCCTCCCCGTCGGGGTCTCGACCGCGTCGACGTCCCCGTGCACCCTGAGCTCCATCCACTTCAGCCAAACCCTCTTGTCCCTCTTCTCCGCCAGGTACTTGCCGTCGCGCCCCCGGAGGAAGTAGTTGACCCCGAAAACCTTCGGCACCTTCCTCAGCCGCCTAGCGAAGCGGAAGTGGAGCTCGGCGAAAGCCCCGGGGGATATCGGCAGGAAGTCGAGGATCGCGAAGGGGTTGAACTCCACCTCGCCGACCTTGCCCAGCACCGCGGCCGTCCTCTCCGACTCGAGGGCGGCGCCCTTCGTGGCTATGCCGTGGTCCCAGTCGAACGCTTCCTCGACCGGGGGCCACGCTGTAGAGTCCCTACCCCCGAACACGAAGGCCGAAACGGGCACGCCCAGCGGGTCGTCGATCCTGGGGTCCAGCTTGGCCAGGTGGCGTACGCTAACCGTGAAGCGCGCGTTAGGGTGGGAGGGCGGGATCTCCCTACCCTGCTCGTCGAGCTTACCCGGCCACCAGGGGCCCGCGTAGTTGAGCCCTTTCCGCGGCTCGCCGGGCTTGCCCCTCCACCAGACGTCCCCCTCCTCGGTGAGGAGGACGTTGGAGAAGATCACTTCAGCCTCCGGGTCGGTGAGCACCCTGTAGATTTCGGGGTCGTCCTCGGGGTTCACGTCGTCGATTATACCGAACATGCCAACCTCCGGGTTCACCGCCCTCGCCTCCCCCTCGAGTTCGCGCACGAGGGCCAGGTCGTCCCCCACGACCGTGTCCGCGATCATCGCCGTAGCGGTCTTCCCGCAGCCGGCCGGAAAGGCTCCGGTGAAGTACGAGATCCTCCCGCCGGGGCCCTTGACCCCTACGATGAACATGTGCTCGGCCAGCCAGCCCTCCCTGAAGCCCTTGTAAACGGCCAGCCTGAGCGCGAGCTTCTTCAACCCGACCGTGTTGCCGGCGTACTGCGTGTTCACGCTATAGGTCGCGTTGCCCTCCGGGTCGATGTAGACGCGCCGCTTTTCAACCTCCCTGCACCAGCCGTTCTCGTCGAGCGCGCCCGTCGCGTGGACGAACAGCATGTACTCGATCCCCCCGCCGCGCTCGGCGAACGCGCTGTAACCGTTGCGGTACAGGATGTCCTCGCTGTGCACAACGTAGGCTGAATCCGTGATCTGGACCCCGTACAGCGTGAAGGGCGAGCCGAGAGGGCCGTAAAGGTAGAAAGCCACAAGCATCTCCCTCCCCTCCATGACCCCCTCCAGCAGCTTGGCCACCTCTCTCAACCCGGCGTCCCTGTCGAGCGTGTTGACGAGCGGCACCTCGCGGCCCCCCGCCACCAGGATCCTCGTGTTGGCCTTGTCCCTCGCCAGGTCGCGCGGCCCGTCGAAGTGCACCGTGTGCTTGGGGTGCTTCGAGGGCAGCTCCTCGCGGCGCTCCAAAGCCCTCCTCCTCACGTACTCCCTATCCTCCGGCGACCCCGTGTGCACGAAGAGGGAGCTGGGCTTCGCGAGCTCCGCGATCTCCGCCACATCCCTGTGCAGCCGCTCGTTGGGGATGCGGAGCAGCCGTTCAACCTGCTCCCTCGGGTAGCGAGCTAGGATCTCGAGGGGGTCGGGGGACCGCCCAGCCAGCCTGCTCACGTTGAGAAAGCGGGCGCGTGGTAAAAAACGTTTTAGCAGGTGGGCGGCCCCCGGGGAGGGGCTAGGTTGGCTAGGTTGAGGCAGCTGGGCGACCTCTACTGGTCCTCCTGCCCGGACACGGAGCTCGTGAGCGAGCTCGCCCGCAGGGGCGTCAGGCTGGTCGTCGACCTGACGGAGGGGGAGTGCTCGTACGAGCTGCCTCCCGGCGTGGAGAAGCTCGAGTACCCGATACCCGATTTCTCCTACAGGGCGTTCGAAGGGGTGCTCGCCGACGTGGTCCTGCCGGTGCTGGAGCGGCTGAGGAGGGGGGAGGGGGTGCTGGTCCACTGCCGCGGCGGGATCGGGAGGAGCGGGGTCACGGTGGGGATGCTGCTCGCCCTCCGCGACAACCTGTCGGCGGAGGAGCTGCTGCGGCGCTTGCGCGGGCTCGGCTACGTGGGCGAAACCGCCTCCCAGAACCTCGCCCTCCGCTGGTTCCTCAGGGCTCGGGAGCTGGTCGGCCCCAGCTGGATCGCCAAGCTCGTGGGGCGCCTGAAAAGCTTGGGGAGGCGACCGCTCAGCTACTGGGAGCTGTACGGCGACCACGCTTCGACGGTCGCAGGGGTGGCGCTGGACGCGCTTGAGGCGGTGGCCGACCGCTTCGGCCTCGGCGCGGGGGAGCTCAGGGCCGCCTACGCGGCCGGCCTGCTCCACGACGCCGGCAGAGCGCTCGGCCCCGAGAGCTCTCACCACGAGCTGGGCGCGGAGCTCGCGAAAAAGCTGGAGGAGGTTGGGAGCTGCTGCGACCCGGAGCTCGTCGCGAAAGCGATCTTCCACCACAGGAGGGGGACGGACCTCCTCGGCGACGCGGAGCTGCGCGGGATGGGCTTGAGGGCTCAGCTCGTCGCGGCGGCGGTGCGCTTGGGCGACGCCTTCCAGAGCGCCTACGAGGGGGAGGGGTGCTACGCGGGCGCCGAGCTCAGGGGCTCCCGGCTGGCCCTCCTCCTCACCGGCTACCAGCTCGGCTGCGTGGACACCGAGCGGCTGGCCGAGAAAGCCGAAGCCTTCAGCAGGTTGACGGGCCTCGAGGTGCGGGCGGAGCTCCTTTGAGGGAAAAGCTTAACAGGCGCCGCGCCCCGCCCGCGGCCCCATGCAAGCTTGGTCCGCCCACGCGAGGGAGCTGCTGGGAGGGAGCCCCTCCCCCAGGCTGCGCGAGCTCGCCGAGGCGCTCGGCCCCGGCGCCAGGGTGCTCGAGGTCGGCTGCGGCGGCGGGAGGAACACGAGGTACTTGAGCGGGGCGGGGCTCGAGGTCGTGGCGCTCGACGTGGCGAGCGAGCCGCTCCTGCTCCTGGGAGCCTGCTGCGAGAGGGTGAGGGCGACCGCCGACTTCCACCTGCCCTTCGCCAGCTCCTCCTTCGACGGAGCTTTGGACTCCTACGCGTTCACCTTCATAGCCGAGAGGCGGCTCTACGCGATGGAGCTGCGCAGGGTGCTCAAGCCGGGCGGGCTGCTGCTCCTCGAGTTCGACGCGGAGCCCCACGTGCTGGACCACGAGGAGCTCGAGGCCGCAGCTCGCGAGGCCTTCGGGGGGCTGTTCGAGTTCCTCTACGTAAAGAGGATCTACCACGCTTGGGGCTGCCTATACGACGAGTCGAGGGAGGAAATCCCGGCTCTCGCCGCCCTCCTAACCCCCCTAAAGTGATGGTGCAACCGCATCTTCCGCTTTGCTCCTACAATCCTGATATAGGATTAACGCTAGGCGTTCAAGATCACGTTTGCGCAGCTCGCGTTGGAGTTAGCTCTAGGCTTTTAGCTGCCAGCTTGCAACTTTTGTACACAGCTTTGAGTCTCAGGCTTCAACCGTTAAACCGCTTTCGTAGCGCTTTGCATGTACGGTGAGTAACCTTCACGCTTCCGCCAAGCACTTTTAAGGCATGCCGCAATGCTTAATTAGAGGAAGATTTCCATAAATGCGATGGAGCGGAAAGCGGAGCGCGTGATCACGCCTCCAATTCTCGCGGCGGTCATCGCGCTGATCGCATTCTCTCAGCTCGTCTGCGCCCTGATAGCCTCGATCTCCACCGTGCTCACAGGCTGGTTCATCGGCCCAGTATACTTCATTCTGGTTTTGGAGCTTTTGGGAAGGAGGTTCCCGAGGTTCAGGCTGCGGCCGGCGCAGCTGCTCGTCCTCCTGCTACCCTTGTGGTACGCGGCCGGCAAAGCCTTCATGGTCACCGGTGCCGGAGGCGAAGGGTGGGGCGACATCATCTCCCTAGCTGAAACCTTCAGGGTGCGGGCTTTGGCCGACCCTGCGGTTCGGAGTTGGTGTTGGGATTTGACCCCCTCGTTCGTTGCCCCGAAGGATGCTGCTGCTGTTGAGAAGGCCTGGAGGGGGTTGATCCCGGGTGAGGTGGTGGATTGGGCGCTGTGGCTCCCCTCGACCGCCTTCTGGGCGATATGGCTTGTCGTCACGACGCTCATGATCGTAATCCTCGTCTACACCGTTGTAGGGCCGCAGACCGTTGAAGTTGAAAGGTTGGTTTACCCGATGAGCGTGCCCGCAACCGTGCTCCTCTCCAGCGCGGGCTCGTGGGTCGAGGTGAGGGGGAAGGCGAAATCGAAGCTCTTCGACCTAACCGACGTGAGGGTTAAAGTGTTCTGGATCGCTTTCGCGCTCGGCGCCGTGTTCCTCTCCGTCATCCCGATGGTCATGGAGGTCCTACCCATCGTGCCTATCCTCGGCGCAAGCCTCTGGGGGGAGATCCCGTTGCCCTTCCACCAGTTCACAGCAGCGGCGCTCCCAGGAGCCGCCTTCTTTACGGTCTTCATCATCCACCAGGCGATTCTGATGACGCTGTTGCCGTACGATGTTTTGATCACGCCCGTCATCATCTGGCTCATCTTCTACGTCATCTACCCCACGCTGGGAGTGAGGATGGGCATCTTACCGTACGAGCCGGACGCTGAAGCACGCGCGAACGAGTGGTTCGGGTTGAGACCTCCCTTCCCCATGGCCGAGTTTGGGGCGATCGGCCTATCTCTGGGCGTCGCCCTGCTTACGCTCTGGGAGGCCCGCGGCACGATCTCGCGCGTTTTGAAGGGCGAGATGTCCGGCGCGGAGCTTCCCGTCAAGCAGCTGCTCTACCTGTTCGCCGGCCTCTTCGTCGTCTGGCTCGCGCTCTGGACCGCCGCTGGCGCGAACCCGATCATGATGATCTACTTCTTCATCCTCTTCATCCTCTGGCAGATCAGCATCGTGAGGTACTACGCGGAGATCTGGTGGCACCCGCCGACGATGGACTACTACCACGTGCTGATCTGGCCCGTAGGAGCTTCGATCGGCGCTTGGTCTTGGGCTCCAAGCCAGAACAGCCAAGCGCTCTACATACAGAACATGGCGCTGGTGGTGCACGGCAGCGGCGCAGCGTACAGGCAGATCCCGTACAACATGGGTTGGGTTGCCCACACGTACAAGTGGGCGAGGGATTTGAACGCGAGATTGAAGGATATGCTTCTCATACTCTTCGCCGTCGCGATCGTTGGGTGGCCGCTCGGCATGCTCGTAAGCACCTGGTGGATGCACCACGTTGGGGGTTACGCGAAGCTCAACTACATCTACAACTCGTGGGCCGTCGACAGCGCGCTGGACCGGGGGGTCCGGGGGCTCACGGCCTACAGCACTCTGCTGCAGATGCCTTTCTAGTACCACGGTCTCCTCGCGGTGCTGGGCGTGGCTGTGGTTTTCGGCGTGCACTTCCTCAGGGCTCGTTTCGCCTGGTTTGTGATCAACCCGACCGCTATGGCTGCGACGCTCTGGCTGCCCCAGTACATGTGGAGCGCGTCGCTAGTAGCGCTCATCGCCAAGTACCTGGGCATCAGGATTTTCGGCGCTAGGAGGTACGAGGAGTACGCTGCTTACGTGGCTGCAGGCCTATGCTGGGGTTTAGGTTCAGGTTACCTGCTTGCCGGAATCTACGACCTACTCCTCCACATAATACCGAAGTTCCAAGCCTTCTACGTGCCTTGACTCCGCTTTTTCTCCAGTTTTCCCACTTTTGGCGTTTTAGCGGACACCTTACCGAGAGTTGAGCGCGTGGTTCGGCGCTAGCCATTAATAACTCGCGTTGTTCGCCACGCTCGTGAAGGTCGCCCTCCAGC
Organism: Thermofilales archaeon; assembly: GCA_028275925.1. Lineage (GTDB taxonomy): Archaea > Thermoproteota > Thermoprotei > Thermofilales > Thermofilaceae > JANXEW01. The sequence goes on from JAPWTS010000019.1 coordinate 16,735, forward strand.
TTTACACCGTACGGGATCAGATGGCTAGGGACTGGAAGAAGACCCTCGAGCGCGTCGCCGCGGCAGGCTACAGGGCTGTCGAGTTCGCCGGCAACCCCTTCATGAGCGCGCCAGCTGGTGAACTCAAAAAGTTCCTTGAGACGATAGGGTTGAAACCTGTTTCAGCGCACGTGTCCTACCGCGACCTGAAGAGCGACCCGGAGCGCGTGCTCTCGTACGCGGCTGAGCTGGGCTTGAGCTTCGTCGTCGCCGAACCGGATGTGCGCTGGGTGGCGAGCGAGAGGGACGCGGCGAAGCTCGCCGAGGAGATGAGCGAGGTGGGGAGGGAGGTTTCCAAACGCGGGATGCGGTACGCGATGCACAACCACGCGGTCCAGTTCGAGCGGCTGGTCGGGGGGAGGCCCGTCTACTGGCTCATCGCCGAGCTGACCGACCCGCGCTACGTCTACTTCCAGCCCGACGTGTACTGGATCAAGTACGCGGGCCACGACCCCGTCGAGGTCATCGAGCGGCTGAGGGGCAGGTGCCCGCTCGTCCACCTCAAGGACATGAAGGACGAGCGGACGAGGGAGATGGCGGAGATCGGCGAGGGGGTGATCGACTTCGCGAAGATCGTGGAAGCTGGCTCGAGAGCGGGCGTCGAGTGGTACATCGTCGAGCACGACCACCCGCCCGGCGACTCGGTGGAGAGCGCGAGGAAGATGCTCAACTACCTGAAGAGCAGGTTCGGGGAAGACCCCTGAGGCTACGCGAGGCAGCGCGGCGAGCGCCGGAGCGCGCAGCGTTTATCTCTCCTCGCCTCGGCTCACCGAGCAGTCGGTGCGGGCTTTGAAGCGCGTGAGGGTGAGGTTCCTGGGCAGGGAGGCTAGCTGCACCGCTCTCTTCGATACGGGCTCCGGGGTAACGGTCATCCAGCGGGTGTTCTTCGAGGAGAGCTTCGGCGCCGCGTGGTCGATGCTCGAAAAACCCGTCAGGCTCTACTGGATCAACGGAGAGCTCGTTCAAGCGGACAAGCACGCCCAGCTCATGATAGCGGTAGACGAATTCCACCTCCCCGAAACCGTGTTCGTCGTAGGCGAGTTCGCTGAAGAAATCGAGGTGGAAGGCGGGAGGGTGCGGCTGCCCGAGCTGATGGTGGGCTCGGGCACCATGGGCAAGTACGGCATAACGCTGGACCCGAAAGAGGAGGTGGAGCTGACGGGAGCCGCCCTGCTCCTCTGAGGGCGCGCTAGCTGATGCTGGCGACGAGGTTGCCCTGGGGCCCGTAGACGTCCACTCGCACCAGCCCCTTCAGCAGGCCCCCCTCCAGCTTCGGCAGCAGCACCTCCTCGACCTGGAAGAAGCCGGCCATGTCGCTCATGTAAACCGAGACGACGACGGGCACGGTGTCCCCGGGCGCGAGCTCGACCCGCTTCACGTTGAGAGCGGAGAGCGAGTGCATGTCCACCTTCCCCAGCTTGTACGGAAGCCGCGCCCTCCCCTCCGACATGTCGAGCCCGTCCGCCAGCTTGACGATGCTCGCCTCCACAGTCAGCGCGCGCACGCCCATCGCGGTCGAGAAGATGGCGGTGAGCACCTCCTGCCTGATCAGCACGCGCTGGCGGGGCGGCGCGGGCAGGAGCTTCGCCAGCACGCGGTCCACGATGTCCTTCGCCAGCACGCTCCCGATCGCCTCGTGGTACTCGCGGTGGACCGAGTTCCCCACGTCGTGGAGGTAGCTGGCGAGCAGGAGGACGAGCTTGACGTCGTCGAGGCTCCTGGCGGTCCCCTGCGCGAGCGAGCTCGGCTCCACGCCGCGCGCCGTGAGCAGCTGCAGCAGCTCCATCGAGGCGCCGGCAACGATCCTAGCGTGCACGATCCCGTGGTCGTTGTAGCCGAGCCTCTTCACCGCGTTGACGTTGCTCATCTCCAGCAGGGCTCTCACCTCCTCGTCGCCCTCCAGCTCGGCGACGACCTTCGCGACGAGGGGGTCGGCGGCAACCCACCTGTCCAGGATGTGCTTCGAAACGACGACCCCCTTCGCAGGCACGCGGGCGGAAAGCGCCAACCCTATTATATAGCCGTCGGGCTCGGCCGCAAGCCGGTAGAAGGCGGCCGGGTGGAGGGGGTTGAGCGCGCTGCTGCGCTCGCTCTTCAGCCCCGCTCGGCCCCCCGAGCCTTCGCCCGAAGAGCCGTTCGAGGCTGGAGGGCGGGCGCAGCCTCGCGCCCTCCCTCCCCCACCCGGCATGTTACGGTACGCGAGCCTCGTATAAAACGGTGCCGCCTTCGACCGAAACTTTCGGGCACCTCAAGCAATTAGGGGGGCGCGCTCGCCTTTTATACGAGGTCGCGCGGCGGGTTAGCGTGGTCGAGAAGCGGTACGTCCTAGCCATCGACCAGGGGACGACGGGCACGCGGGCGATGCTCTTCACGCGCGAGGGGCTGCCGGTGCCCGGCGGCTGGGCGTACCGGGAGCACAGGCAGATCTACCCGAAGCCCGGCTGGGTGGAGCACGACCCCATCGAGATCTGGGAGAACACGAAGATCGTCGTCAGGGAGGCTATCGAGCGGGCGAAGGTCGATCCGAGGGAGATCGCAGCGATCGGCGTCACCAACCAGCGGGAAACCGTCGTCGTGTGGAACCCGAGGACGGGGAAGCCCGTCTACAACGCGATCGTCTGGCAGGACCGGCGGACGGCCCAGCTGGTGGACCGGCTCAGGGAGAGCCACTTCGAGCTCATCAGGGGTAGGACGGGGCTCGTGCCCGACTGCTACTTCTCCAGCACGAAGCTCTGGTGGATCCTCGACAACGTGGAGGGCGCGCGGGAGGCCGCAGAGAGGGGGGAGCTGGTGGCGGGGACGATCGACACGTGGATCATCTGGAACCTGACGAGGGGGTCGAGGGAGGTGCAGACGCCGGAGCTGGGCGGCGCGCACGTCACCGACTACAGCAACGCCTCGAGGACGATGCTCTTCGACATCCGGAAGCTGGACTGGGACGGCGAGCTCCTCGAGGTGCAGGGTAGGATCCCCAGGAGCGTGCTGCCGCTCCCCAGGCCCTCCAGCGACAGGGAGGTTTACGGCTACACGGGCCCAGAGGCGTCGAAACTGTTCAACGGGGCCGAGATCCCCGTGACGGGCGACGCGGGGGACCAGCAGGCCGCGCTCTTCGGCCAAGCGGGATTCAACGTGGGCGACGTGAAGTGCACGTACGGCACCGGCAACTTCCTCCTGATGAACACGGGCCCCGAGCCCGTCCCCTCCAAGAGCGGCCTCCTCACCACCGTCTTCTACTCGGTGGAGCCGGGGAGGGCGGTCTACGCGCTCGAAGGCAGCATCTTCATCACGGGCGCGGCGATCCAGTGGCTGAGGGACGGCCTGAAGATCATCGAGGTTTCCGCCGAGGTGAACCCCCTGGCGGAGGCGGCGCCCGACACGGGGGGCGTGTACTTCGTCCCAGCCTTCGTCGGGCTCGGGGCGCCCTACTGGGACCACTACGCGAGGGGCTTGATCATAGGCATAACGAGGGGCACGGAGCGGAAGCACATCGCGAGGGCGACGCTCGAGGCGATCGCCTACCTCACCAGGGACGTGGTCGAGGCGATGGCGGCTGACACGGGGAGGAGGATCGAGGTGCTGAAGGCGGACGGCGGGGCGGCGAGGAGCGACTTCCTACTCCAGTTCCAAGCGGACATCCTCAACGCGAAGGTCGTCAGGCCCGTCGTCTTCGAGACGACTTCGCTCGGCGCCGCCTACCTCGCGGGCCTCGCCGTCGGCTTCTGGGAGGGGCTCGAGGACGTGAGGAGGAACTGGAGGGCGGAGCGCGAGTTCCTGCCCAGGATGGACGAGGCGACGAGGGAGAGGCTGTACAGGGGGTGGAAAGCAGCTGTCCGGAGGGCGCTCGGGTGGGCGAAGGAGGTGCCCTGGGCTTACGGCTACGAGTAGCCCCCGGTGGGCCCCTTGGTCAAGGTCGCGGTGGTGGGGGCCGGCGTTGTCGGGGCTTCGATAGCGAGGGTCTTGACGATGTACGAGGGCTTCGAAGTGGTCCTCGTGGAGAGGGAGCCGGACGTCGGCTGGGGCGTCAGCAAGGCCAACACGTCCGTCATCCACCCGGGGCACGAGGAGGACCCCCGCCAGCACCCGCTGAGGGCCAAGCTCTGCGTGGAGGGCAACCGGCTGTGGAGGCGGTGGGTCAGGGAGCTGGACATCCCCGCGAGGTGGCCGGGCGAGCTGATGGTGTTCGCGAGCCCCGAGGAGGAGAGGGAGGCGAGGAAGTACGTGGAGCTGGCGAAGCTGAACGGGGTCCCCGGCGTCAGGCTCGTCTACGGCAGGGAGCTGCTCGCGCTCGAGCCCAACGTCAACCCCCAAGCGCTCGGCGCCGTGTACGCGCCCACCGCCGGCACGGTCTCGCCCTTCGAGGCCGTGACCGCGATCGTCGAGAACGCGGTGGAGAACGGGGCGAGGCTGCTGGTGGAGACCGAGGTGCTCCGCGTGAGGGTTGAGGGAGGGGAGGTCAAGGGCCTCGAGACGACGAGGGGGTTCGTGGAGGCGGACATCGTCGTCAACGCGGCGGGCCTCTGGGCCGACGAGGTCTCCCGCTCGGCCGGCGTGGAGCCCGAGTTTAGGATCAGGCCGAGGAGGGGCGAGTACCTGCTGTTCGACGAGGACGTGCGCGGGAAGCCGGCGAGGATCCTGCACACCGTCCCCACGCCCGTCACGAAGGGGGTTTACGCGCTCACCACCGTCCACGGGAACCTGCTCCTCGGCCCCACCGCCGAGGACCTGCCCCCCGAGGCGAAGGATGAAACGGGCACGACGAGGGAGGGGCTCGGGAGGGTTCTGAGCGAGGCCGCGAAGCTGCTGAGGGAGGTGCCGCCCCCCTCGAAGGTGATCAGAACCTTCGCCGGGTTGAGGCCGGAGCCGCCGGGCGGCGAGTGGCTCGTGAAGGCGTACGAGGACCCGTGGGGCTTCGTCAACGTGGCGGGCATCCGCTCGCCCGGCCTCACCGCCGCGCCCGCGCTCGCCCACCACGTCGCCGGGCTGATCTCCGAGGCGTACGGCATCGAGCTGAGGAGGAAGGAAGGGTGGAACCCGCGCAGGGTGGGGATCGCGAGGCTGGCTGGAAAGAGCTTGAGGGAGATCGACGAGATGGCGAGGGCGAACCCCGACTACGGGGAGATCGTCTGCTACTGCAAGATGGTCTCGAAGGCGGAGGTGCTGGAGGCGATCGAGAGGATCAGGAGGATCGGCGCCCGCCCCACGATCGACGGGGTGAAGTTCAGGGTGCAGGCCGGCTTCGGCCGCTGCCAGGGCTCCTTCTGCAGGTGGAGGGTGGCGCTGCTGATCGCGCAGGCCACCGGGCGGCCGCTGCACGAGGTGCTCGTCGGGAGGGGCGCTTACGCGGTCGGGGACGTCAAGGTGCTGCTGAGGGGTGGGGCCGCGTGATCGAGCGCAGCTTCGACGTGGCGGTGATCGGGGGCGGGCCGGCGGGCATGGCGGCCGCCGCGAAGGCCGCGGAGCTCGGCCTCAGCGCGGTGCTCATCGAGAGCAGGGACCTGCTCGGCGGCGTCCCGCTCCAGTGCATCCACCCCGGCTTCGGCCTCCACGTCTTCGGCGAGGACCTGACGGGGACGCAGTTCGCCTACCGGCTCATCGAGAGGGTGGAGAGGTCGGGGGCGGAGGTGATGCTGAGAGCCCACGTGCACTCGGTCGAGGTGGAGGCGCACGACGAGAAGGTGGTCAACGTCGTCGCGCCGGGGGGCGTGGTGCGGGTGAGGTGCAGGGCCCTGATCTACGCGGCGGGGGCGAGGGAGAGGACGATCTTCGAGATCGGGGTCGTCGGCGACCGGCCTGCCGGAATCTTCACGGCAGGGGAAGCACAGCTGCTCATGGACCTTTACGGGGTCCTGCCCGGGCGGGAGGTGGTGATCGTGGGCTCCGGCGACGTGGGGTTGATCATGGCGAGGCGCTTCGCGCTCGAAGGCGCTAGGGTGAAGGCGGTGGTGGAGATCATGCCCTGGCCCGGCGGCCTCATGAGGAACGTCGTCCAGTGCCTGCACGACTTCGGCATACCCCTCCTGCTCAGCCACGCGGTCGTCAGGGTCGCGGGGAGGGGGAGGGTCGAGAGGGTCGTCGTGGCGAGGGTGGGCGAGGACCTGAGACCGCTGCCCGGCACGGAGTTCGAGATCCCCTGCGACACGGTCGTCGTCGCGGCGGGGCTGAGGCCGAACGCCGACCTGCTCGAGAGAATGGGGGCCGCGATCGACCCGGCGACCGGAGGACCCGTCGTCAACGAGCTGCTGGAGACCACGGTGCCCGGCGTCTTCGCCGCGGGGAACGCGCTCGTGGTCAACGACCTCGTCGACTACGCGGTGGAGCAGGGGGAGAGGGCGGCGGAGGGGGCGAAGCTCTTCGTCGAGGGGGGCGGGCTGCCCGCCGCGGACTGGAAGCCGGTGGCGCGGGGCAGGAACGTGAGGCTGGCCGTCCCCCACTACGTGAGCGGGGAGCGCGGCGCCGTCGTCTACGCGAGGGTCGAGCGGCCGGAGCGCAACGTGCTGATCCGGGTGCCCGAGCTGGGGCTGCGCCGCTTCGCGGTCGCCGTGAGGCCCGCCGAGATGGTCAGGCTGGAGCTCCCCAGGAGCGCGTTCGAGGGGGTGGAGCTCGAGAGGCTGACGCTGGAGGTGGTGCCCCGTGAGTGAGGTCGAGCTGGTCTGCATCGTCTGCCCAGCCAGCTGCACGCTGAAGGCTCGGCTGGCCGGCGGGGGGCTGGAGGTGGAGGGGGCCGGCTGCGCGAGGGGCGTCGAGTACGCGAGGCGTGAGCTCACCAACCCGGTCAGGCACGTGATGACGGTCGTCAAAGTGCGGTGCGGGGACCTCCCCGTCGTCTCCGCCATAACGAGCAAGCCCGTGCCCAAGAGCTGCGTCTTCGAGGTGGTGAAGGCGACCGCGAACCTTGAGGTCGAAGCGCCCGTGGAGCTCGGGCAGGTGCTGCTCGAGAACGTGTGCGGGGCCTCGCTCGTCGCGACGAGGAGGGTGAGGAGGGTCAGCGGAGCAGGCTGTCCAGCCTCCCCAGCCAGTCCCTGACGAAGCCCGCGTCGCCGCGCTCGAAGGCCTCCAGCCACCTGTCCGCGTCGATCAGGACGCCGTGCTCCCGCTCCAGGATCTTCGCGACCATGTAGACGAAGAGCTTCGCCTCCTGCTCGCCGTTCAGCAGGAACGCGAGCTTCGCGAGGAAGTCCCTCGGCGACCTCTCCACCAGCTCGTCCACGTCCCCGAAGCCGACCCGCTCGAAGCTCCTCCTGATCAGCTCCCC
>JAPWTS010000021.1 GCA_028275925.1 Thermofilales archaeon
GCCCGTCATCGTTCCGGCGGGCCCACGGGGGTGAACCCCTCACCGCCCGTGATCGGGCTCAGCCCCCAGCCTCATCCCGGCGTCCGCCGGGTGCGCCCGGCGCGCGCACGGGCAGCGGGGCGGCGCGCTGAGCGCCTCCCCGCCAACCCGCCAGCGAGCACCGAGCTCGGGGCTCCGGCCCCCTTCATTGCATGCGCTCCCGCCGCGTTCTCCACGCGGCCCACGAGCCTAAGGTGAGCCGGGGCTTTATAAATTCGATGCTGAGAAGCCCGAAAGTAATCTTTTCTAAACGGAAAGTTAAAGAAAAGGATAGAGAATACGCAACGGCGCTGTAGAGAATGTGCCGGGGGAGTTGGCGGGCGGAAGGCTTCAGCGCGCTCAACCGCCTTTCAGCGCGCGGACAAAACGGTTTTGCCCCCAGGCCGGCGAAAACTACTGTGAAAATTAAGAAAGCGCGCGCTCTGGTCGCTGAGTTCTCCGTCAGCGACCACAGAGCTCACGCGGAAGGCGTGCAATGCCAGCAACCGGGATCCAGCACGTAACAAGTTTTACCGACCGTAAGACCAGCGGGTGCCTGCCCGTCTAGCGCGGCGGTGGAGCTGCGATGCTGAGGGTAAACCGCTCGGCAGGCTGTAGAGGGAGCGTGGAGCGCAACGATGCAGGTCGGTTTTGGTATCGCATCGCTGAACCTCCCGCGCCGCGGGGCTGGAGGTCTCAGCGCAATCGCGCCGGTAAACTTGCGGGGCTGATGCGGAAACCTGAGCTCGGCGCTGCTTGAGGTTAAAGGATCCTCACGCGCAAGCGATTAATAAAAGCGGCGCGACCCTTGCGCGAGGGGCCATGTCGGTTTTCCTCCAAAACGTGCTGAGCACGCTGAAGAGGGGCGTCGCCCTCGGCGGCTTCCCCGAGGGCTTGTACAAGCTGTTGAGCAAGCCGGAGCGCGTTGTCGCCGTCTCGATACCCGTCCGCATGGACAGCGGCGGGCTTGAGGTTTTCGAGGGGTTCAGGGTCCAGCACTGCAGCGCGCTGGGCCCCTACAAGGGGGGGATCCGGTTTCACCCCGACGTGACGCTGGAGGACGACATCGCCCTCGCTACCCTGATGACCCTCAAGAACTCGCTCGCCGGGCTACCGTACGGCGGCGGCAAGGGCGCTGTGAGGGTCGACCCTAGGAAGCTCAGCGCGAGGGAGCTCGAGCAGCTCGCTCGGGGCTACGTGAGAGCCCTGTACCCCGTGCTGGGGGAGCTGGTGGACATACCGGCCCCCGACGTGGGCACGGACTCGCGCGTGATGGCTTGGATGGTGGACGAGTACAGCAAGCTGCTCGGCAGGAACGCGCCAGCCTCCTTCACGGCGAAGCCTGCCGTGCTGTGGGGCAACCCGGTCAGGGAGTACGCGACGGGCTTCGGCTGCGCGGTCGTGACGAGGGAGGCCGCCGAAAGGCTCCTGGGCGGCTCCAAAGGGTTGACGCTCGCGGTCCAGGGCTTCGGGAACACGGGCCAGTGGCACGCGTACTGGGCCTCGAAGATGGGGTTCAAGGTCGTGGCAATCAGCGACCTGAGCGGCACGGTCTACGACCCCGACGGCATCGACGTCGAGAAGGCGATGAAGGTGAAGAGCGAGACGGGGAAGGTCGTCAACTACCCGGGCGGCGAGAAGCTGAGCGATCCCAAAGCCGCCCTCTACGTTGACGCGGACGTCGTCGCGCCGGACGCCGTCGAGAACCAGATCACCCTGGAGAACGTGGGGAAGGTGAAGGCCAAGCTCGTGGTGGAGGGCGCGAACGGGCCGACGACCCCCGAGGCGGAGCTCGAGCTGGCGAAGCGCGGCGCGGTCGTCGTGCCCGACTTCCTCGCGAACGCGGGCGGCGTGGTCATGAGCTACCTCGAGTGGGTCCAGAACCTCCAGTGGTACTGGTGGAGCGAGGAGGAGACCAGGGCGAAGCTCGAAAGGATCATGCGCGACAACTTCGAGAGGGTTTGGGCGAAGTTCGAGGAGATGAGGAGGAGCTCGCGCGAGGTCGTGATGCGGGACGCCGCGCTCGTCATCGCGCTCCAGAGGATCTACGACGCGATGAAGGCGAGAGGCTGGCTGTAGCCCGCAAACCGCTTCATTGCGAGAGGTAAGGGACGTCGCGTGGAACGGCCTCTACGAGGCGGCGTACTGCACTTCGGAACTCGGTGGCAGGGCTCGTGAGGTCCAAAAAGAGGTGGACTACTTGCGCACTATCTCGTACCATATAGTTTCGTACTCGGGGCCCACTTTGAACACCTTGTACTCGCCGTCCGTCGCTACCGGCACCCTAAGCTTCCTGTTTCCGACGTTGTCCAGCGCCCAAACCTCGATGTCTTCAGGCGTTCTCAACCTAACCGTCACTTCAAGCCCCTCAACCACGGTTGGACCTCTGCCCCAGTCGCCAACCTGCCCCCACTGGAAGATGCAGGTCACTTTCTTCCCCCTGAGGTCGCCCAGCTCCCTCATGCGGGTCGAGCCGACAGCTAACACCCTTTTGCTGTCGTAATCCCTGAGGGCTAAGCCCTCGTTGGTCACGTAGCCTACCGCTATCATCAGCATCCTGCTCCAGTTGTAGAAGCTCTCGTCCTCTCTAGTTGTGAAGGCGATGACGCCCCAACCGCCGAGGAGCGTGTCGCCGACCTCCAGCGTCGCCCACCCCAGCTCGAAGCCCCTGCTCCCGACGAAGCCGGCGAGCGCAACTGTCCGCTTGGTGTTCACGATCAATAGGCACCTGTTTTTCTCCGACGCGTCCCACACTACTTGCCCGTTATCGGACCTGAAGATCCCGGCTTTCACCTCCCCAGGGGTTTCCACCTCCTCGGGCCTCTTCACCGACCCGTTGGGAGCGACCACCGTTACGGCGGCGACGCGGTGTAGCAGGGACAGCTCGGGGCGGAGGCCTGCGTCGTAGGCGTCAGCGTAATCGTACTCCTTCAAGCGCTGCCTTTCGACGCTAGGAGCCAGGTCGGCCGCGATGTAAGTGCTAGCTGGCTCTACATCCCCCCTCACGAATATCATGAACGCGGGGATCATGAGAGCCATCTTCGCGGGGTTTTGGTCGATGTCGAAAAAGCCCCTCAGCCTTCTCGCGTCCCAGTCGTCCAAGCTCCCGTAGGCGAAGTAGACTATCCCGTCCCAATCCTGCAGCGCGGCGTAAGTCGCCAGCAGGAGCACCCCCTCGGGGCCGTAAGCGTTGGGGTTCGGGTGGTCGTACTCGCTGACTACGAAAGGCTTCCCGTAGACCCTGTAGCCTGCGAGCGAGACGATCGTGCTCTTGAGCGGGTTGCAGACCATCGGCTCGTTGACGACGTACCAGTTCTGGGGGTCCCAGGGCGTGCCCGGGAACTCGGGGTGCTGCCAGTACGCGTGCGCGTCGATTACGTCGAAGCGGGATTGGATGCCGAGCGGGCTGAAGAAGCACGTGCTGCCGACCACTAAGCCCTTGTAGCCTACCTCGCGCTTGATGAAGTCGTAGAGCTCCGTGTAGGTTTCCGCCTCAAGCTGGTAGATGAAGTCGAGCCAGGCTTCCCGGACGAAGTCCGGCGCCCCCCAGTACATCTTGCTCGTGAGGGCCGGCGCCCTATCCCCCCTGACGCCCCACCGGGCGAGGAACTCGCTTACGGAGCCGTACTTTGCCTGGATGTAGCTGTTCCACCGCCGCTCGAGCTCCGCCTTGTAGGTGGGGGGTAATCTGCTGACTAGGTCCGTGAGCATGTACCAGAACCACGCGCCCATCTCGTTCGCCATCTCCACGAACGCTATAGCTGGGTCCTCAGCGTACGTCGTGTTCGTGTAGGGGTTCCTGTGTGTTAGGAGCTGGCGCACGTACTCCTTGTGCAGCTCCCTGACCCGCTGGTCGATGAAGATCAGGGCGTGCTGGTCCTTCCAGTCGATCTGCTCGATCTCGGGCGGCAAGCCGTCGGCGGCTCTGAACCTCCGGGCAACGAGGAGGTTTAAGTTCACGTAGATTCCGTTCTCTTTCAGCTTCGCGATGAAGTAATCCAGCCTGTCGAGGGCCTCGGGGTCGAGGCTCCTAGTCGTTGGGGCGTTGTACCCACCGAAGATGTTTACAGCCTCCCAGTTGGCATCTATGCCGTGCATCCTCACGAGGTTGATGCCGAACTTGGCGAGCCTCCCCGCTATCTTTTCCGCGTCCTCCTTCCTCGGGAAGCACGCGGCGCCGCCGATGTTGACGCCGATGAACCTGATCCTCCTGCCGCCCGCGTACAGCCGCCCGTCGGCGCCGACGTAGACACGCTCGACGGCTTTGTCGCGCGCGCTCACCCAGCTTTGAACGTGCGTAACGGTGTCGCTTCCATCGTCCCACGGCAGGTAGAAGCGGAACAGCTCGTACTCCTTCCGCTTCCCTTCGATCGACCACAGCATGGTGGCGGCGATGCCGGTTAGCGCGATCGAAGCCATCAGGATCGCGAGAGCGCGAAGCTTGCGCACAACCAGCAACACCGGGCGCGCGCCTATATCGTTTGCTGCACCGATCGCTGCTGGCGTGGGCAGAAACCCTTTTGTACACCAGACGGCTTATTACGCGATGCCTGCAGGGAGGTTTCGGGTTGCCGCGGCGGCTCTCGCTCTCCTATTGCTACCTGCTCTAGCATCGGCTCAAACCCCAACACCGCTCGTGCTGAACTTGGACAGGGATCTCAAGATCATCGTCACCTACCCGCTCGAAGTGAAGTACGGGAGCACCGTTAGAGTCCTCTTCGACATCACCGCGATGGACAACGTTACGATAAACAGGATGTGGGTGAGGTTCGTCCTGGTCCACGAGGGCGGCGCGGTAACGCTCTACGACCAGGCGGTCATCGAGAACAAGGTGCTGCCAGCCGGGTACCAGTTGCAGTTCGCGATAAGCTTCCAGGCCGCAGTGCCCCAGCCGAGGCCCCCGGTGGAGCCCTTCCTCGAGCTCTACATGACGGTCGAGTACGCGGCCGACAACAAGACGAAGTTCTTCGAGTACAAGTCCGCGCCCATCCTCGTCCCGAGAGCCACCTACGAAGAGCTGTCCTCGGCGCTCGCGGCCGCGCAGCAGAAAGCCGCGCTGGCTGACCAGCTCGCTCAGCGGGTCAGGGAGCTGGAGCTGAAGCTGGCCAACGAGAGCGGCAAGTGCGCGGTCCTCAGCGAGCAGCTGAAGAGCTTGAGCGGCGACTGGAGCGCGCTGAAGGAGAAGCTCGGGGGGCTGCAGGCCGAGAACTCCGCGTTGAGAGCGAGGGTCGAGGAGCTGGAGAGCGAGAACTCCAGGCTCCGGCAGGAGCTCGCCGCGCTGAGGGAGGAGAGGGGGAGCCTCTCCTCGAAGCTCACCAGCGCCCAGGACGCCTACTCCGCCGCCCTCGCTGAGCTCAACAGCCTCAGGAGCAAGTACGAAAGCCTGTCAGCCGAAGCCGGCACGCTGAAGGTGGCGCTAGCCGCAACGGTCGCGGCGCTAGCCGCAACGGCCGCCCTAGCCCTCCTCCTGGCGAAGAAGAGGGGCGCGCCCCCAGCGCTCCCGCCCTCGCCTCCCCCGCAGCCAGCACCTCGCCCAGCAGCCCAGCCGCCCGGGAACCCGGGAGACCCTGCGGACGACCCACCGCTACCACCGCCGCCCCCACCACCGCCCGCGGCGCCGGTCGGCCACGTTCTTGCGGTAACGGATTAGGTTGCAGAAAGTTAAAACGAAATATTTTTGTAAATTTTGACGTCAGGTGAGTTTAACGTAAGGTGCTTTCTCCACCTTCACCTCCCCACCGAGCCAGTAGACGTAGAGGAAGCTCTCCCAGTTCAGCGCCGCAGCCCCCACGTCGCGCTTCGTGGCCACCACCACTCCCAGGTTGTACCTTTCCCCGTCCAGCGCGGCGATCTCGGCCGCGGCCTCGACGACGGCTTCGGCAGCCTCCTGCGGCCCGTAACCCTGCGAGAGGAGGAGAACCGCTCTAAAGGCGGCGACCGCCCTTATCGCGACTTCGCCCACGCCCGTGCAGATGGCTGCGCCGTACCTGCTGTCGGCGTAGAAGCCCGCGCCCGCGATGGCCGAATCCGCCACCCTGCCTGGGAACTTGAACGCCACACCGCTCGTCGAGGTGCCGGCTGCCACGCTGCCCTTAGCGTCGACCGCGATCACGCCTATCGTGTCGTGCCACACCTTGGAGGCCGCGCGGAAGATCTTGGAGTAGTAGCGGGTTAAACCCGAAGAGGCTTCGGCAACCTCCCTTTCCAGCTTCTTCCTCCTCTCCAAAGCCTCCGGCGGAGCCCTGCTGTCCTTCACGACCTCAAGCCCCAGCGCCTCCGCCAGCTTCGTCGCGGCATCGCCCACGATAAGCGCGTGCGGCAGCTCGTCGAGGCACCTCCTGGCCAGCTTTATGGGGTTCTTCACCCGCTTGACAACCGCAACGCCGCAGGCGCGCAGCGTATCGCCGTCCATGATGCCGGCGTCCAGCTCCACCTCACCGAGCCAGTTGGGTAAACCGCCGAGCCCTACGCTCTCGTTGCTCGGTTCGTTCTCCACCTCGGCAACCCCCTGCTCCACAGCGTCGAGAGCGCTCCCGCCGCTGAGGAGCACCCGAACGGCCCTCTCGACAGCTCTCCTCCCGGAATCGTGGTACGAGGCGGCGAGCAACCCTACCCCCTCCCACCCCCCGCTGCCGGGCTTTTTCACGTGCACTCAAACAAAAAATTTATATAACTAAGTTTGCTACTCCGAGAGCGATGCGCGAATTCGAGCACCACGAGTTCGAGGGTCCGCCGTTTGAGCCACCGCCGCCGCACCACCATCACCACCACTGGCACTGCGGCCCGCCCGGCTGGCCGCCGTGGATGCCCCAGGTTAGGGGGCTACTGCACGTGGCGATCCTGAAGCTGCTGAAGGAGCAGCCCCTGCACGGGAGCGAGATCCAGCGGGTTCTGAAGGAGAGGTTCGGCCTCGAGGTGTCGGGGCCGGCGGTCTACGGCGCGCTGAAGAAGCTCGAAGCTTTCGGCTTCGTCGTCGCCACTTGGGACACGAGCGGCAGCGGGCCCGCGAGGAGGGTTTACAGGATAACGGAGGAGGGGCTCGACTACCTGCGGAAGGTGACCGAGAAGCTGGTTAAGCTGAAGGAGTTCGTCGAGAAGCTGGTCGCTTAACAAAAACCTTTTTATTTTTTATTTCCCCGGCAGACCCGTGGGCGAGGTTAGGCTGGCCTACATGAGCTGGAAAAGCGCCGGGAGGTACTTCGCCGGGAGCGATATCGCGCTGCTGCCCGTGGGCTCCACCGAGCAGCACGGCCCCCACAACCCGCTCGGGACGGACCACCTGATCGCTTACGCTCTCGCGCTCGAGGCTGGCAGGAGAACCGGCGTGGTGGTGCTGCCGCCCGTACCCTTCGGCGTGAGCGCGCACCACTCGTCGTTCCCGGGCACCGTGTGGGTCCGGGAGGAGGTTTTCAAGGAGTACGTCCGCGACGTCATCCTCTCCCTCAAAAGGCACGGGGTTAGGAAGGTGGTCGTAGTGAACGGGCACGGCGGCAACCTGAGCGCGCTGCTCTCGCGCGCTTGACTGGGAGATCGATCTCGTGCACTCGCTTAGCCTCCTGAAGCCTCTGCATGGGTCGCGTGCCACGCCGCTGGCTCGAGCTTAAGGTTTGCGCGCTGCGCAAGGTTAAAGTGGCGCGTTTTGTCCGCGCGCGAAGTCGCCTTCTCTATAGCTGCCAGAGTATTTTCTATTCCTTTTCTTTAACTTTTCGATTAGAAAAATTTACTTTCGGTCTACTCTGGGCAGGGTTTATAAACCCCCGCCTCAATTTTCAGCCCGATGCCGCGCGGGAACGGCGCGGTAAGGGAGCAAGCGGTGAGGGGGTCTGAGCCCGGGGCCCTTGAGCAGGAGGTTGTCCCGTTGAACGCTTGGGCCCGGCTCCTCCTGGAGCAGCTTGGTGACCCCCGCACCAGCGGGGGGAGGTGGGCCCAAGCGGTGAAGGCGAGCGTGCAGCGGACGGACACCCTGCGGCTGCTCGCGACGCCGGAGCTCGACGATTTCCTGCGGCGGGTCGGCGACGCTACAGCCAAGTTGATCAACATGGAGAACTATCGGAGACGGCACCTGTTCTTCGAGGGAAGGGGCATCGACTGCAGCTGGATGAGCGCTTGGAGCCGCCGCTTCACTGATTACTTCGAGATCTACAAGCTGCTGGGCTCGAAGAACTTCGCTGAAGCCTGCCGGTTGATCGGGGAGCAGTGGAAGAGCTTCGTCGGTTTGCTGAGGGCGGCGAAGGAGGGTAGGCTGGAGCCTTGGCAGAAGGTTCGCCCACCCGGCTACAGGAAGGATAAGGACGGCCAGCGCATACCGATCGTAATCGTCCGCGCCGACAATTACCGCATCGACCTCGAAAAGAGGGTGCTGCGCCTCGGCTACTGGAACGTGAGCATACAGTTCAAGGGGAAGCCGAGATGGCTCACCAGGCCCGAAGCGAAGCAGGGCCGCTTGATTATTGTGTACGACCCGGTGAAGAAGCGCTGGTACGCTCGCGTGAGCGTGGAGGTAACACTGGAGAGTAAGCTCGGCGGCGGCTTGAAGGCTGGCATCGACCTTGGCAGGGAGCGCCTAATCGCCTTCGTCACGGAGCCTGTGAATGAAAGCGGCGAGGGCGTGGCGCTGCTTTACAGGGGCGGGCCTTTGAAGGCGGACTACTTCTACTTCGAGAAGAAAATCGCCGAGGTCGACAGGATGCTGTCCGATCCCAGGCTCGAGGAAGTGGATAGATCCGTGTTGAAGGAGGTGAGGCGGAGGCTGTACGGGAAGAGGAAGCGGCGCAGGAACCAGTTGTTCGCGAACGCGGCGGCGCACTTGGTTAGGTTGTGCTTGGGGCTCGGCGTGGCTGTGCTGCTCCTCGGCTACCCGCGCGGCATAGCGCGAGACAAGCCCGGCAAGGGGAACTCAAACATGTGGAGCTACAGAGGATTAGCACAGCGCATAGCGGTCACGGCTGAAAACCGCGGCATACCGGTTTTCAAGGTTCCGGAGGACGGCACGTCGAAGGTGTGCGCCCGCCACGGGTGCGAGGTTCAGCGGGGGCCGCGCGGCTTGGTTCGCTGCCCCCACGGCCACACGATGCACAGCGACGTGAACGCCGCCATGAACATCCTGAAGAGGGGAGGAGGCAAAGTACCGATGCGGGTCAAGGTGCTCAGCTTCGTACCCACGGCGAGCAAAGTCGTAGCGGTCAACGAGAAGAGCAGTAACCCCGCGTAAAGGCGGGGTAACCTGGATGGCGCGCGCGCTCTCCAGTGGTGGACGCTGCCCGAGATGGGGAAGCTCTTCACCAGGGAGGAGCTCGGCCACGCGGCTTCGGCCGAAACCTCGCTCAACCTGTTCCTCCACGGCGATGCTGTGGACGCGAGCGCGGCTGTGGACGAGAAGCCGCTCGAGCTGCCGACCGACGGCCTAGCGTACTTCCCCGAGCTGACCAGCGACCGCACGCGCAGCGGCGTGTTCGGCGTGTCAACGACGGCGAGCAGGGAGCGGGGCGCTCGAGCGTTCGAGGTGGCTGTGAACGCGCTCGTAGCACTCATCGAGAGGGTGAAGGGCGTCGACGCCGGAGCCTACTGCGGAGAGCGCGAACCCTGAGCCGCGGGAACCCCTCTCGCTCGGGAAATAGTTTGCGACCGCGCCTTCAACCCTTCACCCTGTAAGCCGCTCGGGGGGCGGCAGCCTGGGCTCGCTCGATGGGAGCTGGCTCAGCGGCTCGGGCGTAGTACCGGTCGAGCGCGGCCAGCAGCCTGCTCTCGTGCTTGCCGAGCAGGTGGTAGATCAGCCCGAGGTTGGGCTTTGGTCTCGTTACGAGGCAGAGGACGGCGCTCCCGAGGTCCCTCATTATCGCAACCCTCCCGTCCTCCAGCTCGATGGTTACGTGGCGGACCCCGAGCAGGAGGTACTGCCTGAACGCGTCCCCAACGCCGGCGACCACGGCGGCGCTGAGCGCGGCTAGCACGTCGTCGTAGTCCGAGGGGTTGGAGACGGCCAGCACCACGCCGTCGGGCGTGGCCAGCACCGCGCGCTCCAGCTCCCCCAAGCTCCTCTGCACCAGCTCCTTGAGCACCTCCTCCGGGCTCTCCGCGGGGTAGGCGGGGGCGAGCCTGCTCATGGCAGCACCGAGCCGCGCGCCCGCAGCGGCTTTAAAAGGGGTTTAGTTCAAAGAAAGATTACTCGGGCGCAGGAAGGGTTTCAAGGAACTTCGAGCGCCGCGGCTTGGCCGTCCACCGAGACCCTCAGCGCCTTGCCCTTGACCTCCTCGTACCGCAGGCGGAAGGTCGCTGCCCGCCGCTCGCCGGGAGCCAGCTCCACCGGGAACGCGTCGAGGAGCGCGCCGCCGGCCCGCAGCTCGACCCTTGCCACGTCGGTCACGTGGCCCGCGTTCCTGACGAGGGCTTCGACGACGAGCTTGTCCCCGCTCCTCCGGGCGCTCACGCCCTCCAGCTCGAACCTCGCCTCGAACCTCCTCTTCACCTCGAACTCGCCCTGCAGCCTGATGTCCTCGGAGGAGGAGCCGACCATGACCACGAAGGTCCCGGGCTCCACGACCCTCCTCATGCGCTGGTCGAGGAAGGCGAGGTCGTCGGGCGTCAGCGTGAACTCGACGGTCGCGGCTTCGCCGGGCTTCAGGTGGACGCGCTTGAACCCCCTCAGCTCCTTCAGCGGCCTAGCGACGCTCGCCACGGCGTCCCTCACGTACAGCTGGACCACCTCGTCTCCCTCCCTCCCCCCAGCGTTCCTCACGGTCGCGCTCACCTTGACGAGCCTCCCCTCCTCCAGGACCTGGATCTTCAGGTCGCTGTACTCGAACCTCGTGTAGCTGAGGCCGTGGCCGAAGGGGAAGAGCGGCGCTCCGGTGGCGTTGACGTAGTCGTAGACCCTCCCCGACGGCTTCGCGTTGTAGTAGAGCGGCAGCTGGCCCTCGCAGTGGGGCCACGTGAAGGGGAGCCTGCCCGCGGGGTTGTAGTCGCCGAACAGCACGTCCGCGATCGCCCTACCGCCCTCCTGGCCCGGGTACCAAGCCTGCACGACGGCCGGTACCCTGTACAGCCACTCGCCGACCACCGGGCTCCCCGCCACCAACACCACGACAACGTTCCGGTTCACCTCCAACAGCTTCTCGATCAGCTGCTCCTGGGACCTCGGGAGCCTCAGGACGGCGCGGTCCCTCTCCTCCCCCTCGGCGATTTCGGCGAAGAACACCACGGCGTCCGCGCGCTTGGCCTCCTCCACCGCCCTCCTGAACTCCTCCGAGTCGACGAGCTCCCAGCCCAGCCGCACCGCCGCGTACCCCCTCGTCCTCGAGTACTCGAGGACGAAGTCGGCCTCGCCGCTGAGTTCCAGCTCGACCCTCCTGTAGGTGCTGACGCCCGTGGCGTCGACCTCCACCAGCGTCCTGCCCCCCACGGCGAGCTTGGCCCTGCCGCCGGCGACGCCCAGGCAGATGGCGTACCTGCCCGGCTTCGGCGGGAGCAGGCGCCCCGAGAACCTGACCGAGTAGTTGTCGGTCTTAACAGCGTGGTGCGGCCTGCCGTAGCCCCACTCGTACCTGAAGCCGCCCCAGTAGAGGCCGACGAAGTCGGCCACGGGCTTGCCCTCGAAGCCTGGGTTGTCGAACACCTCGATCCTCGGCCCCGAGCCGGCGAAGCCGGCGGGGGGAGCCACGTAGCCGAGCGGGACGCCGGGGACCCACGGGAGGATGGCGCACGCGCAGTCCATGGCTACGGGGGTCGCCTCCACGTACACGAGCTCGGCGCCCGTCCCCCTCAGCTTCTCCGCTATGGCGTCCAGCGGAGTGACGACGCTCTTCGGCTCCCCGCTGTAGCCCCCAAGCTTGAGCGCCTTCGCGGCCCCGCCGACCACCAGCAGCCTCTTCAGCCTGCTCTTATCGAGGGGTAGGACGCCCTCGTTCTTGAGGAGCACGATGGACTTCCGAGCGGCTTCGAGGGCGAGCTGCCTGTGCTCCTCGCAGGCCGTGACGCGCTCGGCCTCGTCGGGGTCGACGAACGGGTCGTCGAAGAGCCCGATCAGGAACTTCGCGCGGAGGACCCGCCTCACCGCCTCGTCGACGACCTCCATCGGGATCAGCCCCTGCTTCACCGCCCACTCCAGCGCGTCCCCGTAGAAGTCCGTGGCCGGCAGCTCGACCTCGAGGCCGGCCTCCAGAGCGAGCTTCGCGGCCTCCGCCTTCGAGCCGGCCACCCAGTGGCGCCAGAGGATCCCGCTCACCGAGCCGTAGTCGGAGACCACGAAGCCCTCGAAGCCCCACTCCCTCCGGAGCACGTCGGTGAGGAGCCAGCGGTTGCTCGAGCAGGGCACTCCGTCGAGCGAGTTGTAGGCGGCCATCACCGAGAGGGCTCCAGCCTTGATGCAGGCGCGGAAGGGTGGCAGGAACACCTCCCTGAGGATCCTCTCGGAGAAGTGCGCCTCGTGGCTGTCCCTGCCGCCGTCCGCCTCGAAGTTCGCGACGAAGTGCTTCGGCGTAGCGATCACCCCCTCCTCCCGCAGGGCCCTGCAGTAGGCGGCGGCCATCACGGAAGCGAGGTACGGGTCCTCGCCGTACGTCTCCTCCGTGCGGCCGGCCCGCACGTCCCTCGCGAGGTTGACGACGGGGGCGAGGCACTGGCGGATGCCCCTAGCCCTCGCCTCCCTCGCGATCGCTTTAGCGACCCTGTAGACGAGGTCCGGGTCCCACGTCGCGGCGAGCGCTATGGCCTGCGGGAACTGCGTGGAGTGCTTGGCCATGCACCCGTGCAGGCACTCGTCGTGGATGATCGTCGGTATGCCCAGCCTCGTGCCCTCGATCAGCTTGGTCTGGATCTCGTTCGCCAGCTGCGCCGCCTCCCTCGGCGGCAGGTTCCTCAATACGATAGAGATGTTGCCGACCGCCTCGGGCTTGAAGCTCGAGCGGAGCTGCTCCAGCTTCTCCTCCAGCGTCATCCTGGAGAGGAGGTCTTCGACGCGCTCATCCACCGGCCTGCTCGGGTCCTCGTAGGGGTCCATCACGCCGTTCTTGTTGAAGTCGATCCAACCGTCGTGGTAGATCTCCGGCTTGCCGACCGTAGGGGGTACGTAGCGCTTCCGCACGGATGGGCGGAGCTCCGGAGCACGCTTATTAATGTGCTCTCCCGAGCGGTCGCCGGGGGCTCTCCCGGCGAGGGGCTTTGAGCGGGGGCTCGGGCAGGAAGGCTCTCCTCTTCCGCGTGAGGGCGAGGATGAGCGAGGTCGAGCTGAGGGAATTCGTGCACGCCCTACTCCACCAGCCCCCAGCGGGGGCGATCTGGATGATCCCCGTCGACAGGGCGCGCCTAAAGGGTAAGTACCGGGTGGTGGATACGGTCGAGCAGAGGGGCGAGATCGTCGCCCACGTGCTCGTCGAGCGGCTCGACGAGCTGGAGTGGAGGAGCAGGAGCGGGATCTCGCGGTTCGCGTGGAGGCGGGAGGGCGGGGCGGGGGAGCTGGAGGGCGAGCTCAGCGAGCGGGCGCTAGCCAAGCTCGTCTCCGTCGTGGGCCTCGAGCGGGTCGAAGCGAAGCTTGTGGGGGAGCTGGAGAGGGGCGCCGGGGGGCGCGGGGTGGCGGCGGGTGACAGGGCCGGGCGAGGGGAAGATACCGCTGAAGGCTAGGGTGCTGGTGGGGGGCCGGGAGCTGGGCTGCGACGTGTACCTGCACGTGAAGGGCTACTCGAGGGCTAGGGTCACGCACGTTGACGTCGAGTGCGGGGAGCTCAACGAGGCCGTGCCGCCCGGCGCCCACGCGTACGCGACCGCCTACACGAGGGGCGGGGAGCTGCGCGTGCGCTTCCGCGAGCCCCTGAAGGCCCTCGGCTACGCTCGGGAGCTGGTGGTGGTGTGCCCCGAGCTCGCCGCCGCCCTAGCCCCCATGCGCGACCTCGTCTACGTGGGCGGCAAGGAGGGCGGCGTTTTCATCGGGTTCAGGCGGGAGCAGATTCGGAAGCTCGAAGCTCTAGCGTCCAGCCTAGGAGTACCGCCGCGCTCTGCTGGGAAGCCGGGCTTGTGAAGTTGCGCCGCTCTGCGCAACCCCTAGCGGCGTTAAGCAGGTGCAGCTTTAATACCGGGTGAACGATTTTGATCGTGTGAGCAGCCTGGCTCTCGTCTTCGACTGCGGTTCCACGAACCTGAGGGTCGCCGCCGTGAACGAGCGCGGCGACATCGTGGCTCAAGCGGGCGCGCCCAACTCGCCCGTCCCCCAGCGGGACCGCCCCGAGTGGCTGGTCTGGGACCTCGACGCGATGTGGGGCAAGCTGTGCGAGCTCTCGCGCGCCGTGACGTCGAGGGTTAGCGGCAGGGTGGCGGCGGTCGCCGTGACCACGTGGGGGGCGGACGGCGCCCCGGTCCGCAGGGACGGCAGCTTGACCTACCCGCCGATCTCGTGGCAGTGCCAGCGCACGCGGGAGGTCGTGCCGGAGGTGCTCGAGCTGGTGAGCCCCCGCGAGATCTTCCGCGTCACAGGCTACCAGGTCATATACTTCAACACCCTGTTCAAGCTCTACTGGCTGAGGAAGCGCGCCCCCGAAGCCCTCGAGGAGGCGCACACCTGGCTCATGATGCCGGGCTTGATCGCCCACAGGCTGTGCGGCGAGTTCCACATCGACCCCACGAGCGCCTCGACGATGATGGCGATGGACCTCGCGAAGAGGGATTGGAGCCCCGAGATGCTGGCCCTCGCCGGCCTCGACCCCGGCTTCTTCCCGGAGTGGAGGGAGCCGGGCGAGGTCGTCGGCTACGTGACCGAGAAAGCCGGGAGGGAGACCGGGATCCCGCCGGGGACGCCGGTCGTCGCGGCGGGCCACGACACGCAGTTCGCGATACTCGCTGCCGGGGCCGGGGAGGGCGAGGCGGTGCTCTCGAGCGGCACTTGGGAGATCCTCGCGCTGCGCACCCCGTCCTACGACCCGAACGACAAAGCGCTCGAGCTGGGCGTGATCATTGAGGCGGACGCCGAGCGGGGTAGGTGGAACCCCCAGCTCCTCATGATCGCTTCAGCCGTGCTCGAGTGGCTGAAGCGGCTGGCGTACCCGGAGCTGCCCCCCGGCGAGTACGGCAAGATGGTGGAGGAAGCGAGACGCGCGCCCCCCGGCTCCGGGGGCCTGATCTTCGTGCCGAGCTTCGTCCCCGACTCCGGCCCGCTCAGCAGGTTCGGGGTGCGCGGAGCCGTGCTCGGCTTGAGCTTGGGCGCTAGCAGGGGCCAGCTCTACAGGGCGGCGCTCGAGGGGCTGTCCATGCAGCTGAAGCTGGCCCTGGAAGCGCTCGAGGAGGCGTTCGGCTTCAAGGCGAAGGGGGTCCGCGTCGTAGGGGGCGGCTCGAAGAACGAGCTTTGGAACGAGATCCGCGCCGCCGTGCTGGGGGTTCCCGTTACGACCACCCGCTTCAGCGAGGCGACCGTCCTCGGGGCGGCGATCGCTGCGTTCAAGGGCGCCGGCGTCTTCAGGAGCTTCGACGAGGCGCTGAAGAGCCTCGACTGGGGGGTCCGCACCTACGAGCCGGCGCGCGAGGAAGCCTACAGGGACCTCTACGAGCGGTTCCTCGCCGCTGTAAAAGCTGTATCCGGCCTCTAAAGCTACTCGATGAGCGGAGACCGATAAGTTTTTACTCAAGCCTTAGTGGTGGTTCCTGGTTACTATGCCAGAAGAGGTTAAGGTTGCCATAAAGAGAATTGATCCCCAAGGTAGAATCACGCTGCCGCCTAGCTTTAGAAGGAAAGTTAAAGGTGGAGTAGTGTTGCTCGTGGAGCTGGACGAGAAGCTCGAAGTTTACCCGGGTGGCGCGGATCTGAGCAAGTACTTCGATTCCGTCGAAGTGGATGTTAAGAACTTTGAAGATTACCACGCGCTCAGGAGGGAGCTCCGTGAGGTTCGTGGACGCTAACGTTTTCATTTACGCGATCCTAACGCCTAGGAGGGCGCTGTCCGATAGGGAATTGGAAATAAAGAGGAGGGCGAAAGCCATCCTCACGCGCATCAACGAAGGTGAGGAAGCGCTCACCACGGTAGTTCACCTAAGCGAGGTAGCTAACGTGCTGGAGGATTACGCTGGTACAAGGTTGGCCGCCGCCTTCATCAGAGATGTTCTATCGCGAGAGAATATCGTCGTAGAGGCGGTGAGCGCGAGCGACTACCTCGCGAGCTCGCTGCTAGCGCTCGAGAAGGGGGTTAGCGTTAACGATGCGTTGGCGTACGTGGTTATGATGAAAAGAAATATTCATGAAATATATACTTTCGATAAACATTTTGAAAAACTGAATGTGAAAATCGTTCAAGAATGAGCGCTAAAGGAATTCCTCCATCCGCGCTTGCGCCCTGGAGAGCTTCCACGCCGCCTCCAGCCTCTCGACGATCGTTTGCGCGCGGCTCGGCGAGAAGTCGTTCTCGTCGACGAGGAAGCGCATCAAGCCCTCCCTGTCCGGCTCCCTGAACTCGAGCGTGTAGTCCTCCTTCACGGGAGGGTTGAGGAACAGCTCGACGATCTCTTCGTAGTTCTCCGGCAGCTTAGCTCTGATGGCGGCGGGGAGCCTGTCCAAGCTGCCGTACGTCTTGATGAGCTTGTAGGCGGTCTTAGGCCCGACCCCCTCCACCCCCTCGTTGTAGTCCGTGCCGACGAGGACGGCGATCTCGACGAGCTGCCTGCGGGTGATGCCGAGCGCCTTCAGCACCTTCTCGAGCTCCGCGAGCTCCGGCTCGAGCCTCCGCGCCTGCTGCTTGCTGGGCAGCCACTCGAAGCCCGTGAGCGTGACGTACCTGACCAGGCGGGGGGCGCCGTAGAGCAGCGAGTCCCAGTCCTGGCTGCTGACGGCCCACGCCTCCCCCCTCGAGACGATCAGCGCCGCTTGAGCCTCCGCGTCCGCGGGCGCCTCGACGACGGGGAAGCCCATCAGCCGCACCAGCCTCTTCGCGCTCTCGATCGTCCACTCGTCCACGCTGACCGCGACGACGGCCTTCGAGAAGGCCTCCTCAAGCCTCCCCTCGGCGAGCAGCCGCTCGTACTCCTCCCTCGCCTTCCTCCTCAGCTCCCTCCTCCGCTCGATCTCCCTCGCCTTGAGGGGGTGGGGCGGCCCGTCGAACACGAAGATGAACGAGCACCGGTACTCCAGCGCGAGCTTCGAGTAGCGCGTGGCGATGCCGACGAGGTGCGAGGTCACGAGCCCCCTCCGGTTCCTCAAGGGCTCGGTGCCTACCCTGACCAGCGCGAGGAACTGGTACACCGCGTTCAGCGCGTCGACCGCCAGAACCTTCCCGTAAACCCCCTTCAACCCGATCTTCTCGGTCTCGATGAGGGGCGTCAGCTGGGACCCCATGCCCCTTCAACTCTCGAAGCTCCACTCCTCCAGGTTCGAGACGATGTCCGAGAGGATGCTGACCGCGGTCTCGCGGGGCAGCAGGAGGAAGAGCTTGACGAGGTGCTTGCAGAACCTCTTCGACTCCGCCAGCTTCTTCCAATCCTCGCAGTCGTGGAACACCCTCCTCTCCGCCCTGTCGATCTCAACCTTGTACGCCTTGACCCTCGCCGAGACGCCCCGCTCGCCCACTTGGTAGGAAACCTCGGCGTCGCTGATCTCGAGCGCCCGCTGGAACCTCTTTTCCCCAGCCAGCACCTTCAGGGCCTCCCCCACCTCCCCCTCGCCGAGCAGCTTCAGCGCGCTCTCCCCCACCTTCGGGGCAGAGGAGAGCCGCGCCTCGATCCGCGCCAGCGCCTCGCGGTGCTTGGCGGAGGCTAGGCCGAGCAGGACGAGCATCTGGAGGGCGTTGTGCGGCGCGAAGCCCCTGAAGTGGTTGTTGAAGTAGCCGAGGAGCAGCCGTACCTCGCCCATCACGCGCTTCAGACGCTCGGCCCACTCCCTAAGCTCCTCGAGCGAGTAGTGGTAGTAGTACCAGGGGCGCTCCCCCCTCCCGTGCCACCTCACGTAGGCGAAGTCGCTCGTGACCTCCACGATCGGCGGTAGGAGCGGCTCGTCCACGATCACGTACGCGATGCCCCGGTCCCTCAGCTCCCTGAAGCTCTCCTCGCTCAGCCAGCTGGGGTCCCTGAACTCCACCGCGTACCTGAAGCCCTTCGGCAGCGCGTCGAGGAAGTCCCTGAACCACGGGATCTCGCTCCTAGCCCTAGGCGGCATCTGAACGAGGACCGCGCCGAGCTTCCCGTGCCTCGCCAGCGGCTGGATCGACTTGAAGTACGCCTCCATCTCCGCCTCGGCGTGCTTCGGGTTCAGCAGCTTCTTGTGCGTGATGCCCTTGTACATCTTCACGGAGAAGAGGAAGTTCGGCGGAGCCGACCTGGCCAACCCTTCGAAGAACCTCTCGTTCAGCAGGGCGTAGAAGGTGGAGTTCACCTCCACGGTGTTGAAGAGCTTGACGTAGTAGGAGAACATTCCCTTGTCCGAGTCGTAGAAGGGCCCCACCCAATCCTCGTAATCCCAGCCCGAGGTCCCTATGTAGACTCTGCAGCTCGGGCGGTCGAGGAACTCCTCGAGCGACCCCACCCGGCCTCCCCCATTCGGGGCGCTGGAGGGCTTAAATCGCTCTCGCGCGGCTAAAACCGCGCCCGCCCAAGGCCTCGAGGGCGAGCGGCTCCCAATTCTCCACGCGCTCCGAGCCGCTCGGCGTCTCGACGAGGACCTCGGGTTTCGCGAGGAAGTTGAGCGCCGCGAGCAGGCCGTAGAGAGCCGCTTGCGCCCTCTCGCGGGCCTTTACCCGGCCGTAGCTCTTCACCTCCACCACGCGCAGCAGGCGGCCGCGCTCGAACACGGCCAGGTCGCACACCCCGTAAACCCAGCCGAACCTGAAGCGCCAAGCGAGCGGCAGGGGGCCGGCCCACCTCTCGGCGAACGCGATCTCGTAGGGGTCCAAACCCCAAAGCTGCCTGTGCAACTCCCTCCCAGCTTCGGCGCCGGAGCCCCCGCCCCTCCCTCCGGACGCGATCTCGGTCACGTAGAGGACGGGCTCCGCCTTAACCTCCCGCAGCACCCTAGCCCGCTCGGCCCTCGCGAGGGCCGCTCTCACCAAAGCCAGCGGCTCGGGCAACAGCTAGCCCCCGGCTCTAGGCGTCCTCCACTCCCGCTTCGGTGATCTTGAACTGAACGCTCGCCCCCTTCGGGATCCTGGGGGAGTCGATGCACTCGATCAGCCACGCGTCCCCAGCCTTCCTCATGAGGAACCTGTGGGTGGACGCGTGGGCGATGATGTTGCCGCCAGCGGGCAGCTTGAGAGCGACTCCGCTCGGTAGAGGGTGGGTGAGCACCTGGTTCGTGATCACGGCGACGGCGCTGTAGATGCGGGCCCACCTCTTCAGCCAGTCCAAAAGGTAGTTGATGGCCTGCTGCCTGCGCGCGAGCCACTCCATCCCCCGGTACTGCGCGCGGTAGAGCGCGATCACCGAGTCGATCACCACGAGCTTGGCGCCGTCCTCGAGGTAGCCGCTCAGCTCCTCCCTCACGAAGCGCTCCAGCTCGCCCGTGTTCAGCGGCCTGTACACGGTTACCGCGGAGAGAGCGCTCCTGCCCAAGCCGAAGCGCTCGGCCATCGCGAGGATGCGGTGCGGGCTGAAGGTCCCCTCTGTGTCGATGTACACCGCTTTGCCCGCCATACCCCCCTTCTCCTCCGGCAGCTGGACGGTCACGGCTAGCTGGTGGCAGAGCTGCGTCTTGCCCGTGCCGAACTCGCCCGCGAACTCGTACAGCTCCCCGGGCCTCAGGCCGCCTTGGAGCAGCTCGTCGATCCCCTTCACGCCCGTCGTCAGCTTCGGCAGCCGCTCCTCCAGCTCCATGAGCTGCGCCGCGTCGACGGCGGCGCTCTGGTAGCCGACGATGGACTTTGCGGCCTCGCGCAGCTTGACCGCGCTCTCGTAGCTGCTCAGCGAGAGCCACTCCACGAGCTCGTCGGGCGTGGCGGCGACGATGAACTTCAAGCCGCGGGGCGATAGGAGGCCCGCGCTCTCCAGTTTCGCGATCAGCGTTGGGCCGACGCCGGCCTCCCGGAGCAGCCTCCTCAGCTCCTTTTCATCTGCCTTAGCCCCGCCCACGGAGCTTCGCCGGCGGAATCGTATTTAAGCTGTCGCCCGCCAACGCTACGGGGCCCCGCGTGAAGGTGGTGTTCGGCAAGCCGAGCGGGGACTTCGAGTACGTCATCACGTGGAGGGGCGGTGCGAGGCTCTGGCTCCCCGAGCCGGCTCCCGAGCTGGTGCTCCTCAAGGGCTTGAGCGAGGAGGCCGCGCTCGCCGGCTCGACGGCGCTGGAGGCGCTGGCGGCAGTCAGCGCGAGGAGGTGGCGCGAGCTCTACGCGCTGGCGCGCTTCGTGGACTACGAGGGACCGCCGGAGCCGCCGGCGGTCATGTGGTACGCGGACCTCGACCTGGCGGTGGCGGCGGCCAGGGGGTTGTCGGAGGAGGCGGAGGTGCTGCTCGAGGTCCCCGAGCTGGGCAGCCTCCACGCCGCCCTGCTGGCGGGCTGCAACGTGACGGTCTGCGTCAGCGGACCCGGCTCCGTGGCGGGGGCGGACAGCGTCGTGTGGAAGCCGAGAGCGGCCGCGCGCGCGGCGCTGCGCTCGATCGGCCTGCTGGGGGGCACGTGGGGCGAGGTCACGCTCCCGAAGCTCGAGAGCAGCAGGGAGGAGTGGGAGCCGAGGAGCGGCGAAGCGATAGCCTCCTTCGAGCGCTACGAGCCGCCGGCCGCTCCCCGGTCGCTGCCCGAACCCCGCGAGCTCGACCCCCTGCTCGACCTCGCTTTCGGGGAGGATGCGGACGCGGCTTTCGCGCTGCTGAGGGACGTGGCTGCGGGGCCTCTACCTTTGCGCAGCGCGCCGGAGCTGGGCCAGTACGCCCCCCTCCTGAGGGACCTGGTCGCCTACGGCTACGCGGCGGTGGAGAGGGACGCGGTCCGGCTCACGGAGAAGGGGCTCTACGCGCTCCTGCAGAAGATGGGTGGCGCGGGTGGGGAAACGGGGTGAGAGGGGGCTGCTGCCGAAGCCCCCCTGGCTCGACCCGGAGAAGGTGCGCGAGGCGGAGCGGGAGGCGCTCCGCGTCGTGCGCGAAGCCCTGCGGGGGGTCCGTCGCGACGAGCTGGCGAGCGCCGTGCTCGAGCTTTACAGGGAGATCCCCCGCGAGAGCTGGCTGGTGAGGGGGGTCGCTCGCGTCCTCCTCGGCACGGTGGCTCGCAAGGGCGAGGGGACGTGGCTCGTCTACGGGGTTCCCGAGCTCGGCGATTGGCACGGCTACTACATCGTGGCGCTGGAGGGGGGCAGGTACAGGTGCAGCTGCTTCGCTTCGAGCTGGGGCTGGCGCAGGGCCCGCCGCATCTGCACGCACGTCGCGGCCGTGATGCTGGCGCGCCGCGTTGGTGGTTAGCGTGCCGCGCTTGAGGGCTTGGGAAGGCTACAGCCTGAGCGCGACGCTGGCCCCCTCCTTCGTGAGGGCGCTGTTCGCGGAGAGGGGCGGCGTGTACGTGAAGATCGCCGGGCGCTGCCGAGGCGCCAGCTTGTGGCAGGAGGGGGAGGAGGTCGTGGGCGAGGGGTGCGGCGAGGAGGAGCTGCGGTACTGGAGCGGTCTCTGGCTCGACCGCCGCCTCGCCGAGGAGAGGGCTCCGCTCCTCGCGGCGGCGCACAGGGAGCTGGGCCTGTCGGTGAGCCCCTACGACCGGCACCTGGTCTTCGTCGCGGTCTTCCTGAGCCGCGCAACCTCCTGGGAGGGCAACGTGCTGAGGTGGTGCAGGGGGATCTTCTCGAGAGCCGACACGCTCGAGGAGCTGCTGGAGCTCGACTTCGGCCTGCTCGGAGGCAGCTTCCAGCTCAAGCAGCTGGGCCCCGCGCTGCGCGAGTACGCCGAAAAAGCCTACGGGCTCTCCGACCCTTGGGAAGCTCGGAAGGCGCTCCTCCGCGTGCGCAACGTGGGGCCGAAGCTCGCCGACGCCTACTTGCTCTTCACGGGCTTGGACCCGAGCGCAGCGCCCGTCGACAGGCACGCTCTCAGGATGGCCGCCCGATTGGGGCTGGCGGGGGGTCCGCCGAGGAAGGAGCTGTGCGCGCGCTACCGGTGCACCGAGTGCCCGGCAGCGCCTTCCTGCCTCCGGTCGATACTATCGAGGGTTTACGGGCCGGTCGCCGGCTGGGTACAGACGGCCTTCTACGCGCACGACACGCTCTTCTGCGCGCGGGAGCTCTGCGGATCCTGCCCCCTCTCCGGGGCTTGCGCGCGCCCGCGCGGGTAGGCCCGCGCTTTTCTGCCCCCTCTGGCCCGCCCGTCATCGTTCCGGCGGGCCCACGGGGGTGCAACCCCTCACCGCTTGGGGCCCGAGCTGGACCCCTCGGCTCAGCCCCCAGCCTCGTCCCGGCGTCCGCCGGGTGCGCCCGGCGCGCGCACGGGCAGCGGGGCGGCGCGTTGAGCGCCTCCCCGCCAACTCGCCAGCAGGCACCGAGCTAAGGGACCGCTCAGGCCCCTTTTACCGCTTGCGCTCCCGCCGCGCTTTCCCGCGCAAGGGCTTAGACGAACTGGAGCTCTATAAATTTGATGTTAAGATGGTTGAAAGTAATTTTTAACCGGAAAGTTAAAGAAAAAATAGAGAGTACTCTAGCAGCTAGCGCGCGCCGAGCGAGAGCGCCGCCGAAGGGTGGCGCGCCCAAAAGGTAATTAGCGGGGCCCGCGCGCCACCGCGCGTGGGCGAGGGGCGGGGCGTCGGCTACGACCCGGTGAAGCTCGCGGAAGGGCTGAAGGGCGTCGTGTGCAGGGGGCTTGAGCGCAAGTACTACCGCTTCCGGGGCGGCCGCTGGTACGGCGGGATCGCGACCGCCGACTGCGTTGGCTGCAACCTGCGCTGCGTCTTCTGCTGGGGCTGGCAGGTGCGCGACAACCCCGCTAAGGCGGGCTTCTGGTGCACCCCCGACGAGGTCGCGGGGAAGCTCGCGGGGATCGCGAGGAGGAGGGGCTACACCCAGGTGAGGATCAGCGGCAACGAGCCGACGCTGTGCAGGGAGCACCTCCTCGCGGTCCTCGACCGGCTGGAGGGGAGCGGGCTGGCGTTCATCCTCGAGACGAACGGCATCCTGATCGGGCACGACCCGAGCTACGCGAGGGACCTCTCGAAGTACGACTTCGTCCACGTGAGGGTATCGCTGAAGGGCGCGAGCCCCGAGGAGTTCGCTAGGCTCACCGGCGCGCGGCCGGAGGCCTTCGAGCTCCAGCTCAAAGCGCTCGAGAACCTCCTCGACTACGGCGTCTCGGCGCACCCGGCGGTCATGCTCTCCTTCTCGGAGCCCAGCTCGGTCGAGAGGCTGAAGGAGAGGTTGGGGGAGATCGATCCCAAGCTCGTCGAGGAGTTCGAGGAGGAGTACGTGTTCCTGTACCCGCATGTTGTCAAGCAGCTGAAGAAAGCCGGGGTGTGGCCTCGCGTCGCCTACAACCCCGACAGCATCCCCCAAGAGCTAATTTAGCCAGAGGAAAGAAAAGGAGCTCGCGGTTGGCTAGTAGAGCCTGCCCACTTTCCTCTCGAGCTCCAGCAGCGCGGCGGCGCTGTAGAACCTCGCGTAGACCCTCGCGAGGTTCGCCGGCTTGCGCTCCCTGAGCCAGAGGTCGGCGTAGAGGCTGGCGAGCCCGAGGAAGTCGGCGGCGG
>JAPWTS010000022.1 GCA_028275925.1 Thermofilales archaeon
CCCCCGAGGACAAAGTGCCGACGTAGCGCGCTACATAGTAGACCGGCCGCTGCGCCTCGCCTCCACAAACCTCTCGAAGAGCTTCTCGTTGGCCGCGTAGTAGGCGCACAGCGAGAGGGCGATGGCGGCGGCCGCTGCCGCCGGGTCCATGCCACCCCTACCGGCTTCGATGAGGAAGGTCTGCGGGTTCACGAGCGCCAGCGGCTTAGCCCACCACGGCATCGAAGCATAAGTGTAGTAGATGGGCGTGGCCGAGTAAAGGAAAGAGATGAGCAGGAAGGATATTCTGGAAACAATATTCCTAACGAACGTATAACTAATTTCAATCTTTTTGCTAATTAGGCTGAAAATGCGGAACGAAAGCACACTAAACACGTACCGTTGAATGGCGCTTTGCAGCTCCATAAAAAGGGAGACTGCGGGGGAAGCCAGCGCTGCTAGAAGCGGTACCGTAGGAAGGCACGGGGGTACGACGCGCAGGTGTCCCAGCACGAGCTGAAGTATGTAAAAGTTGACCAGGGTCGCAGCGCACGAAATAGCCGAGGAGACGAACCACGCGAGCCTGAACACGGCAACGGGAGGTACCGGCAGCTCAGCTAAAACGTGCTCCGGCCTGAATATCCACGCATCGGTGCTAGTTCCCGAGCTGCGGGCATGCACGATGAAGTAGCTTAAAACGATGCCCGCTGAGGCTAGCATGGCGTACTGTTCGCTGAACACGCGCAGCGCCGCGTAGTACAGCGCAGCGGAGTACAAGCTATTCAAGAACGAACTTATCAGCTCTAGTACAGCATCGTTTACTACTTCGCGGTAAATGAACTTGATTAAAACCAATTTTCTCCCTTTCACCGCCTTCCAGCTACGCTCTCGAGGATCTTTATGATCTTAGCGGCGCTCTCGTCCCACGAGTACCTCTTGGCGTTGGCGAGGGACCTCGCTTGCATCTCTTTCCTAAATCCGGCGTCCTCGTAGAGGAGCACCAGCTTCTCGACCGCATCCTCGACGGAGGAGGTGACGTAGAAGCCGCCGAGACCGCTGTACCAGGTGCCCTCCCTTTTCACGTAGAGGGCGCTGTCGCCGTACACCTCCCTCAACTGGGGTATGTCGGGCAAGACCACGGGGAGACCGCACGCTTGAGCCTCGAGGGCGGCTAGGCAGAAGCCCTCTGCCGTCGACAGGGTTAGGAACACGTCGCAGGCGGACACGAGCGCGGCCAGCTCCCTGTCGTCGAGCCAGCCTAGAACGTACTCTATCTTCCCCGCGAGCTGGTTCACGTCTTCGAGCACGCTGACGTCGGCTGGCATGTCGCTCGTCCCGACGGCGGTGCTGAGCTTCAGAACGCCCCTCACCGGGACCCCTCGGCGCGCCACCTCCCCGACGACCCTGTACCACCTCCCGGGGTCCTTGTAGGGGGATCCCGTGCCCACGTAGATCACCTTGAACTCTCTGACCTCCTTCAGCTTCCTCCCCATCGGGCTCGCGCTCCACGCGCTGGGGTTGTAAACGGCGTGGTCAACCCCGTAGGGCACGGGCTCTACGACCTTGCACCGCGAGAGGCGCTCTCTCGCCAGTCTACCCTCGTAAGATGTGACGGGGATTACGAAATCGAAGAGATTGTCCAAAATTTGCGCCTGCCCGCGGCCCCTTAAAGGGTAGTGGTCGAGGGTGAAGTAGCCTATGAAGGGGGCTCCTTCGCGCACCGCGGTATCCTTAAGCGTAGAAGCTGCGAAAAGAATGTCTTTCAGAACCAGCATTGTCGGCTCGTATATGTTGAGTACGGCATCGGGATGAAACGCCGTAATCGCTTGGAGATCCTCTCGACGGCGTATATTGAATACAAACTTAACATTTTTACCTTTAACGCAGTAGCAGAGATCTCCGACTTTCCATTGCAATGGAAGTATTGAGGGCGGTATGGAAACTACCATGACATCGATGTTTGATGAAACTAGTCTTGGGATTATCTCTCCCGCTATTTTCGAGTAAGAACCAGCCAATTGCGTAGCTACCAAGACCCGCATAGGCTGAAACCTTCCATCAATTCTTGCACGTATTCAGCTTTATCGGTGATTATAACCTCTTCAGCAGGATCTTGATATCTCCCTGCAAAGAACTTATCTACACACGCATAGAAGAGTAGACTATCTCCCTCAGGATCTGAAGTGCATACAAGCTTTTCTCCCGTGTACACGTCACAGAGTGAGATAGAGCCATACCGTTGACAATTTTTTCCACAAAGGCATTCTCCGGCACTTTTCAACGGGTATGCGCGGCCTCCACAAGACGTCCTAGGCATATGCGCGTGCTATTTTGCGCATTTCACTATTAATGTATTTCCTTATGTATTCTATATAGTTGGAGCTCCATTGTGACAAGACAAATTTTTAGATGCGCCGTGTTTAACACGTGGAACACAGGATTATGCTGAACGTGGAGGACCTGCACTTCGGTTACATGTCGCGTGAAGTTCTCAAGGGGGTTAGCTTCGAGGCGGGCGCCGGTGTGCTGTTCCTGATAGGCCCGAACGGGGCCGGCAAGACCACGCTGGCTCACGTCATCGCCGGCATCTACAGGCCGTGGAGGGGGCGCGTGCTGGTGGACGGCGTCGACGTTCACGCAAGGCACGAGAACAAGGTGCTCGTCGCGATCGCTAGGCAGCAGCCCCCGTTCGCGCTTTTCAACGTGGAAAGCCCGCTCGAGTACTTGAGGATGTACTGCGAGCTGAGGGGCGACGACCCATCGCGGGCTGCCGAGGTCCTGGAGCTCCTCGGGGTCCCGCCGGAGAGGAAAGACCTCCCTTTCTTCTCGCCGGGCATGAGGAAGAAGGTCGAGATCGCGAAGCTGATGCTCGCGGAGTCGGCTAGGGTGCTCATCGTCGACGAGCTCGCGGGGCTCGACGCGCAGGCCCGCAGGGTCGCGGTCTCCTTCCTGCGCGAGGCCGGTAGGAGCAGGTGCGTGATCGCGATCACCCACAACCCGCTCGACATCCAGGAGCTGAGGGGCAGGGTGGCGGTCATGATGGACGGCAGGATCACGGCTGTCTACAACGACTACGACGAGGCGCTGGCCCGCGTCTCCGAGCGCAGGCACCTGCTCAAGTTCGCGTACAGGGGCGAGGCCGGCAGGCTCAAGGCCGCGCTCGAGCGCTACGCGCTCAGGAGCTCCCTCGAGTGGCGCGAGGGGGTCGCGCTCGTCGAGGCCGTGGTGGCGGAGGAGCACGTCCAGCAGCTCGAGCGCGAGCTGGCGGAGTCCGGCGTCCTGCTGAACCTCACCGACGACCCGATCACGCCGCTCCTCGAAGCCCTCAGCGCGGGAGCGCGCTAGGGGGCCCGCGTCGCCTCGTCGAGCGCCTTCAGGTCGTCATGGGAGAGGTTGAGGGACAGCGCCCCTAGGGCTTCCTCGAGGTGCTGCAGCTTGGTGGCGCCGACGATCGGCACGATCGGGATCCCCCAGACCTTCTCGCCCACGTTGATCAGCCAGGCTAGGGCGAGCTGCGCCATCGTGACCCCCCGCTCGCTCGCGAGCTCCCTCAGCTTCGAGAGGATCCTCAGGTTGCGGTCCGTGAAGTAGCGGCTCATGTCCCTGTACTCCCCCCTCGAGCCTGAAGGGACCTTCCACTTCCCCGCCTCGAAGTCCACGTACTTGCCGGTCAGCACGCCCTCGGCGAGCGGGGAGTAGGCGGCCAAACCCATCCCGAACCGCTTGGCGAGCGGGATGATGTCGGCCTCGAGGCTGCGGTCCAGCAGGTTGTAGCGGTACTGGAGGACCACGATGGGCTCGAGCCCCCGCTCCTCCGCCAGCACCGCGTACTCGGCGAGGTGCCACGCCGGGATGTTGCTCATGCCGATGTACCTGACGAGGCCCTGCCTGACCAGGTCGTTGAAGGTGGTTAGGGTCTCGAGCTTTGGCGTTTCGGGGTCGAAGGTGTGCGCGTAGTAGACGTCGATGTAGTCGGTCTGCAGCCTCCTCAAGCTCTCCCTTATTTGCCACATGATGTGCTTCCTGCTCAACCCCTCCCCGTTGGGGCCCGGCGACATCCGGCCCGCGACCTTCGTCGCGATCACCAGCTCCTCCCGGTCGAGCCCCAGCTCCTTGATCGCGGCCCCCAGCAGCCGCTCCGCGTAGCCCACGTGGGTGAGCGGGACGGGCGCGATCCCGCCGTGGTAACGGTTCGCCGTGTCGATGAAGTTCAAGCCCTCGTCGTAGGCGCGCTTCAGGATCCTCTTGAACTCCTCGTAATCGATCTTGTAAGCTCCGGCCTCGTCTCTCTCGGGCAGGCGGGGCAGGTGCCAGGTGCCGAGCGAGATCGCGGAGACCTTGAGGCCGCAGCGCTCGCCCAACCTAACGTACTTCACGCGGACCCCCCTCGCTCCGCGCCCAAAAAGGGTTTGCCGCCCGAGCGCGTCCGTCACCCCCTCAAAGCTAGGCGCAGCTCCACCTCGCCGGGCGCCACCTTCACGATCGTAGCGTTCAGCAAGGGCGAGACCTTCCAGCCCTCAACCGCCGTGTTGATATCCGCGACCCTCGGCAGCCGCTCCCGCCCCCTCCAAACTTCGAGCGCGGGGGCGCCGACCAAGACGTGCACCGGCCCCTCGCGCTGCCACCTCAGCCTCAGCCGCAGCTCGTTGTCAGAGAGCTCCGCCTTGAGGATCTCGGCGGGGGTCGAAACGGTGATGCCGGTGACACGCGCGGTGTTCAAGTCCGGGCTCGCGCCGGCGAGCGCCAGCGCGACCTTCGCCAGCGCCTCCGGGTTTATGTAGGGCGGCTGGTCCCTGTCCGCCGCCAGGTTCCACGAGTCGGGGTACGAGCCGACCGGCTTCCCCCGCGCCTCCCGGGTCACCTGCTGGCGCATGGCGCTCGCGAGTATCAGGGTAGCCAGCTCGCGCCACGGGAAGCTCCTGTCGTAGGCGCTCAGGCGCAGGAGGTGGTACGCGTACACGAGCCCGTTCCACTGTACGGGGATGCCGAACCAGCCCGGGCCCTGCAGGCAGCTGGACGCGTAGACGGGGATCGTGGCTCCCGCCATCGCCGGCCTATCGGGCAGCGCCCAGAGGTAGACGAAGGGCAAGCCGGCTAGGGCCCAGTACCTCGCCCCCTCCAGGTACCTCTCCTCGCCGGTGGCGATGTAAGCTTCGAGGTATGCCTCGAGAGCCTTCGCGGCGGCGAGTATATCTGGGGCTCGGAGCGGCACCTCCCACACCTGCGCGCCCCTCGGCACCCTGTACCTCTCCATCGCTTTCAAAGCCCTGAGGCCGGCGCGGAGCGCCACGGGGTCGCCGGTCACGCGGGCGTACCTCAGGACCTCGGCCGCGTAGGTGGCGGTGATCCCTACCTCCCTCGCCCCGGGCTCGCCCAGCTTCCTCGCAACCTCAGCCCCGCACGGCGTCGCTGAAGGCTGGAAGCCCCACTCTCCATCGGGGCCTTGAGCAGCTGTCAGCCGAGTAACCTCATCGCGCCACTGCGCCAACCCTTGCTCGAGCCG
This sequence comes from Thermofilales archaeon, assembly GCA_028275925.1. Taxonomy (GTDB): domain Archaea; phylum Thermoproteota; class Thermoprotei; order Thermofilales; family Thermofilaceae; genus JANXEW01. The sequence continues at coordinate 5,483 of JAPWTS010000022.1, forward strand.
CCCCACGAGGAACGGCAGCTGCGGCGTGGGGATGTGGCAGCCAGCCCCGCTGATCAGCGCGCCGGGCCCCCACCTCGCTTCGGCGAGGGAGAGCGCCTCCCTCACCCTCGCGAGGATCGCCGCCTTCAGGTCGGCGTCGCGCACAACGTAGCTGGTCAGGAGGAGGACGTGGGCGTAGCCCGGGTACGGCTCGGGCTCCCACCCCGGCACGGCGTGGGGCCACCCCCTGCCGGGCACCCACATCGTCTCCAGGTACGCTCTCGCGCAGAGGCGCAGCTCCTCCTCCAGGCTGCGGGGCAGCTCCGGCTTGGGGAGGCCGAAAACCTCGACCCACTTCCTCACCGCCTCCAGCACGCTGCCCGCGCGGGCAGCGTACAGCAGGGCCGAGAGCTTCAGCGTCCCGTTCGTTAGCTTGAGCGGGGTCTCCTCCTCCTTGTTCTCCTCGAACGCCGAGACTGGGGGTACGAAGAGCTTCATCAGGTGGTTCTCCTGGCCCTCGACGAAGTTGGGGGAGGCGAACTCGGGCGCCGGCGGCGAGCCCCCTCCCCAGGGCTGCAGCGGGTCCCATAGCAGCGCGACCAGCGCGTCGCCCTGCCTCACCGCCATGAGCGGGACGGTCACCTTGATCGGGTTCGGCGCCACGCGGAGGTTGTAGGGTTCGGGAACCACCGAGGAGCTCGAGGAGCGCTCATCGCCTTCGAGCCACTCGAGACCGGGGAAGAGCGCTTCGCTCTTGGAGGCGCCGAAGCCCGGCTCGCCCGCGCGCACCGCGACGGAGAAGTGCAGGAGGTCCCCCTTCCCGCTCAGCGCCGCTTCCAGCGCGATCAGCCCGCCGCCCAGCGGCTTCGCCGCGAGCTCGACGCGCCAGGCTCCGCCCCTCGAGTCGGAGCCCTCCCACGCGAGCTTCAAAGCCCCGTTCTCAAGCCACGCGCGCTGAGGGGCGAGCGCGAACGCCTCCACACCGTCCCCGAGCGCGCGCAGCTCGAGGTGGAGCGAGCCCACGCGCTCCCAACCGGCCGATCCCCTCAGAGCGAGGATGAGGGGGCCGTACAGCTCGCCGCCCCTGGGGACGAGCAGCGCCGCCTGCCCGCTCACGACCGCGTAGCCGTCCTCGAGCTCGTAGACGCCGTCCGCGCCGAGCTCGGGGCTGAACGCCAGCGCCTCCCTGCTGTAAACGGGGAACTCGAGGCTGCGCTTCGCGCCACCCACCCGCACGCTCAACCGGGCGACCCCGCTCTTCAGCGCCGTGACCCTCAGCGCCGCTATCCCCTCGCTCGCGGGCCCAACCTCAACGCCCCCCGCCTCCGCCGCCAGGTTCCCGCTGGCTTCAACGTTGACTTCCGCGCGGGCGGGCTCGGCGCCGAGGTTCCTCAGCCTGACGCGCAGCTCGAACCCGTCGCCCTCAGCAACCACCGCCTTCGTGGGAGACATGCCCACAAGCTGTACTTGAGCGCGGGCCGGGACCCTCACGTACTTGATCGCCCAATACGTCCCATAGCAGTCTGGGGGCTCGAGATCGAAGCGAATGCGCGTGATCGTGCCCCGCCACGCCGAGTGGTTCACCGTGATCACGTACTCGCGGAACTCGCCGTCCGCTACAATCGGCCACGCGAAGGCCTTGTCCTCGCCCCAGCTCGGCGAATCCTCCCTAACCCAGTAGATCTTGAGCGCGGTCGCGTTGCCTCGAACCCTCATGCCCACCACGATGACCTTCTGCCTTTCGGCGTCGATGCGGACCGGCGGCGCCAGCATGTACGGGTCGAAGCCCGTCACCTCGGTCGTCAACCCGTCTCCGGTGAGCTTGGCCGGAGCCAACCCGTGCAGCATCGCCCAGCTCCTGAGGTCCTCCTCGCGCTCAACCACCCAGTTGACCTCGACCGGCCCCCTCTTCTCCCCGAGCTTGCGGGCGAAGATGGCCGCTAGCGCGGCTGCAAGCGCGATGAGTACCGCGATCAACCAGTGCAGACGCACAAGCGTCTACGGGGGGAGACTGGTAAAAAAGCTCGGCGCTCTTCCTCCCAGAACCCCGCTTGTTCAGCGCCTGACCTAGTACTTATCGCGTCAGCCTCGCGAGTTAGCCTCCAGCGCGCAGAGCCGCCTGAAACCCAGCTTGAGCAGCGGGGAATCCTCCCTCAGCCTGAAGTCGCGGGCGAGCGGGTCGACGAAGCGCGGGTCCTCGACGAGCGAGAGCGCGTCGTAGCCGAGGCTCCTCCACTCCTCGAGCGTGTACGTCCTGCCGCTGCGCTGCTCCCTGCAGATCACCAGCCTCCCGCCGAGGTCCCAGAACACGTTCCGGTCGCTGACCACGTTCCTGCTCGAGAAGTCCTGAGCGTAGCCGCCCACGAAGATGGGGGACCCGTTGGAGAGGACGACGTTCCGCTCGAAGGTGAAGGCGAGCTGGCCCGGCTCGCCCCTGCTCAGCACCACGTTCGCTTCGCGGCCGAAGGCGAAGACGTTGTCGCGGACCACGTTGAACCTCCCGTAGTGCTGGTGGAAGCCGCCGTGGCTCGTGTCGTACACCAGGTTGCCCTCGACCGTTATGTAGCTGCTCCCCTCGTCCAGGTAGATCCCCCAGCCGCCGTACTGGTAAGCGCTCACGTTGTAGATCACGTTGCAGCGCACCGCCGTGCCCGGCTGGACGCCCAGCGTGTAGACGCCGCCCATGTCGCTCAGCAGGCCCTTGCCGACGTCGTGGATGACGTTGCCCTCCACCAGGTTGTAGCTGGCGAAGCTCTCGCCGTAGCCCCACGTCCAGCCCACGGACACGCCGGTGTAGTAGAGGTCCCGGATGCGGTTGCGCAGGACGCGGACGAAGCGGGCTTGCCCCACCCAGACGCCGACCGCGCTGTGGAACACGCGGCCGCACTCGCGGATGCTGTTGCCCTCCACGTCGACGAACTCGACGCGCTCCCACTCGGCCTTCGGCACGTGCTGGGTCCCCACCTTCACGCCGCCGGCTCCGAGGTCGTAGAGGTCGCAGCCGGCGACGCGCACGCCCCTGCAGCCCGGCCCCACCTCCACCGCGTAGCCGCCGACGTGCCTGACCGTGCAGTTCTCGAGGACCACGTTGCGGGCCCCCTCCATGTAGATGGCGCCGGGCACGTTGACCGCCGCCTGCGGCGACAGCGTGTAATCCCAGTCGGCGTGCTCGAAGACGAGCCCCCTGATCACGACGTTCTCGACGAAGCGGCCCCGCTGGGGCTCGCCCCTCAGCTCCAGCAGGCGCCAGGCGACGGCGGGCGCCACGACCTCCGCCGTAGCCGGGTCCTCGCCCGGCCTCGGCACGTAGTACAGCTTGCCCTCCCGCCAGTCGAGGTACCACTCGCCCGGCTCGCTCAGCGCCTCGAAGACGTTCTCGAGGTAGTAGCGGGGCCCCTGGGGCGCGAAGCCGTCCCTGACGACGAAGACGGTCTTCTGCTTCAGCTTCACGAGGTTCGAGCTCGGGTCGAAGGACTCGATGGGGATCCGCTCCTCGATCCAGAAGTGGAGGATCACCACCTCCACGTCCTCGAGGTTCCGCCACCGGCGCGCGTCCCCGCTGCGGCACACGAAGCTGTCAGCCCCCTCGAACAGCCCGAGCTCCTCCAGCCTCCGCCCCCTGTAGGCGGGGACCTCCACCACCTTGTAGAAGCCCTCCTTCGGCAGCCTCGGCCTGTACCTGCGCTCCCCGTTCACGAACAGCTGCTTGAAGCGCCAGCCGGCGGGGACGCGGGCGGCCCAAGCCCGCACGCCGTTCACCGCGACCTCCTCGAAGCCGGAGATGGGCTTCCCGCCGCTGATCACGGGGACCTCGCCCGGGTAAGCTTCGATCGCGAGCGGGCACCCGCTGCAGCCCGAGTCCTCAGGGCCCAGGACGACCGGCCTCTCGACCCTGTAGACGCCGCCCCTCAGGACGATCCTAACCGGGCCTCCCACCTCGGCCTTGAGCCTCCTCGCGACCTCCAGCGCCTTCTCGAGCGTGGCGAGGGGGCCGTCCCTCCCGTCGGGGCTCGGCTCGGGCAGCCGGCCGCTCCACGCGTCGGAGCCCTTCGGGGAAACGTAGATCGCGGCCCCTCCCCCGCACCTGCAAGCTTGCACGGCTTCCGGTGCGCGCCGCTCGTAGAAAAGCGCTGCGGCGGCTGCCAGCAGCGCGGCGGCCAGCGCGGCCGCGATGAGCGCGCGTACCCGCACGAGGCTCGGGGAGCGGGCCCGACTATTACCGTTGCGCCAACCATTTAACGGTGGCTCGGGCCGGCCGATTGTGGGGATCATCAACCCCTCCCTCCGCTTGACGCGCAGGGAGAGGTTCCTGAGGGTCTTCATGTACGAGGAGGTCGACCACGTCCCGGACGTCGAGTTCGGGTACTGGAGCGAGACGCTGAGGAGGTGGCACAGGGAGGGGCTGCCCGAGTGGGTCACCGACGACTACAGGGCCGACCAGTACTTCGGCTTCGAGGCGTGGTACTGGTACAAGGTGCCCTACTACATCCCCTTCCGGGGCTTCGAGAGGGTCGTGCTGAGGGAGGACGAGCGGACGAGGGTTGTGCGGGACGAGCTGGGCGTCGTCAAGGTGGAGTTCAAGGAGGGGGTTGGCGAGTCGATACCCACCTACCTGGAGTACCCGGTGAAGGACTGGGACACGTGGGAGAGCTACAAGGAGCGCTTCGACCTCGACAACATCAGCTACCCGGCCAACTGGGAGCAGCTAAAGGAGGAGTGGGAGCGGAGGGACTACCCGCTCGGAATCGACGCGGGCGGCTTCTTCGGCTGGGCCCGGGACCTCATGGGCTTGCGCAACCTCTCGCGCGCGATCCTCACGGAGCCGGAGCTCGTGAGGGACATGTTCGAGTTCAGGACCAGGATGATCCTGAAGGCCATCGAGAAGCCGGCGAAGGAGGTGAAGCTCGACTACGCGCACTTCTGGGAGGACATGTGCTGGAACGGCGGCCCGCTAATCTCGCCCAAGCACTTCAAGGAGCTGATGGTCCCCTGCTACAGGAGGATCACCGAGTTCCTGAGGGCGCACGGCGTCCGGCTCTTCATCGTGGACAGCGACGGGAACATCGACCTCCTCGTACCCCTGTGGCTCGAGGGAGGGGTGAACTGCTTCTTCCCGTGCGAGGTCAAAGCGGGGTCGGACCCCGTGAGGCTGAGGGAGAAGTACGGTCGGGAGGCGCTGTTCATGGGAGGCATCGACAAGTACGCGCTCATCGAGGGCCCGAAGGCGATCGACAGGGAGCTCGAGCGGGTGAAGCCGCTGGTGGAGGAGGGCGGGTACATACCGCACGTGGACCACAGGGTCCCGGCGGACGTGCCGTACAGCCACTACCTCTACTACCTGAAGAGGAAGAGGGAGCTGATAGGGCTCGCCAGCTCGAGCTGATGCGCTACTTTTCCAACGCCCGGAGGAAGTCGCTAGCCCTTTGGGCTCTTCCCGTTTTCGCCAGCAGCTTGTTGTCGTACGTCACCAGCGCGGCGTCCTCAAGCTCCGCTAAAGCCGCGTACATCGCGTCGTAGATTGTAAGGTCCCTCGCGAACGCGATCTCTGCGGCTTTCTCGAAAAGTTCCTCGAAGCGGTGAACGGCCATGCCGAGAGCCATCGCAGCTCTGACGCCCTCCGCCACAACAGCGGCGTTCGAGCCCTTCGCGTACCTAAGCACGTTGGCCAGCTCGACGAACGCGAAATCCGGCACGTGCGCCTCCACCTCGCCTGTTAAGATTTTCGTCCTGAGAACCTTCATCTCCTCCGACTCCTCCTCCCTAAGGTACCATTTCGCAATCGCGCTAGCGTCTAAGACGACCTTCTTTCTCATAACTCATCTCTAAACTTCCTTATCAGGTCTTTTGCTTCAACGTCCAGCTCTATCCTCTGAGAGATTTCGTCCATAACCCTCACTGCCCACTCTGCCTCTCTCTTGCGAACCTCCTCCTCCAACGCCCTCCTGAGTACTTCGCTTACGTTGATGCCGAGCCTCCTAGCTTTCTCCAACAAGCTCCTCCTCACTTTAGTTGACACGGTGACGTAGCTCATCGGTAGTCACTGCAAGGTAAACCCTTAAAAGCTTACCTTTCAGTGACTGAACAGCCGAAGTTAGCCGAGCTGAGCTGCTAGCGCTACGTGGAGGAGGTCCTGCTTGCGGGCGAAGAGCGGCTCGCCCGAGCGGGCGTCCTCGAAGGCCAGCACGCCGGCCCAGTAGTCGAGGAGCTCCAGCTCCCTGCCCTCGAGCGACCGGAGGGGGGCCGGCTCCGCTGAAGCGAAGCGGCGCGGCTCGAGCGTGCGGGGGAGCAGGGTGATCGCCTCGTACTCGCCCTCCAAGCCCAGCTCGGCCAGCAGCGAGGCTAGGCGGGCGGCGACCTCCCGCGCGCCCGCGCGCTCCAGGAAGTTCGCGGAGAGCCGCATCCTCTCGGAGACCCTCACCCCCATCCCCTCCGTCGCGGCGCGCCGCTTGCCCAGAGCCCTCTCCAGGCTCCGCATCTCGGCGAGCGGGCCCTTCGCGACGAGCGCCGCGCTCACGTGCGGCTGCTCGGCAACCCTGTGGGGCAGGCGCCACAGCTGCGTCAACCCCACCTTCAATCCCCCGCCGAAGTCGAGCGCGTAGACCGCGAACTCCTCCGGCGGAGCGGCGCGCGCCGCCTCCTCGCAGGCCGCGTCGACCCCCTGGCTGCACAGCTCGTAGAGCGCTTTCCAGCTCCGCGCGTGCTCGCGGCAGTAGCCCCCCTTCGCCGTGGCGTGCTCGGCGCAGTACTCGACCCTCTCGCCGAAGCCCTCGTGGTAGCGGCAGTAGCGCTGCCCGCTGGCGCTGAGCACGCGGAGGCGCGGCTCCCACACGACCGCAGCCAGCGGCTCCGGGGGTCTCTGCACCAGGAAGCCCAGCCTCGAGACGCGCTCTACGCGGAGCTTGACCGAGACGCGCCCCCCGCCGCCCAGCCACTCCCCCAACCCGCCCGAGGAAGCCGCGGCCTCCCCCACAACTTCGGTTTCGAAAAGCACCGCCCGCAGCACCACCACGGGAGCCCGGCTCTCGGCCCGGAAATGAAGGTGGCGCCGGGGCCGGGATTCGAACCCGGGCGCCCCAGAGGGGCAGTGGGTGGCTCGTCCACCAGGCTTAGCGCGAGCGGCTCATCTCGAGCCCACCGCCTTGGACCACTCGGCCACCCCGGCGCGCGTGAAGCGGGAACGCTGCTCGGATAAGTTTTTCGCTTGCGCTGCCCGCGCGCGTGTCTGCGAGCAGCTCGCCTCGGCCGCTGGGTTGCGCCCCGCTAGCGCGCGGCGCGTGCTCCGGCGGTATGAGAGCGCTATACACGAGCGTTTTACAGCTTATGCTCCGCGAGCCTTCGATCTAGCCTGAGCTTCCACTGCTTCTACTGGAGCTTGTATGAGCTTGGACGAGCTGTTCGAGAGGTTCGCGGCGCAGTCGAGGATCTTCAAGGATCGGGACAAGCTGCTCCCCGACTACGTCCCGAGCGAGCTCCCGCACAGGGACAACCAGGTGCTGCAGCTCGCCAAGATCCTGGCGCCCGCCCTCGCCGGCTCGCGCCCGTCGAACGTCTTCATCTACGGCTTGACCGGCACGGGGAAGACCGCGGTCACGAAGTACGTGCTGAGGAAGCTCTCGGAGAAGGCCCAGGACAGGGTCATCTTCTCCTACGTGAACTGCAGGCAGAACGACACCTCGTACAGGGTCCTAGCGGAGCTGGCGAGGAGCTTGGGGACGAGGATACCGTTCACCGGCCTCGCCACCTCCGAAGTGTACAAGCGCTTCCTCTCCGCCCTCGACCGGCGGGGCAGGATCATGGTCGTGGTCCTCGACGAGGTGGACCACCTCGTGAAGAAGTCCGGCGACGACGTGCTCTACTTCCTCACGCGCATCAACGAGCAGCTCACCTCCTCCCGCCTCTCGCTGATCGGCATAACGAACGACCTGAAGTTCACCGAGTTCCTCGACGCGAGGGTGAAGAGCAGCCTGTGCGAGGAGGAGCTCGTCTTCCCGCCCTACACGGCGAGGGAACTCGAGGACATACTGAGGCAGCGGGCCTCCGAGGCGTTCTACGAGGGGGTGCTCGCGCCCGAGGTCATACCGATGTGCGCCGCGATCGCCGCGAAGCAGAACGGGGACGCGAGGCTGGCGCTCGACCTGCTGCTGAAGGCCGCCGACATCGCCGAGCGGGAGGGGGCCGAGAGGGTGACGGCCGACCACGTGCGGCAGGCGCAGAAGGAGATCGAGAAGAACGTGACCGTCGACGTGATCAAGTCGATGCCCCTCCACGTGAAGCTTGTCCTGCTCTCCGTCTACCTCTTGGAGAAGGAGGGGGCGAAGAACCTGACGACCGGGACGATATACAACAAGTACGTGGAGATCGCGAAGATGCTGGGCGTCGACCCGGTCACGCAGCGCAGGGTGAGCGACATCATCAACGAGCTCGACATGGCGGGCATCGTGAACGCGCGCGTGGTGAGCCTCGGCAGGTACGGTCGCACCAAGGTGATTAGGCTGAGCACGAGCCTGAAGAACATCGAGGAGGGGCTCAGCGAGGACCTCTTTATGCTGGGCGCGATCGAGCTGACGACGAGGTAGCGCGATCGCCTACGTTAGGTCGCGCACGCGCGTTTTCGCGCGTACCCGCAAGCTTTTGGTTTATCGCGATTTTCAGGGGCGCGCACCACTAGCCTCTGAGGCGGCTAGCGCGCGCCGCCGGAGCCTTCTCTACACTACTTTACACAAATTGTGTATCCTCTATTCTTTTCTTTAACTTTCCGTTTAGAAAAACACTTCCAGGCATCTCAGCATGAGAATTTATAAAGCTCCTGTTCGCGTTAGGCTCGTGAACCGCGCGGAAACGGCGCGGTGGGAGGGCAAGCGGTGAGGGGGCCGGAGCCCCGAGCTCGGTGCTCGCTGGCGGGTTGGCGGGGTCGCGCTCAACGCGCCGCCCCGCTGCCCGTGCGCGCGCCGGGCGCACCCGGCGGACGCCGGGATGAGACCGGGGGCTGAGCTTAGGGGCCCAGCTCGGGCCCCAAGCGGTGAGGGGTTCACCCCCGTGGGCCCGCCGGATCGGTGACGGGCGGGCCAGAGGGGGCAGAAAAGCGCGGGCCTCCCGCGCGGGCGCGCGCTACGTTAGGTCCCCGCACGCGCACCACACCTCGTGGAGCAGGTCGTAGAGCTCCTGGAAGCCCCAGCGCTCCTTCGCGGAGACGAGCGGTATCCTGGCTGCCACGCTGTACGCGTTCATCACTTCGACGAGCTTCGCCGCGAGCTCCGATATGACCCCCTGCTCCCCCTCGAGGTCGGACAGCAGCAGGCCCGGGTCCTTCGCCCACGCGGCCGCGCGCCGTGCGGCCTCGAGGTCGCCCTTGTTCAGGGCGGCTACCGTCGGCACATCCAGCCTCAACTGCACCACGAGCGACATCAGCCGCAGGGTCGCGAAGTGCGAGGGGCTCCTCGCCAAGCTCGAGTCGAAGAGCACGAGGGCCACCGCGGCGCCCCGCTTCGCCAGCTCCCGCGAGAACGCCGGCCCAGCGTCGTGGAAGAGGAAGAGCTCCATCTGGCCGGGCGTGTCCACGAGGACTACGTCGGCCTCCAGCTGCGAGATCCTCTCGAGGAGCTCGCCTCTCCTCTCGTAGAGCACCTGCATGCTCTCCACGAGCGCGCCGTTCGGCCCCAACCCCTTCTCCCGCATCAGCTCCTCGACGGTGACGTACTCCCTCGCGTCCACGTCCGGCTTGTACGGCAGGACGTCGGCTCCCGGGTCCAAGTTCACGTACGCCACCCGCGCCTCCTGGGCCTCCGAGAGCCAGCCGCCGAAAGCCGCCGTCAGCGTGGTCTTCCCGCTGCCCGCCGGGCCCAGGACGATCAGGTACAGGGCTCGGCCCAGATGAAGCCTGAGACCCACAGTGCGCGCGGCAACCTCCAGCTTTTTATCGTTTTGGTGCACTCTACTCGCGGGGGGCGGAGCCTGAGCCCCCGCGCAAGCGGGTAGCGAGCGCCTTGAGGCTGCCCCTCTTGTAGTATGCGAGCGCTGCCGCGGCGGCTGCGAGCGCGGCCGCGACGGCCAGGGGGTTGACCCCTCTCGGCTCCCTCACGTACAGCGCGCATCTGACGTACTGGCTAAGGCTCCTGCCCTCCTGCGTCCAGCTTACCCGCACGTCGATCGGCAGCTCGCCGACGGGCGCGGTTGAGTCCACGTCCACCTCGAACGAGGCCAGCTTGCGCTCGCGCGCGCTGAGGGTGCCCAGGTAGACGCTCGTGGTCCCCTTCACGAAGGGCGAGAATATCTCGATGCGCACGTCCTCGGCTGTGGAGTTGGAGGCGTTCTCCACCTCGTACACCAGCTTGTACCCCCTCCCGCCCCTCTCCACCTCGAGGCTCGTCACGTTGCGGATCCTGAAGCTCGCTTTCTCCAGGACCGTCAGGGTGAAGTAGAGGAGGCGGCCCGACGCGTTGATCGCCAGCTTGTGGTTGCCCAAGGGCGCGCTGTCGCTCACGTCCGCGAGGAAGTAGAGGGTCACGGCCTGCCCGACGGGGAGGTAGGGGATGAACGCTTCGGCCCCGCTGGCGGTGCTGGGCTTCACCCACTCGCCGCCGAGGAACCTCACCTCCACGTTCCTCGCCATGTAGTCGCCGGAGTTCACGAGCGTGACCGCGAGCCTCACCAGCTTGTCGCCGGGGAAGACTACTGGCGGCACGGTGACGAGGGAGGCGACGCTCAGCTCCCAGTCCCCGTGCACCTCGAAGCCGAGCGCGTAGAGGTCCCTGAACGAGCGCCCGTCGACGGCGCTGTAGGAGGCGGCGGCGACGAGCTGCAGAGCCCCGTAGACCTTCGGTTGGACGAACACGTCGAACGCGACCTCCGCCGAGGCGCCAGCGGCTAAGCTGCCCAGGTTGACGGTGGAGGGGCCGACGACCGCGCCGATCTCGGGGCTCTGCGAGGTCAACGCGACTGTGACGTTGCGGGCCTCCGCGGAGCCCGCGTTGCGGACGAGGACCACGACGCGGTTAACCCGGTTGGGGTAGAGCGTCCTGTTGAGCGGGGTTAGCGTGACGCTGGGGTCGCTTCGGGTCACGTTGAAGGAGACCTGGAGCGCGTCGGCGTACCTCTCACCGGACTCGTCGTAGTACTCGAGCCTGAAGGTGATCGTGGCCGAGCTCTCGGTCGGCGCAGCCCTCACCGTGAAGGGGATCTCGACGCTGCGGCCTGCCTCCACGCGCCTGACCCTGACCCTCGCGGCCTCCAGCACGTAGACCCCGGCCCCCGGCGCCGCGTCCACCGACACGTCGACCGCCGCCGCGTCCCCCAGGTTGACGACCGAGACCACGAGCTTGGAGTTCAGGCCGTAGGGGAGCGTCCCGTTGAGCAGCTTCACAGCGAGCAGGGGCGACGGGGACCTCGCCACCTCGAAGCCGACGCTCACGGCGCTCGTCCTCGCGTCGCCGTACTCGTCGTAGTAGGTTAGCGTCAGCTGGAGCTGCGCAACCCCGACGGCTGCGCGGTCAGCTCTAACCAGCAGCGGCACAGCTTTGGTCTCGCCGGGAGCGAAGTCGCCCAGGGAGGCGGAGGAGCCGGAAAGGACCGCGACGCCCGGCGAAAGGCTCGACACGGAGACCTTCACGTCCCTGGCTGCGCTGGGGCCCGTGTTGGTGAGGTAGAGGTACATCTGGTACCGCTGGCCCGAGACAACCCTGCTGGGTGAGAGGCTGCAGGCGAAGAAGGGTAGGCCTTTCGCCCTAACCGCCTGGAACCCAATAGTCATGCTCTGCGTGCCGGGGTTCCTGGTGAAATCCTCGTAGGAGACTGTGACGGTTAGCGCGACGCTGTCCCCAGCGGCGCTGTCGACGATCACGCTGAGCGGGAGGGCGAGTCTCTCGCCCACCCCCGCGAGCCCCTCCCTGCTGAGGGAGCCCCCCAGCACGGTCAGGAAGGCGCTGGCCGGGGTAACGCGGATTTCCACGTTCCTCGCCGGCGCCCCCTCCACGGTCACGGTGATCGTAACTTGGTTGACCTCCCCCTTGCGCAGAACCCCCTTGTCGGCCACGACCGAGAAGGACGGACTGCCGGTGAAACCCACCTGGAAGCCGAGGGTCGTCGAGCTCCCGTTGCAGCTGACTTCTAAGGAAGCCGGGTAGTAGGAGGCGTAGGGGCCCTCGGGGAGGTCCAGCTGGAACCTGAGCGGGATCAAGGCTCCTTGGGCTAAGTAGCCGGAGTAGTTGGCGCTGGCGGTCAGGTCCCTGCCGGCTATCCCCTTCACCGTAAGGTTCGCTTTCAGGGTCAAGTTGCCGCTGGCGCCGCTGTACTCCAGCACCACGACGAGCGTGTTGTTGACCCCAGCGGTGGGCGGAGCCTGCCAGTAGGCGTCACGCACGGTGAAAGCCGGCTGAGCCTTTACCGCGAAGGCTGCGAGCGACACGGCAGCCAGCAGGGTTGCCAGGGCGACCGCCCATCTCCTCACGCTACTCCACCTTGAGCCTCAGGACCCTCACGGCAGCCGCTAGGAAGATCGCGGTCTCCAGCGCCAGCGCCGCGCACTCCTGCGACACGTCGGCGAGCGTCCAGCCCCGCAGCTGGATGTTCCTGAACGCTTTGAGGAAGTAGTAGAGGGGTAGGACCCTGCTGACGAGGCGAGCGGTGGGGGAGAGCAGCTCCACCGGCATGAAGAAGCCGGAGAACAGCATCGAGGGGATGAAGACGAAGATCGCCGCCTGGTAGGCTTGCAGCTGGTTGCGCGAGGCGGCCGATATGAGGAGGCCCATGCCGAGGGAGCAGAGCAGCATGAGGAGGGAGACCGCGAGCAGCGCGGGCAGCGGCCCCCTCACCTGCACCCCGAGCGCGTACACGGCGAACGCCATCGTCACGACCATGTCCGCCACCGTCACCAGCGCGTAGGCGATGAACTTCCCGAACACGATGTGCCAGCTGGAGACCGGTGCCATGATGAGCTGCTCGAACGTCTTCCTCTCGCGCTCGCGGCTGATGGAGACCGCGATGAGGCTCATCGGCACGAGGTGGAGGAGGACCCCCATGATCGTCGAGGTGAAGCTGTCGACCGAGCTCACCTTGGGGCCGTAAACGGTCTGCCGCTCCACATCGATGTAGAAGGTGCCGTAGAGCTCCGAAGCCTTCTTCATGAACGCCTGCGTCGCGATCACCGCCGACTGCCAGACGAGCTCCGAAACCGTCGCGTACGCCGCGTCGAGCACGGTCACGATCCTCGTGCTCTGCCCGGTGAGGACGCTGTCGCTGAAGCCCTCCGGGATCACCACCGCCGCGTACGCTACGCCCTTCCTCACGAGCTCCGTACCCTCCTCCACGGTTGCGGCGTACGCCACGATCTTGAAGGTGCCGCTGGATCTCAGCGACTCCACGAGCTGCCAGGAGATCGAGCCCCTATCCAGGTTGACGACGACGATTGGAACTTCGCTCCTCTCCTCCCCGTACCCGGCGACGAACATCGCCATGACGGCGAGGGGCATGAAGAGGACCATCGTCAGCGACCTCGGGTCCCTGAGCAGCTGCTTAACGTCCTTCGCCACGAGAGCCACGAGCGGCCCCATCCCCCTCACCTCCCGGTGGTTAGGCGGATGAACGCGTCTTCGAGGCTGACGGGCAGGGGGTAGGCTCTCACCACCTTGACGCCCCTCTGCTCCAGCATCTTGGTGAGGGGGACGAGGGCTTCGGACGCGTCGGGCACGAGCAGGCGGATCCTGCTGTAGGAGCCGTCCCCCTCGAACTCCACGAGCCTAGCCCCGTAGCCGTCGAGCGCCGGGCGCGGGTCGCCCTCGACCACCAGCTCGACGAGGTCTCCGCCGAAGGCGAGCCGCTTGATCTGTAGGGGCGTGCCCTCCGCCGCCACCCTCCCCCTGCTCATCAGCGCGATGCGGTCGCAGTTCTCCGCCTCGTCCATGTAGTGGGTGGTGACGAGTATCGTGACGCCCCTGCGCTTCAGCTCCCTGAACTTCTCCCAGAAGTACCTGCGGAGCGGCGGGTCGACGCCCGCCGTCGGCTCGTCGACCACGAGCAGCTTGGGCCTGTGGAGGAGGGCTACCGCGAGCGCCAGCCTCTGCTTCATCCCGCCGCTCAGCTTCCCTGCGAGCCGGTTCCTGAACTCCCATAGCACGAACTCGTCCATGAGCTCCCGTATCCTCTCCTCCGCCTCCCCTCCTTTGAGCCCGAAGAGGGACGCGTAAAGCCGCATGTTCTCCTCCACCGTCAGGTCCTCGTAGAGGCTGAAGTGCTGCGGCATGTACCCGGTGATCCTCAAAACCTCCCTCCGGTTCCTCTCAACGTCGATTCCGAACACCCGCACGTAGCCGGACGTGGGCTTGAGCAAGCCGAGGATCATCCTGATCGTGGTCGACTTCCCGGCGCCGTTGGGCCCGAGGAGCCCGAAGATGACGCCCTCCTCTACCCTCAGGTTCACGCCGTCCACCGCCCTGAACCCACCGAACTCCTTGACGAGGTTGACCGCCTCGATCGCTAGCGCCATCCCAAAGGGCCCCCTCCCAGCAACCCTTATATACTTTATTCACGGTAGACAGTTAACGTGAGCGAGTTCGACGAGGCGGTGGAGGCGCTGAGGGAGCTCGGCCTCTCGGAGTACGAGGCGAGAGCGTACGCCGCCCTCCTCGCGATGGGCGAGCTCACGCCCCAGGAGGTGAGCAGAGCGTCGAACGTACCATACACGAAGGTGTACGAGGTCCTCAAGAGGCTGGAAGCCAAGGGCTGGGTTGTCGCCGTCTCGCGGAGCCCCCTCCTTTACGCCCCGAGGAGGCCGGAGGAGGTGCTCGCCCAGGAGAGGAGGAAGGCGGAGGAGAAGCTGAGGAGAGCCGAGGAGAGGCTGAAGGCTCTGGAGAGGGCTGGAGCGGTCGCCACGGGGATATACGTGCTGAGGAGCTTCGCAGCCCTCGTTAGGGCGGTTCGCAGCATCGTGGCGGAGTCCGAGGAGGTGCTCGCGATGGTCGCAACCCCCGAGCTGCTCAGGGAGTTGGAGGACCTCCTCGCTGGGGCGAGGGTTCGGGGCGTGATCGACGCAAGCTTGCGGGCTCCGCGCCACGGGGAGTGGAGGAGGATGCCGCTCCTCATCTTCCTCGACATGGTGATCGGCGACCGCTCGAAGCTCGTCCTGCACTTCGGCCTGCTGAGCCCCCACGGGGGGCCCAGCGGCGTGCTCGTGCTCGACAGGGAGGTGGCGAGCGCCGCCTCCACGTACTTCGAGAAAATATGGGAGGCGGCGAGCGCGAGCCAGCGCTAGCGGCGGGCAGCACCGAGTCGGCGCGTTTTCGGCCCTCCCCCGCGGAGGGAGGCGATGGGGTTGACCCGCTGCGCGCTCACTGGGAGATGCTTTCGAGGGCTTTACCCTTCGTCTCCACTCCCAGCGCGGCGACCACGACCGCCGAGATGAGGTGCCCGACGACGAAGAGCGCGAAGGGGGCGAGCGGGTCGCCGTACGCTTGGATCAGTAGGCCGGCGAGGTAGGGCCCCAGGATCCCGCCAACCCTCCCGAAAGCGTTGGCCCACCCGCTGCCCGTGCCGCGCAGCTCGGTCGGGTAAAGCTCGGGCGTGTAAGCGTAGGTGACACCCCAAGCCCCTAGGTTGAAGAACGAGACTAGAACGCCCCACACGAGCGCTTCGAAGTCGCTGGCCGACAGCCACATGCCGAGGCTCGCCGCCCCGGCCAGCAGCATGTAGAGGGCGAGCACGGGCTTGCGGCCGAGGACCTCGATCAGGTAGGCACCGGACAGGTAGCCGGGGAGCTGGGCGAGCGTGATCGCGATCGCGTAGTCCAAGCTCCTCACGAAGGGCATCCCCCTCGCGTACAGGATGCTGGGCAGCCAGAGGAAGATGCCCCAGTAGGTGAATACTATCATGAACCAGTGCGTCCAGAGCATTATCGTCCTCCTCGAGTAGGGCGGCTTGAGCAGGTCCCTCACCCCCCTCCTCGCGGCTGGCGCGCGCTCGGGGAGCTCCAAGCCCAGCCTCCTCGCGAGCTTTTCGGCCTCCTCGAGCCTCCCCTTGGCCACGAGGAACCTGAGTGACTCCGGGACCGAGACCAGGAGGACCGGCAGGAGGGCGAGCGCCGCACCCGAGAGCGCGAAGACAGCCCTCCAACCGTAGCTTGGGGCGATCAGGCGGGAGAGGAGGAGAGCGGCTAGCCAGCCGAAGGCCCACGCGCTCTCGAGCAGGGCGACCCGCCTGCCCCTCACCCTCGCGGGCGCGTACTCCGCCAGGAGGACGCTGGCCGTCACCATGTAGCCCGCGTTGCCGGCGCCGGCCAGCACCCTGTAGAGGGAGAGGTCGAGCCACCCCCGCGCGGCAGCGCTGAGCGGTGTGAAGACGCCCATGAGCGCGGCCGAGGCGAGCAGGGAGAGCTTGCGGCCGAGCCTATCGGCCAGGTAGCCGAGCCCCGAAGCCCCCAGCAGCATGCCGAGCAGCCAGCTGCTCAAAACCCTCCCCGCCTCCTCCGGGCTCAAGCCCAGCTCCTGCTGGATCAAGGGGAGCGTGCCGCTCACCAAGCCGGCGTACATCGCGCCCACTCCCCAGCCCACCATCAGCGTGGTGAGCAGGAGCGTTTGGAAGCGCATAGCGACCGCCTTTCCGGGGCGCGTTTAAAAGTTTGACACCGGCATTACGCCGTTGCGCGCTGGTCGGCTTTGCGCGGAGCCAGCGCCGCCGCTCTCTCCATCCCAGCTGCCCTGTAGGCCACGGTCATCGCTTCGGTGTTGAACGCGTAGCCCACGCCGCCGTTAGCGTCCACCGCCACCACGCCTGCCAGCCCTTCGCCCAGCTCGGCGCTCATGCGCGAGATCGCCTCCCGCGCCGCCTGCTCCGCGGGGAGCCCCTTCGCCATCAGCTCGCACACAGCCCTGCATAGCGAGAACCGGATGATGTACTCGCCGATGCCGGTGGCGGAGCACGCACCAACCCCCCTGAGGGCGTAGAAGCCCGCGCCCGGTATCGGCGTGTCGCCGACCCTCCCCCTCAGCTTGAGCCAGTAGCCGCCCGTCGAGGTTGCTGCGGCGACGCGCCCCTCCCTGTCGACCGCCGCCGCACCCACAGTCCCGAAGTAGCCGGGGTGCTCCTCGGCGAGCTTCCTGAGCTTGGCGAGCCAAGTGTAGTCCTCGCCCCTCGCCCACCTAGCCTTGAGCTCCCTCAGCCTCTCCAGCTTCTCGCGCGTGACCAAAACCTCCTCCGGCACCTCGAGGCCGAGGATCCTAGCGAGCCTCTCCGCCCCCTCTCCCACGAGCAGGACGTGGTCGGTGAGCTCGGCCACGCGCCTCGCGAGAACCACCGGGTTCTTCACCCGCCTCACCGCCGCGACCGCGCCGATCAACCCCTCGCCGTCCATCACGCCCGCGTCCAGCTCCGCGACGCCGTCGAACGTGAGCGCGCTGCCCAACCCCGCGTTGAAGAGGCCCGAATCCTCCAGCACCACCACCGCCTCCACGACCGCGTCGAGGGCCGAGCCGCCGCGCGCCATGATCTCGTAGCCTTTATCGGCCGCCTCCCTCAGCACCTCGAGCCTCCTGCCGACATCCTCGCCGCGCAACCTGCCGGCGCCGCCGTGGACGATTATCGCCGGGCGCACGAACCCCCCTCCCCGCCGCGTAGAAAAACCTGCGCGACAGATAGTGCGGGAGACGCGGCTGAGCGGCGGTGAGCCCGCTTCACTACGGGTAGAATGCGGAAATCAGCTACGGCCGCTGTCCTCACTGCTCGGCATCGGGATTGGTCATCACTGCCGCGCACCGGGGTGCTGCGCCCAAATAAGGCTGTTGGGGGGCGATAAGCTCAAGTCGCGCCGCGCGAGGCTCGACTGCATTGAGAAGCCTGAAGTGCTTCGATAGGGTGGTGGTCGGCGGCGTGAAGGTGGGCGCTAGGGGGTTCTCCGCCGTCTACACGCTGGAGCTCGAGGGCGTGAGGAAGAGCTACACGCTGATGCACCGCTACGAGGAGGAAGTCAACGTGAAGGGGTTGGAGGAGGTCGCGA
>JAPWTS010000110.1 GCA_028275925.1 Thermofilales archaeon
CCTTCACAGGAGCGCTCGCAGCCGGCCTAGCCAGGCACCGCAGCCTCCGGCGGAAAGCCGACTCCGCGCCCAGGTGAGAGCCCCAAGAGACCGCTCCCGAGGTTCAGGCGCTCCGGGGAGCACGGTGAACCCAGCGCGCATAGCCGAAGCCGAGCGAATCGACCAGAGAAAAACTCTTTTTACCGCTTGAACGCTTTATCTCTGTGGCTTCCCTGGAGAGGGCGAGGAGCGCGCTGGCCGAGGGTTTCCGCTTCGCGGCCGCGCTGGCCAAAGATACGCGCAAGCTGCTCACGCTAACGCTCCTCAACATCGTACCCGTCGTCAACCTCTCCGTCACCGGCTACTTCGCGAGGGTGGTGAGGGACAACCCGAGAGAGCCGCTCGAGGTGCGGGGGTTCAAGGAGCTGCTCAAGGAGGGTTTCAGGCTTCTGCTCGTCCAGCTGCTGCTAGGGTTCATAATCGTAGGTCTACCTTCTTGGGCCGCCACTTTCGTCCTGCTGGCGCTCCGAGTAAACGCGTACGAGCTCTTTAAAGCAGTTTACGAAAACGTTCCCGCAGCGCTCTTCTGGATCTCCTCTACGTTTATCTCAGTATTCGTCGGGAATCTGCTCATCGCTCCGGCTATAGGGTTCTACGCTAAACGGGGCGTGCTTACGCTCGAGGACGCCTGGAGAGCAGTCCGAGATTTCGGCTTAACCGAGTACGTTTTCGTATGCCTAGTGCTCGCGGCCCTCCACAGCCCCCTCGCTGCGGCAGCGCAGTTTTCCCTCACCTCCTCCGTCCAACAGCCCCCGATGCAGCGGTACGCGGTCGGTGCGGCTGAGGTTTTACCGGTTATCGTGGGGTTGATAATGCAACGATTGATCCACTCGCAGCTTCCATTCGTCGTGAGCGCACCTTTAGTGGTGCTGATAAACTCCATTCATTTCAAAGTGCTTGCGCAGCTCCCCTACCCGGCCGCAGCGCCCCCACCACCCCCAACCCCGCCGCCCACGATCGAGGAGATGTACGAGGAGCTCGTGGACCGGGTGCTGCGGACGTGGGGCGGCACGCCGGAGCGCGCGAGAGCGCGAATCGAGAGCTCGATCCGAAAGGTGATGATGGAGCGCGGGGTGAGCCGCGACGAGGCGGTAAGGATACTGTACGAAGAGCTGTGAGTTCAGCGGCTCTTACTTTTTCCTCAACTCCCGGCCTGCGCGCCAAGCTTAAGGCTTCAAACGCGCTAAAACCTCGTGCCGGATCGACTGAAGCGGCTCGACGAAAGGGGGCTTCTCGTCCCGCTCCTTGTCTCAACGCTTCTGATCGCGCGCGCCGGGCCGCCGCTCGCCGCCGCGCATCTCAGTAGGTGCTACGGGGTCTCCGGCGAGTTCCGGCTGCTGGAGGTGTATGTGGTGGAGAGACCCCTCGTCTGCGCGCGGGGTGCGCCCGTGCACTGCCTGCCGCCCGCCACGGAGCCGGTGCGCCTCGCGACCGAGCTGAAAGCCCGGGAGTGCACGCTGCCGCCTGCCGAACTCCTCGCCGTCTCGGTGCCGGCCGGCGCGGCTTACGCCGTGTCCGTGCCGAGGGGGTTGAAGCTGCTAGCGCCGGTGTGGGAGAAGGTGTACTGGAGCGACGACCCGCTCTCGGGCCGCTGGGAGGAGGGGGAGTGGGCGGTCAACGGGTACGCGGTGATCGAGGCCGAGGGGCTCGCCGAGGAGGTGCGGGGACCGGCGTCCTACGCGTACGGCGCCGCTGGTCTGCGCTACCGGTTGTCGGCCGCTGTCGAGGGGCCCTGGCCCTACGCCGTGAGAGTTTACGCGTACCCAGTGGTCAAGGAAGTGAAGATCTTCAGGTGGCAGCGCCCACCATGCGAGGGCGGCGTGCTAGCTACTGAGACCGTGAGAGGCGAGATCGGCATCTTCTATTGGCACGTCGAAGTGGGGCGCAGGCCGCTTTCTTCCGAGCTGGGCTTCGAGTACAGCGGCTACAACGGTTCACTGGTGCTCGCCCACCGCCTCGCGATCAACGAACCGGTTGCCGTGCGCTTCTCGTTCAAGATAGTGGACTGGGGCGCCGCGCCGCCCGGCGCCAAGTACTTGAAGGTCTACCAGTGCGACGAGAGCAGGCTGAGGTACCGTGCCGAGTACTCGGAGGGGGGCGGGTAGCTCAGCGCCCGCGGCGCGTTCTGAGCCCGAGCTCGTCCCTGAAGCACCAGAGCCCCTCACCCGCGTCGATGATCACGATGCCGAGCCTCCCGAGGAGCTTGTCGTTGAGGAGCGCGAACCTCCCCCCGATGTACGCGCGGGCCCTCACCGGACCCACCACCCGGTCCTCCTCCACCGCGTATACCTCCACGGCTTCGAGGGCTCTCGGGAGCAGCGCGCGGGAGCCGTCCGCGAGAACCCTCTCCACCAGCTCCACCTGGGGGCTGGGGCCGAAGAGCGCCTCCGAGACCCTCGGGGGAACGAGGACTTCGGGCTCCGCCCCCACGAAGCCGCTGTTCGCTATCGCGAGCACCTCGACGCAGGCGCTACCTCTGCAGAGCTTGACTCTGATCCTCAGCATCCCCGATCAGCTCGGGAGGGAGCAGCGCCAGCATAAGCCCTTCCTCCCCCACAATCTCCTCGGGAAGGACAGTCAATATGAGGCCCTCAGCCTCCTCCATAGTCTCTTGAGAGAGGAAGGGCTGCGCTAATAAGTTTGCCGCGCCCACGCTCGGGATTGTGCTTTGTGCGCCGCAAGGTGGAAAATACAATAGTGCATATATGATGGACATGGACACTATTTTTGTGACAAAGCTAACAGTGCAGCGGAAGGTGAAGCTACGAAAGGGGAAAGGGATTACGGATGGGTCATTGGCTTTGCAATAGCCCTCTGGGTAGTCTTTCTCCTGACAGTCCCTCTCGCTTACCTGCTCTTCTGGTGGAGGCCGCTTTACTACGAGGGGTTTACGACGGAAAGGGCGATGAGAAAAGCCTTTGACTTCTTCGTGGCGCCCGCGATCACTCTCGCGCTCCTGTTGGCTCTCACAATAGCAACCGTCGTGATAAAGAATGCAGCAGCAAGGTATAAGTGTTTGGAAGCTCACTCGCGCGCGTGGAGCTGCCCGAGAAGATCGAGAGCGTCGAGCAGCTGGAGGAGCTGCTGAGCAGACCCTACCCCGAGACCGTCGAAGCGATGAGGAGGGTGCACGGAGACATCGTGGTGCTCGGCGCGGGCGGCAAGATCGGGCCCACCCTCGCGGTGATGGCGGCTAGGGCCTCCAGGGAGGCGGGGGTCCAGCGGAGGGTTTACGCGGTGTCCCGCTTCACGAGGAGGAGCGCGCGCGAGTACCTGGAGGCGAGCGGCGTGGAGGTCGTGGAAGCCGACCTGCTCGAGGAGAGCGAGTGGGCAGACCTGCCCGAAGCACCCAACGTCCTCTACCTCGCCGGGAAGAAGTTCGGGACGAAGGGGCAGGAGCCGCTGACGTGGGTCACCAACGCGTACACCCCCGCCCTCCTCGCTAAGCGGTACCGCTCCTCCCGCATCGTCTTCGTCTCGACCGCGCAAGTCTACGACTTCGTCCACGTCTCGACGGGGGGCGCGACGGAGGAGGGCCCCATCAACCCCATCGGCGAGTACGCGATGTCGAGGCTGGGGGGCGAGCGCGTGTTCCAGCACTTCGCCTCGAAGCTCGGGGTTCAGGCGATCATCCTGCGCCTCTGCTACGCCTACGAGCTCCGCTACGGCGTCCCCCTCGACGTGGCGCTGAAGGTTTGGAGGAGCGAGCCCGTGAGCCTCCGCGTCGCCTACGTGAACGTGATCTGGCAGGGGGACTTCAGCAACATCGCGCTCAGGGCCCTGGAGCGGTGCGCGAACCCTCCCGAGGTGGTGAACGTTTCGGGGCCCGAAACCGTCTCGATCGAGTGGATGGCGAGGGAGTTCGGCAGGATGCTGGG
>JAPWTS010000112.1 GCA_028275925.1 Thermofilales archaeon
CCAGGCGCTTCTCGACCTAGGCCTGATGGTGATCGCCGCGCTGGGCTGGAGGAGGCCGAGGGCTTACTCTGAAGTGGGTTACATACTGTGGGAGCAGGGTATCCTAAACAGGCAAGACGCGGAGATGTTAAGGTCCATGGCGGGGCTCAGGAACGTTCTCGTGCACGCTTACGCTCGCGTCGATAGGGGCAGGGTCCTCGAGTTCGCGGAGCGCTTGAAGGTGGACGCGCGGAGGGTGGCGTCCGCCGTGCTAAAGGGCGTTGAGGGTATGGCCATCGACCCTCCCGCTGATAGCGTCGCTGGCATGGTCGAGAAGCTCAAGCGCGCGCTGAGCGGTAAGGTGGTGCTCGCCCTCCTGTACGGGGGGCGGGCGAAGGGCTACGCCTTGAAGGGGGACTACGACGTGGCTGTGCTCATGGAGCAGGGGTGCGACCTGTACAAGCTGGGGGGGCTGGTCGTAGACGTGGCGGAAGCCCTAGGGATCCCCGAGGAACTCGCGGACGTGGTGTGCATCGACGCGCTACCGCCGGAGCACGCGCTGGAGGCTTTGAGCGGGGTCCCCGTGATCGTCGGCGACCCGGCGCTGCTCCTCGACCTGAAGCTCAAGGCGCTGCAGCAGCTCCTGGATCTGGAGGAGGGCTTGAGGAGCTGCTGGGTAGCGCCGCGCTCATCGCCCCTCCGCGCCCCTGAGGGTCGCGTAGAAGAGCGCCGAGTGGGCTAGGTACACCGCGGCGGTCGCGTACAGGGGCAGGTTCACGTTCAGGTCCACCAGGTAGCCTCCGAGGAGGGACCCCGCGGACCCTGCCGCCTGCCACGCTAGCGTTGAGAGCATCGCCATCCTGGCCCGCTCCTCGGGCTTGACGAGCCGCATGTGGAGCGAGCTCACTAGCGGGTCCGCGGCGTTCACGAGAGCGCTCCTCAGGACGTAGAGGGTGCTCGCCCAAGCGAGCGAGCTCGAGAGGGCCATCGCTGCGAGGAACGGCGCTGACGCGGCCCGCAGGGCGGCCACGGCCAGCGCCGAGCCGAGCTTCGCCGGCACCGCCGGCGCAGCGGCGGACGCGGCCATCAACACGTTCGAAACGATGCTCAGCGCGCCTAGCTGAGGCGCCTCAGCGCCGTGCCTCCTCGCGAGCCAGTAGCCTGCGTTCCATAATGCCGAGCCCCGCGCCGAACCCCATCAGAGCGGCTAGCTCCGCCAGCTTCAGCGCGGTGCGCGAGATTTTCAGGCTCAGCTTCCCGCTTGCGGCCGCTGCGCGCGCAGAGGGCGAAGAGGGGCACCGACGCGGCGAGCCCCAGCTTATAGGCAGCCAGCGCGTCGCCAGCCTGCGGGGCGTGGCCGAGCAGGGGCCACGTCAGCGCGGCGCCCAGCGAGAATGAGAGCAGCGAGAGGGCCGCCGAGAGCGCGTAGGCGGAGACTATCTGCTCCGCTCCCTCCACGGAGCCGGCGAGGAGCGGCCCCCAGGACACGTTCGCGGCGGCATGCGCGAGGCCTAGCAGCGCGAAAGCCGCGGCTAGGAGGTCGCGCTCCCCGCTGCGGTCAGGAGCAACGCAGCCGCACCCAGCGCCGCGGACGCCAGGGCCAGCGGCTTCCTCCCCTCGCGTCGGCGAGGTACGCTGAGGGCAGGAGGGCGGCCGCCGTGGAGAGTCCCACGATCCCTCCGAGCGCTCCCACGTCGCCGCCGGTGAGCCCCAAGCGGAGGAAGTAGGGCGGAAGGAGCGGCAGCAGCAAGCCGTTGCCCACGGCCGAGAGGGCTTGCGCCGCGAAGATCAGCTTCAAGTTCCCGTTGAACGCCAAGCACATGCCCGCGCCGCCACCGGCTAAAAACTCCTCTGGGCGCGCTTTGGGGGCGGGTAAGCTTATTAGCGCGCGCCGCGCCCTTCCCGCGTGAAGGCGCTGGAGTTCGGGGGCGTGGTGATCGAGAGGATCAGGCACGCGGGCTTCAGGCTATCGGGCGGCGGCATCACCGTCTACATCGACCCGTTCAACGTGCCGCGGAGCCCCGGCGACGGTGACGTCGTGATCTGCACGCACGACCACTACGACCACTGCAGCCCTGAGGACGTGAGGAGGGTCGCGAAGAGGGACGCGGTCGTCGTGGCCAGCGTGAACTGCGAGGGTAAGGTTAGGAGGCTCGGGTTCGAGTACAAGCTCCTCAAGCCGGGCGAGACCGCGGCGGTGAAGGGGGTCGAGGTGACCGCGGTCCCGGCCTACAACGTGGGGAAGCGGTTCCACACGCGCGAGTACCAGGGTATAGGCGTTGTGGTCAAGATCGCCGGCGTCTCCGTGTACCACGCCGGGGACACGGACTTCATCCCCGAGATGGAGAGGCTGAGGGGCTCGGTCGACGTGGCCCTGCTGCCCGTGAGCGGGGTCTACGTGATGGACGCGTCCGAGGCCGCGAGGGCGGCGCTCGCCATCATGCCGAAGGTCGCGGTCCCGATGCACTACGGGGAAATAGTGGGCAGCGCGAGCGACGCCGAAGCCTTCAAGCGGGCGCTCGAGGGGAAGGTCCGCGTCGAGATCCTCGAAGGGTGGTAACCGCCAACGCGCGGCCGGGGTGCTGCCCGAGCGATGATGGAAAGGTACCCCTTTTTCGAGAGCGGCAAGCTGGCCGGCTACGTGAGGACGTTCTCGGACTTCGTCGAGGTGCTGAGGGGCGGTTCCCACCTCTACCTGTGGGAGGGGGAGCGCGGCCTCCTCCACGGGGGGCGCGGCGACTTCTTGAAGGCCGTGTACGAGCCGCCACTCGAGGCGCCGGCTGGGGCGGGCGGAAGCCTGGAGGAGAGGGTGCGGGCGGCGGCTGAAGCGGTCGGCGACAAGCTGAGGGGGCGGCGCGTGATGGTGGACTTCAGCGGCGGCAAGGACAGCACGCTCAACCTGCTGGCGGTCGCGGAGCTCAGCGAGCTGGTGGGCTTCCGCGCGATCCCCGTGTACGTCCACGTGCCCTACCTCGAGCCGCCGAGCTGCATCGACCACGCCGAGCGCATAGCCGGTAGGCTGGGCCTCGAGCTGGAGGTCGTGGAGGCGGACAGGCGGATGATGCTCTTCTACCTGAGCAGGGACGGGCTGCCCCGCCGCGGCACGCGCTGGTGCACGTTCCTGAAGATGAGGGCGCTGCGCGAGGCGATGAAGGCCGTCGGCGCGGACTTCGAGGCGAAAGCCGAGAGGGTGGCCGAGTCGGGGAAGCGCGCCGAGAAGCTGTCGAAAACCTTCGCGAGGACCGCCTACTTGGCCGGGAAGACGCTCAACCTAGTCTACGACCTGCCAATCGAGCGGCTGGCGCTCGAGCTGGTGAGCAGGCGCCTCGTTCACCCCCACTACCTCGAGGGCCTGCCGCGCGTCTCCTGCTCGCTCTGCCCCTACAAGGGCCTCTACGAGCTCGCGATATCGAGGAGGCACGAGCTCGAGGATTGGGGCCTCGTCGAGCACGCCGCGAGGAGGGTGCACCAGCGCTACTACCACGCCGTTCCCTGGGAGGAGTTCTGGGGCTACGCGCTGTGGCGCTACGACCCGACGCTCGCCATCATCCGGCTCCGCGAGCGGTCGCTGGCCGACGCGGGGAGCAGCTTGGGGCTGGAGGAGGTTCAGCGGATGTTCTCGAGCCTGTGGCGGGAGGAGAACCTGGAAGCCCTGCGCGAGATCTTGAAGCAGCCGCGAGGGGCGCTGGCCGAGGCGTTACCAGCGCGCTAAACCTTTAAATACGAGGCCGCTTGGGCACCGCGGGCCCGTGGTCTAGCGGCTAGGACGCCCGCCTCACGCGCGGGAGAGGGGCACGCCCCACCGAGGTCCCGGGTTCGAATCCCGGCGGGCCCACCAGCCCCTCCCTCTGTGGGGTTGCTGGCCAGTTAGGTCAGCAGCGCCTTCAGCTTCTCCGGCCCCACCGCTACCCTAGGTAGCCCCC
>JAPWTS010000113.1 GCA_028275925.1 Thermofilales archaeon
GCCTTCGAAGGGGGTTACGAGGGCGTGGTCCGCTACCTCAGGAGGGTCGTCGAGGGGTTAAGGAGGGCGCTCTTCCTCACAGGTTCTCGGAACCTCGCCGAGTTCAAGCGCGCGCCAGCGGTCGTAAAAGGTGAGCTCCGCGAGTGGATCGAGCTCCGAGGACTTCGCGTGCCGGGTTTGTAGGTTCGCAAGCTCAACCAGAGATGGGTGCCGCTCCTCCTATGCCTCTTTTGTCTCGCGCCGCTTCGGCTCGATGAACTCCTTGGGTGCAGCTTCGAATGGCTCTAAGTACTTCCTCAAAACTTTCGGTATTTCAACGCTGCCGTCGGGTCTCTGGAAGTTCTCCAGGATCGCCGTTATCGTTCTCGAAACCGCGATCGCCGTGGAGTTCAGCGTGTGCACGTAGCCCTCCGCGGGCGCCCCTCGAGCGCGCGCGTACCTTATGTTGAGCCGGTAGGACTGGTAGTCGGTGGTGTTGCTGCAGGAGACCATTTCCCTGAACTTGCCCTGAGCCGGCATCCAAGCCTCCAAATCGTACTTTTTAGCCGCTACGACGCCGAGATCCCCGGAGCAGACGTTTACGATCCTGTATGGGATGCCGAGGCCCTGAAACAGCTCCTCGGCGTTCTGGATCAGCTTTTCGTGCCACTCCCAAGACTCCTCGGGGAGGCAGTACACGAACTGCTCGACCTTCTCGAACTGGTGCACCCTGAAGATGCCCTTCGTGTCCTTGCCGTGAGCTCCCGCCTCCTTCCTGAAGCAGGGGCTCAAGCCGGCGTATAGCAGGGGGAGCTCGTCCTTCGGGATCGTCTCGTCCATGTGGAGGGCCGCGAGCGGGTGCTCGGCGGTAGCGATCAGGTAGAGGTCCTCTCCCTCGATCTTGTACACCATGTCCTCGAAGTCGGCGAAGCTGATGACCCCCTCTAGGGGCTTCCTCCGCAGCATGTACGGCGGGATGACGAGCCTGAAGCCCTTTCGCGCTAAGTGGTCGAGCGCGTACATGATCAGTGCGAGCTCCAACCACACGAGGTCGTCGAACAGGTAGTAGAAGCGCGAGCCGGCGACCTTCCCAGCTCTAAGCGTGTCCACCCACCCGGCGCTCTCGCTCAAATCGGCGTGCCCGAGGGGCCTCCAGTCGATGACCTCGTACTCCACGCTGAAACCCTTCGTTTGCTGGAGGAATTGCTCCAGGAACCCTCTCCAGACCTTCGGCTTCCCCCAGAACCTTACGGGAACGTTGTCCTCCTCGCTGCTTCCGACGGGCACGCTCTCGTGGACGACGTTCGGGATCGAGAGCAGAACCCTCTCCCTCTCGGCTTCCACCTCGCTTAAGCGCTTCTCAGCTTCGGCGAGAGCCCGCTCCAGGCGGCGCGCCTCCTCCACGAGCGCGCCCCTCTCCTCCGGCTTAGCCCTAGCGATCTTCGACGCGAGGACGTTCCTCTCGTGCCTCAGCTTGTCGATCTCCGCCTTTAGGCGCCTCCACTCCGCGTCGAGGGCTAAAGCTCTGTCGACCACGGAGACGTCGGCCCCCCTAACCCTCTGCGACCACCTCAGCTTATCCGGGTCGTTCCTCAGGTAGTAGAGGATGCTCCACATCCATTGCCCCTCTCGGGCATCCCTATTTTAGCGTCTCGCGCTGCACGCTGGGCAGTGCGCCTCCCGCCTAACGCTGCTATCCCAGCCCGATGCGCCTTTCCGCGCGTTTTACAGAGGCGGTGGGGTTTTCGCTCTGCTTCGCAGCCACTCTTCGAAAGCGGGCGGCGGAGGGGTTTCCCTGTAGAGCTCGCGGCGCTTAGCTTCTAGGAGCCTCTCCTCGACCCCCGCGATCTCGGAGTACGTGAGCACCCCCTCGACACCCCTCTCGGACAAGCGAACGCGCCACGCGGCGTCCCGTAGTGTGTGGTGGCTCACCACGACCTTAGTGAGCTTCGACAGCAGGGCTAGGTTCGTCAGGCCTCTCTCAACGCTCTCCGAGTCCACCTTCAAGCCCTCAAGGTAGAGGGGCGGGCCCCCCACGACCAGGAGCTCGGGTTCGCGGGAAGCTATCTCCTCCGCCACGCGCTCGTCCATGGGCCCCTGCACGTCCGGCGCGTAGACCACCTTCACGCCCCCGTGCGCCACCGCGAAGACCACCACGTGGCCTATCGGGCTGGAGGAGCCGTGGGGGTAAGGGCCCCACGCCTCGATAACCGTTCTGCCGAGCACGAGCCGGTTACCGTCCGCCTCGATTACGCGGCATCCGATCTCCTCGAGCTCCCTTAGGAAGGCCGCCGCCCTCCTGCGCTGGTTAAAGCTGACGGTCGAGTCCGGCTTTTTGGCGAAAACCGTCCTCCCGGCGTACGTCCTCTCGAAAGCCTCCGGCGAGCTCCACTCGTAGAAGCTCGTGAAGCTGGGCGTGTAGTGGTCGAGGTGGTAGTGGCTCACCGTCACGACGTCGCTGCGCTCGGCGAACTTCGTGATCCTCTCTCGAGCCTCCTTCGCCGCTCGGAACTCCAGCGGGTGGGGAGGGAGACCGAAGCGGCGGGGCGCCAGCGAGACGCCCGCGTCGAAGAGTATTGTCGCGTCCGGCGTGACGACCCCCAGCGCCATGGACCTGACCCCCATGCTTTCGTCGGCTAGCGGGTACACCTCGACCTTGCCCACTACGAGCGCGCGCACCGAGCGCTGCGGGCACCGGCAGCTTAAAAACCGCGCGGGGAACCGGCGCTGTCCAGTGAAGCCGAAGAGAGAGATCAACGCGATCGTCAAGCCTTTTGCGCGCGGCGACCTGGGGGTCGCCGTCGCCTACCCCTCGGTTTACGAGGCTGCCGTCAAGAGCCTCTCCGTCCAGATGCTGTACTTCTACCTGAACTCGCTCGAAGGCGTATACGCCGAGCGGTTCGCAGTTCAAAACCTGAGGGGGAGCGAGCCCCCGGCTCGAAGCCTGGAGAGCGGGAGGCCGCTCAGGGACTTCTGGCTCATCCTCTTCTCCGTCCACTACGAGCCCGACTACGTCAACATCGTCAGGCTGCTCGCAGCCGGCGGCGTAAGCCCGCTCGCCAGGGAGCGCGAGCAGGTGGTGGTAGTCGGCGGCCCGCCGGTGATCGCGAACCCCGAGCCGCTAAGCGAGATAGCGGACGTCCTGGTCGTGGGCGAGATCGAGAGCACGGTGCCGAAGCTCGTGGAGGGAGCCTTCGAGCACGCGGGCGACAAGCGGGCGCTCCTCGACGAGCTGAGGGCTGAGGAGGGCTTCTACGTGCCCTCCAGAGGTGACGAGAGGGTGCGCTTCAGCCACCCCCCGACCCTGCCGCTCGAGTTCCACCCCGCCGCTCAGGTGCAGCCCGAGGACGGCGAGTGGAGGAGGACGACCATGATCGAGGTCTCCCGCGGCTGCTGGCGCGGGTGCCGGTTCTGCATGGAGGGCCACATCTTCCTCCCGAAGAGGGACAGGCCGCTGGAGGACGTGCTGACGCTCGCCGAGCGGGGGTCCCGGGCGAACCTCAGCAGGCACCTGACGCTGATCTCGCTCTCGCTCCTCGACCACCCGCGCATCGACGAGCTGCTAGAGAGGCTTGTGGAGTCGGGGTACGAGTTCTCGGCTCCCTCGCTCCGCCTGGAGGCGCTCACGGACGAGCGGCTCGAGCTGCTCGGGAGGAGCGGGCAGCGCACGCTTGTGCTCGCCCCCGAGACCGCGAGCTTGAGGCTGGCGAAGGCGATAGGCAAGCCGCTGCTCAAGGACCGGCTACTCGAGGTCGCGGCGAAAGCCCGCAAGGTCGGCTTCAAAGCTCTCAAGCTTTACTTCATGGTGGGTCTCCCAGGCGAGAGCGAAGAGGACGTCAGGGGAATCGCCCAGCTGGT
>JAPWTS010000114.1 GCA_028275925.1 Thermofilales archaeon
GGTGCTCGCGACGACGACCGTGTCGACGCCCCCTTCCTCGATCCTCCTCGCAACAGCTTCGATGACGCCCTCGGTGTTCTGCGGGCCCGGCTCCTCGAAATACGTCACCAGCCTTTTCACCGGCATCGGCGAGCTCGAGAAGGGGGCGGTATAAAGGTGCGCGCCTCCGGCCTCCGGCCGCTCCCTTCCGAGCCATCGCCGCAACCTCCGCAAAACCTTTAACCCCCCAGCTCCCGCTCCCTCCCGGGCCGGTAGCTCAGCCTGGGAGAGCGCCCGCTTGGCAAGCCCGAGGTGGCCTGGAGTGCGGGAGGACCCGGGTTCAAGTCCCGGCCGGTCCACCATTATCGTTTATCTTCCGGGTGCTTTGCTCCTTAAAGCGCGAAGCCTTCCGGTGGCTTGATCTCCGCCATCTTTTCCGCATTTCCGACCTTCGCTCCCTCCCCCGCTTCGAGGCTTTCCACGTAGTAGGTTTCTTCTACAACGCTGCCCGTGCCTATGTGCGCTTTAACCGCGTAGAGCTCGCGCACCCTGCAGCGCTCTTCGCACTCGTATACTTCCGCGTAGACCGTGTCGGCGCGCTAGTACTTGGGATTACGGAGGAGGATCAGAGTTCTCGTAGGCCGTTGAAGCTACTCGAGCGCGCGGGCCGCCGCGTAGCTGGCGAGGTACACGAAAGCCGAGGCCAGCGCGA
The DNA here is from genome assembly GCA_028275925.1 of Thermofilales archaeon. Taxonomy (GTDB): domain Archaea; phylum Thermoproteota; class Thermoprotei; order Thermofilales; family Thermofilaceae; genus JANXEW01. The sequence goes on from JAPWTS010000114.1 coordinate 692, forward strand.
GGAGGGCTCCCGCCCTCCAGCTGTAGCTTGCCGCCGAGTACTCGGCCGCGACGAACAGGGCGGCGAGCGAGAGAACCGTGAAGACGGCCGTCGCGGCGTAGCCTCCCCCCGACGCGGCGATGGGCGAGAGCACGGCGAAGATGAGCGCGATCACCAGAAGGGCGAGGTGCATCGTCAGCGCGGCGAGCGCCTTCTCGCCCTCAGGCGCTTCGCTGACCAAGCCCATGAGGTCCTCGGGCACCGTCCCCGCGCCCTCCACCATCCGCTTGAGCACGCTGAGGGGCGCGTACTCGACCCTCACGGTGCTCGTGAGGAGGGCGATCCAGGGGCGGCTCAAAGCGTAGAGGAAGAGCGCGAGGCCCGCGACGCCTATGAGCCTCGAAACCCACTTCACGGCCACGCCGCGAACGTTCTTTTCCGGCTAAAAGGATTTCTAAGCGCGGTTCCGGTCAGCCAGCAGGCCGCGCGTCGCCAACCTCCTGTAAACCTTCAGCGCCGCGCTCCTCGAGCGGGTTTTCACCAGCAGGACCCCTCCCGCCTCCTCTACGATTAGGCCTTCGAGGCCCTCGAGCTCCCTCGCGGCCTCGGGGCGGGCTAGAATGACGTAGTAGCCGTCAGGGCTCCTGGGGCCCAGCTCCCCCCTCCCCACGCCTCCCACCCGCGCTCCCTTAGGAGGACCTGCGTTCGGATTTCGTGCTGCGGCGCTACCGCCGCGCTACACCTTGCGGGCCTTGTAGACCACGTACCTCTCGATCTCTCTCAGGAGGAGCGCGCCGAGGAGTATGGCGACCGCCGCGTAGGCGGTGAGCGCGAGCAGCTCCCGGCTTAGGGCTTCGAGCGGCGCGCCCCGCAGCAGGGCTTTCCGCAAGCCCTCGAACACGTAGGCGTGGGGGAAGGCGTAGCTGAGCGGCCTGAGCCACGCCGGTAGGACTTCGAGGGGGAAGTACGTGCCTCCCAGCACGGTCGCCGCCGTGGTGAAGAGCCAGGTGAACGGGTTCACGTGCACGTCTTCCCTGTAGATGAAGAGCCAGAACGTGTTAGCGAGCACGAGCCCGACACCGAGGCAGGCGAGGAAGCCGAGCGCGCAGATGAGCGCGGCCCCCGCGTAGTTCGCCGACGGCCCCAGCTCGACGCCGAAGAGGTATACGCCGAGCGCGAGGTAGAGCGCGGCCCTGACGAGGAACTGGAGCAGGGAGAAGACGAAGCCGGAAACCGCCGCCACACCCCTCGGCACCCCAGCCAAGTAGTAGTAGGCCCAGAGGGGGACCCGGAAGCCTCCCGTGCTCACCTGTCCCCGGTAGAGGCTGCGGAGCGCCATCTCCGGCTGCTCAACCCCCATATTGAGGAGGGGTACGATCGCGATGCCGAGCAGTATGTAGGAGAAGAACCACTCCGCCCTACCCGCGCCGGAGGGGCCTACGACGAAGCGCGTGTAGTAGTACCAGGAGGCCAGCCCCAGCGCGATGTTCAGGAGCTCGGTGGGCAGGTACGCGAACCACCACACGTAGACCTCAACCGTGTAGTCCTTCAAGCTGCGCTTGAAGCTGCGCGCGAACGCGCGCAGGTAGCTCCCCCACCTCACCCCCCGCCCACCCCGCCCGTGAAGATGTAGCAGACTCCGGGAGGCGCAACGACGACCTTCTCCTCGGCTGCCTTGTGCTTGCTCAGCAGGGCGAGGTAGACGTCCTCCAGCGTCGGCTCCCTCACCCTCACGTAGAGCAGCTTGCTCCCGCCCGCGTGAACCCTCTCCACCGCGTACTGCACGAAATCCCTGCTGGACCTCACCGCAACGGTGAGCTTGAGCACGTCGCCCTCAACCTCGACTTTGAGAGCGCGGTCGGCCCTCTCCGCCAGGTCCCTAGCCAGCTTCTCGGCCTCCTCGGCCAGTCTCACTTCGACGTCCACGCTCTCCATCAGCTCGAGCTCCTTCGCCAGGTTCCGGGGGGTGTCGTCGGCTATCACCCTACCCTGGTGCAGGACGATCACCCTGCTGCACACCTGCTCAGCCTCGCTCAGGATGTGCGTGGCGTAGAGGACGGAGGACCCCTGCTCCGACGCGAGCCACTTGACCAGCTCGAGGAGCTTGACCTTGACCTCGGGCGAGACGCCGGTGAAGGGCTCGTCCATCAGGTAGAGGGGCGACCGCTTGACAAGGCCGAAGGCGATCGCCAGCCTCGCAAGCTTGCCCGTGGAGAGCTCGTAGACCCTCCTGTGCGCGTCCTCCACCAGCTCGACGAGCTCCAGCGCCTCCCGCACCGCCTCGCGGGGCAGGCCTGCCAGGTCGGCGAACCGCCTCAGGTTCCACTCGACCGTCATCTCGGGCCTCGCGAAGAGGCTGATGGCGGCGAGACCCGGGATGTAGGTGATGACGCGCGGCAGCCTCTCGTGGTCCTTCACCACGTCCAAGCCGGCCACTTCGGCGCGCCCCCTCGTGGGCATCGTGAGGCCGGCCAGGATCTTCAGCAGCGTGGTTTTGCCGGAGCCGTTGGGCCCGAGCACCCCAACCACCTCGCCCTCCCTCACAGTAAAGGAGACGCCGTCGAGAGCCCTCACGACCCTGCGCTCGTACTTGCCGAGCTTCTCCCCGAGCACGGTGAAGAGCGCGTAGAGGCCGAACCCGGTCATCGGCACGAAACCCGTGATCTCGTAGCTCTCGTACTCCTTCACGAGCTTCTCAGCGACCGCGACCTCCGCGCGCCCCATTACACTGCCCACCTCAAGCTGTCCACTAGCGCTTCCTCGTAGAGCCGGGCTAAAATGCTTGCGATCTGCCTGCTCGAGGGGAGCTTCAGGGCCCACTCGCGACCCCTCGCGCCTAGGGCTGCCCGCTTCTCCTCGCTCCGCGCGAGCTCGAGCATGGCGCTCGCCAACCCCTTCACGTCGAACGGCTCGACGACGAGGCCGCCTCCGCTCTCGCGCACGTACTCGCCCGCCGCGCTGCCGGAGACCGCCACGACCGGCCTCCCGCAAGCCATCGCTTCGAGCGCCCTCCTCCCCACGAGGTCCGAGGGGTTCGCGTAGACGAAGACATCGCAAGCGGCGTAATAGCGCGGCAGCTCCGACGGGGGAACGCACTCGGCCACCGCCACCCCTTCCAACCCCATCCTCCTCGCGGCCAGCTCC
>JAPWTS010000023.1 GCA_028275925.1 Thermofilales archaeon
GTGAAACTATTGACGGTATCGTAAGAGAATTTCTTTTAAAAGAAAAAGATATATCCGAACTAGTAATGTTAAAAAATACAATGATGCAATTACTAGACTTAGCATATTCGCAAGCCAAAAAGAGATTAAATAAACTAATCTTAAGTATAAAAGATGGAAAAACAAAAGTTGAGCATTATTCTAAAACCTATCGAGTTTTCGTCGAAGAATGGTTTGTAAGCGTCACCGAAAGCGGAAGCGTGAAGGTGCCACTTCACGGCATCAGCGCCAGCGTAGTTTTCCCTCAACTTATACGCTCTGCCCTCGCGGAGGCGCAAGCTGGCTGGGCGCTAAGCGATGAGGGATTAAACGGTGGGGGCGGTACGCACCCGGTCATGTTCACAACGAAAATGTGGCAGCTGCTTTTCTGGATGGCAACAAGGTACGGCGCTATTGACGTGAGCATCAGCGGACTATTCCTGCGAAAGAGAAAGCCCCCCAGCATCATGTGGAAAGCCGTAGCGAAAAGCTGGCCATACATGAGCAAGTCGGAGGCGCGAAAATACGCGAACTCGAGGATCGCTATGCTCACGTTATACCTAGGTGATGGAAAGACCGATGGCAGAACGCGAGCGAATGCTTTCAGAATCAGCGTCGGCAACAGCTTCGAAAAAAAAAGCCGAGAAGTCTCGCTGCCGAGATAATACGAGACGCCTACGCTTTCGGGTACGGTCAACTCCTCGACATACTACAGTGCGAAAAGTGGGAGGCGCTAAAGAGGCTGAGCCGTCTCCCTCCAACCGAGCGTAGGCGGAGCCCGGTATACGCCGAAATCGCTTGCTACAGATTCCGGCTCGCATTTGACGGCTCCAAGCTTTACGCGCTAGCTACGTTCAAAAGCGAGGAGGAGGCCGAAAAATGCTTCGAGGAGTTGGAAAAACTGGCTGTGAAAGCTGCAATTTACCGAGGGAGAACCCGGCAGTATTATTACGTGGCGTTGAACGCCCACGAGATCCTCAAGCTGGCGATGCGTTACACCGAGTGGCGGCGCGCTCTCAGGGAGTTCTTCGAAAAAAGGAGACTGGAACCCACTACCCCTCTTCGCCGAAAGCTGCTCGAGCTCGCGGAGAGCCCGCCCCTCCCTAGCAAAACCTATAAATCCCCACCCTTTCTGGTGCTGCGGTGCCCCGGTCGTCTAGCCCGGTCATCCCGCCTGGGCCGTGAGGATACCGGCCTCTCGAGCCGGAGAACCCGGGTTCAAATCCCGGCCGGGGCACCAACACGCTGTTTCGAGCTTCTAAAAAGTGCGGGAAGCGGCCGGAGGCAAGTTTTAAAAGCTTTGAAGCAGGCCGCAGGCTGTGGAGCGCAGGCTGGCGCTTTTGGGGGTTGTGCTGGCGCTAGCGCTAGCTGTGCTGGAGCCGTGCTCCTCCGCTCCTCAGGCCCTCGCGTTCGCCGTCCAGGCCGTGGAGCCGGACGGGCGGCCGGTCGCTAACGCTACGGTCGTGGTCTTCAGCTTGAGAACCATCAGGGCGGTTTTCGTCGGCTACACGAACGCTAGCGGGTGGGCTTCCGGCAACGTGCCCTCCGGCGACAACTACATCGTTTACGTCGTGAAGGTCGAAGGGGGGCGGCTGACCCGCGTGCCGGTCCGCATCGACATCTCCGACTACGCTAACGCCGAGAGCCTTGCCGCTAGGGTTGTCCTCTACCCGGCCGCTAGGGTCGTCGTGACGGGCAAGGTGATATACATCGGCGGCGTACCGACGGGGACCGCGAGGATCGTCGTACTGGACAGGGAGGGGGGGCCGGTCTCCGCTAGCTTGAGCGCGGGCGACGCGTCGCTCGCGGCGGGCGGCCGGCAGGTGAAAGTCAGCCCGCAGGTTGTGGACGTGTACGGTCCCGCGCGCGATTACACGTTCATCAAGAGGGGGCTGGGCTTCGAGGCGTTGAAGATCAACGAGGGGCTCGTACCTGTCGGGCAGCCCGTGAGGGTGAGGGTGGAGTACGGCGTGCTGGACATGCGGACTTTCGCGGTGAAGAGCCTCGGCGTCGAGCTCGGCTCGCGTGAGAGCCCGCTCCTCTTCGCCTCGGCTGAGCAGGTGGAGACCGTCGACCTACTCAAGGTCAGCATGGAGGGGCAGCTCCAGAGCTTGAAGGCCGACATGGCCGCGGCGAGGAGCCAGGTGGACGCCTACGAGCGGATGGGCTTCTACATCCCCGAGATCCACGACCTGTTGAGGAGCGGGGAGGAGCTGCTCGGTGCGGCGGAGCAGCTGTACGCGCGGGGCGAGGCGCCGGAAAAGGTGATCGCCCTGATGGAGAGAGTGTACGCGATCGCCAACGACCAGATACCGAGGCGGCTCGGCTTCCTGAGGGACATCGCGAAGGTCGGTGCGACCGTCATGCCCAGCTTCCTGGCGGTCTTCGCCGCGATACTCGCGTTCTACTTCTTCGACAGCCAGCGCTCCAAGATGGTCTCCTTCAGCCTCCTGTACGCCGCCCTCGTCCTGATGTTCGCCTTCGTCTACCCCGGCTTCAGGCTGCTCTGGTCGCTCGACCGCACGCTGTTCCTCGCCACGGTCGGCGGCGCTTACGCCATATTCTTCGCGATCGCTTTCCTGCTGCCAAGAGTGATCAAGGAGCCCGAGCTTCCTGGGGAGGTCGCGCTGGGCGGCTTGATCGCCGTCGCGTTCACGCTGGGTAAGAGGTACTCGAAGGTGAAGGCGACGAGGACGTTCATAACGGTGTTCAGCATCGCCGCCTTCATCTGGGCGTTCACGGTCCTCGCGACCTTCGGCGCGGTCTACACGAAGATCGAGGAGCGCGGCTTCGCCAGGTACGACGCCAACGTCGTCATCGTGAAGCGCGTCGCGAACGAGACGCTGCAGCCCCTGAACGCGGAGCTCGACCCCCTGCTCTTCGAAGGTAGGAGCGACGTGGGCAACTACTCGCTAGTCGTGATGAACAGGCCCGACGTGGGCTTGACGGTCGCGGTGAGGGCGGCCGGGCGGGAGGCGACGCTGCACTTCGCCTTGGGCTTGAGCCCGCAGGAGCTCAAGCTGAACCCAGCGCTAGCGGGCTCCCTCAGGCTCTTCGGAGACTTGAGCCAAGCCGGCGTGGTGCTGCCCGAAACCGCCTGGAGGGATCTCGGCCTGCGGGGCGGCGAGGAGGTCGACGTCACCTTCGAGGCTCAGGGCTACGGCGCCGCTAGGCTGCGGCTGAGGGCGCTGGGCTACTTCGTCGAGTCGGCGTTCGAGGGCGTCAAGGACCCCGACGGCACGCCGTTGAGGCCGTTCATCCAGCGGGGAGGGAGGGCCCTTTACGCTAACGCGTCCGACGTGATCATCGTGGTGCCCCCGCAGCCGCTCCTATCGCTCTTCGCGCCCTCCGAGGGAGGATACTCGCAGGTGTTCTACGTGTACAGGATCTCCGCCGCCGTCGCGAGCGAGGGGGCGGGCCTCGCGTTCGCGAGCGAGGTGGTGGACAGGCGCGGCGAGAGCTACGTAGCCATCTCGTGCTACGGCGGCTCCTGCGCGCGGGTCTACTACGGCACGAGGGTGCAGAGCATCTTCGAGCAGGAAGCCACGTTCTTCGTCCCGCTCCTCATCGTGATAGCGAACGTCCTCCTATCGATGCTGAGCATCGTGAGGGAGCGCAGGAGGGAGATCTTCATCTTCATGTGCGTCGGGTTCAACCCGAGGCACATCGCGCTCGTGTTCCTGGCGGAAGCGATCGTGTACGGGCTGCTGAGCGGGGGCTTCGGCTACGTGGCGGGCCTCGCCACCTTCAGGCTGCTGAGCGCGTTCGCCGCGCACCAGAACCTGATGGTGAGGGAGAAGCTGGAGTGGTACTGGAGCTACCTCGCCATAGCCTTGGCGGTGACCATCTCCATCCTAGGGGCGATAAAGCCCTCGATGGACGCCGCGTACCTCTTCGCCCCCACCGAGGTTAGGCGTCTGAAGATCGCCGAGAGGAGGGAGAGAGTCAAGCGGGCTGAGTACGTGTCGAGGACGGCGGCTGCGAAGACGTTCGCGATACCCGGCGAGGTGATGGCCGACGAGGGCGAGGTCGCCTTCTCCTACATCTACTCGAAGCTGGCCGACCTGAGCTACGGCGAGCTCGAGTCTGTCGAGAGCTTGGCCGACCACCCGATGGAGGAGCGGCCGGACGGGACGCGGATCAAGCGGTTCACGTTCAGGTACGTTAGCACCACCGAGCTGGGGGAGAAAGCCGCGATCGACTGCGAGCTACGCTTCGTGCTCAGCCCCGGCGCCGACCGCTACAGGGTCGAGCTGGACACGAAGCCGGTGGGCCAGGCGCCCATCAGCCACATGGACTACGCGGCCGAGCTGGTCAAAAGGATCCTCGGCGACTGGATGGCGGAGCGCGAGCGCCTGCTGTACCCGGCTTAGCCCGGCTTCTCCTCGACCCACCTGACCGGCTTGGGCTTCAGGTACTCTATCCTTCTCTTCACCTCTTCGAGCTCCCTCTCCGCCCCCCTCAGCTTCATCTGTATCTCGTTGAGCTTCTCCTCTATCGCCCTGCGCTTACCGCTGATCTGGTGGTACCTGAGCTCGAGCCTCGCCATCTCCTCGCTGCTCTTAGCCTTCCTCAAGGCTTCGTACGCTTCATCTTCCAGCTTCTTCGCCTTCTCGTAGAGCTCGCGCGCCTTCTTTTCCTCCTCCCTTAACCTTTCAACTTCTTTCTCCAGCTCAACCCTCCTCTTCTCCAAGTACTCGAGGTTTAAGCTCTCCATGGTCCCCGGGCGTGTGGGAGAGCGGGGAATTAAAGTTGGCGTCAAAGCCCCCCTTCACGCGGTTGCCGATCCCCGCAGGGGGACGCTCGTTGGGCCTTCGCCCTGAGGTGCTCGAGCACAGACATGTTCAAGCCCTGCTCAACGAGCTGCTGGAAGCTCCAGCCCCTGCTCAGCAGGTACAAGGCGGTCTCAGCGTGCTCGTAGGGGAAGACCACCCACTTGTCCACGACTCTCGCGTAGTAGTCCGGTCTGAACTTGCACCAGGGTTTAACGTATACGGTGCAGGACGCTACGCTCCCTGCTCCAGCCTTCCTCACGTGATCCACAGCCAGCTTGAGCGTCTCGCCCGTGTCGGCTACGTCGTCCACCACCAGCACTTTCAACCCTCTGACGTCGAAGTTGAGACCCTCCACCAAGCGCGGGGCTTTCGCTCGCTCGCCCACCCCCTCGTAGTACTCGATCGTAACCGAAGCTACCCTCTTAACACTTAAGATGTCCGAAAGCAGCCTAGCCACGACCAACCCCCCTCTCGCCACAGCTACTAGCACGTCAAAACGGGTTTCGCCGAGCGCGCGCGCCAGTTGCAGCACGTCGCCCAGGAACTCGTCCCACGTCAACACCATGAGCTTTGGTTCAGAGCCCGCCGGCACGAAGCCACCAGGAAACCCCCTTTTTATGCGCTGCGCGCACGCGCCTAGCTCCGCTGGAGCATCTTGTATAGTATATCTGCGCATTCTCTATTTTTTCTTTAACTTTTTGTTTAGAAAAATTCACTTTCAGGCTTCTCAACATCGAATTTATAAAGCCCCGGTTCGCCCTAAGAGCGTGCACCGCGCGGAAAGCGCGGTAAGGGAGCAAGCGGTGAGGGGGCCGGAGCTCCGGGCCCTTGAGCAGGGGGTTGTCCCGTTGAACGCTTGGGCCCGGCTCCTCCTGGAGCTTTGTGGTGACCCCCGCTGCAGCGGGGGGAGGTGGGCCCAAGCGCTGAAAGCGCGCGTGCAGTGGACGGACACCCTGCGGCTGCTCACCACGCCTGAGCTGGAAGATTTCCTTTGGCGAGTCGGCGACGCTACCGCGCGCTTGATCAACATGGAGAACTTTAGGCGGAGGTGGTTGTTCTTCGAGACGGGGAAGATCGACTACAGCTGGGGATCGGCTTGGAAGCGGAGGAAAGCGGAGTACGCCGACATCTACAAGCTGCTGGGCTCGAAGAACTTCGCCGAAGCTTGCAGAGTTATCAGCGAACAGTGGAGGAGCTTCCTCGGGTTGCTGAAGGCGGCGAAGGAGGGTAGGCTGGAGCCTTGGCAGCGTGTGCGGCCGCCGGGCTACAGGAAGGATAAAGAGGGTCAGCGCATACCGATCGTAATCGTTCGCTCCGACAACTACCGCATCGATCTGGAGAGAAGGCTTCTCCACCTCAAGTACTGGAACGTGAGCATACCCTTCACGGGGGAGCCGCGCTGGCTCACCAGGCCTGGAGCGAAGCGGGGCCGCTTGATAATCACGTGCGATTCGGTGAAGAAGCGCTGGTACGCGAAAATCGCCGTGGAGGTGACTCTGGAGAGGAAGCTCGGCGGCGGGCTGAAGGCGGGCATTGACTTAGGTAGAGAACGCCTAATTGCGCTCGTCACCGAACCGTTGAACGAGAGAGGTGAGGGCGTGGCTTTACTGTACCGCGGTGGACCTTTGAAGGCAGACTACTTCTACTTCGAGCGGAAAATCGCAGAAATCGATAAAATGCTGTCCGATCCCAAGCTCGAGGAGGCGGACAGGAGCGCGCTGAAAGAGATGAGGCGGAGGCTGTACGAGAAGGTGAAGCGGCGGAGGGATCAATTGTTCGCGAACGCGGCGGCGCACTTGGTCAAGATGTGCTTAGAGCTCGGCGTGGCTGCGCTGCTCCTCGGCTACCCGCGGGGGATCGCTCAGGATAAGCCGGGGAAGGGGAACACGAGCATGTGGAGCTACAGGAGGCTGGAGCGGCGCGTAGCGATCGCGGCGGAGAACCGCGGCATACCAGTCTTCGAGATCCCAGAGGACGGCACATCGAAGACGTGCGCGAGGCACGGCTGTGAGGTTCAGCGGGGGCCGAGGGGGTTGATCAGGTGCCCCTACGGGCACGCGATGCACGCTGACGTGAACGCGACGATGAACATCTTGGCGCGCGGCGGAGGCAGGGTGCTGCAGCGCGTGAAGGTGCTCAGCTTCATACCGACAGCGAGCGGAGTCATAGCGGTCAACGAAAAGAGGAACAGTAACCCCGCGTAAAGGCGGGGTAACCTGGATGGCGCGCGCGCTCGCATATATCCCCCTACAGGCGCTGTGGTGCAGATGCTAGTGCTCATCGCCGGGACTCCGGGCGTGGGTAAAACCACCGTCGCCAGAGAGGTCGCGAAGCGGCTGGGGGTAGCGTACGTCAACGTGGCCGAGCTAGCGGTCAACGAGGGGCTCGTCGCCGGCTACGACAGCGAGCGAGGGGCTTACGTGATCGACGAAGAAGCGGTTAGAGCGAAGCTGAGAGAGCTGGCACTGAGGGGGAGGGCGGTCGTAGACACCCACGTGGTGAGCGCGGTGCCGCCCGAGCTTGTGGAGGTGGCCGTCGTGCTGAGGCTCGACCCGCGGGAGCTCGAGCGCAGGCTCAAGGCTAGGGGTTACCCGCCCTCCAAGGTGTTAGAGAACGTGCAAGCCGAGATCCTCGACGCCTGTCTCATAGAAGCCGTTGAAGCTTTTGGGGAGGAGAGGACGTTCGAGGTTGACGCCAGCGGGAAGAGCGTCGACGAAGTTGTCGAAGAGGTTCTGAAGATCGTGAGGGAGAGGAGAGGGGGGAAGCCGGGCAGCGTCAACTGGCTCGAGAGGTTGGGGGACGAAGCCTACCGCTACCTTACGGCGGACGCGCGGCGCGGCAACGCAGCTTAGCGCCAGAGCCCGGCGCGGTCGCAGAAACGTTAAAAGAGCCCTAGCGGTACAGTTCGCGTGCGAAGGTTCACTCAAGCGCTGCTGCTTCCGGCGGCTTTAGCTCTGGGGTTCGCTATAGCCGCTGCGCTGCAGCGGAGCCCGGCTCCGCCACCCCTCTACAAGCTCGATCGCGTCGTCGGAGGGGGGCGGGAGGTCGCGGCGTTCTTGATCGCGAACGCCAGCGGGGGGCTCGACCTGTCGCGGCTGCCCCCCTGCTTCCTATTCGAAGAGAACGAGACCGCTCTGGTGTGGCTCGGCTCCTACAGGCTGGCGAGGGTCAGGGCGTACGGCGGCGGCAGCTACACGGTAGTCGTCCTCGAGCTCGAGCGGGGGCCCGGCGAGGCTTACCTCTTGAACGGGCTAAGGGGGCCTTTGGAGGTGTACGCGTTCGTGAGGAACGGCTCCTCCATCGAAGTGGTACCGCTGATGAGGGTGGTGGAGAGGGGGAAGATCATCGAGTTTTACGGTCGGGCTGAGGGGGCGCCGCGCGTGGAGGTTTACGCGTTCGCAGCTCCAGAGGACTACAACCAGTCGCTCCCTCCTCCCTCCAACCTCTTCGTTACGAGCTGCGAGGTTGTCGGCGGAACGTATAGGTTGAGGCTGGAAAGGGGAGGGCCCCCTCTGACGCCGCGGGGCAAGCCGCTGATAGAGGTCAACAGCACGCTCGTGCTGTACACCGGTTGCTCGCACCATCTAGTGGACGCGAGCAAGTTCGCCGACGCGAGCGGCAGCGTGCGTGTAGAGGTCGACCTCAGCTGCCCCGGCTCAAGCGCTGCGCGATCCCCCTAACCCTTTCGGTAAACTCGTCTGCCAAGCGCTCCGCGACCTCCCTACGCTTGGCTTCGCACGTTACCCTGACGAGGGGCTCGGTGTTCGAGGCCCTCACGAGGACCCACGCGTCCTCCATGATCGCCTTCACCCCATCGAGCGTGCTCACCTCGTACTTGCCCTCGAGCTCCCTGCGCAGCTCCTCCACAACGCGGAACTTCAGCTCGTCGGGCACCTCGACCCTCCTCCTCACCACCGGGTACTGGGGCGGGACGACCTCCGACACCCTGCCCAACCTCGCGGCGGCTTCCGCGAAGTATAGCATCGTGAGCAGGCCGTCGTCCATGTTCGCGTTGCCCCACACCACGTAGTGGCCGCTGCTCTCGACGCCCAGCACCGCCCCGCTCCTCGCGATCTCCCTCACCATGAACGTCCTGCCCACGGGGACCCAGCGGACCCTGTGGCCGCGGGCTCTCACGAGCTCTTCAAGCACCATGGAGCACTCCACGTTGGCTACGACATCCCCGTAGCCCATGCCCTCGAGCATCACGACAGCCGCTTGCTCGGCCGTGAGGACCCTCCCCGCGTTGTCGACGAATACAGTTCGGTCGCCGTCGCCGTCGAAGGCAACCCCGAAGTGCGCGCGGCGCCGCACGACCTCCTCAGCCAGATCCTTCAGGCGATCCGGCGTGGGCTCGGAACCCCTCCCGGGGAAGCGGGGGTCTACGTCCGCGTTCAAGGTGTAGACTTCGTGCCCGAGATCGCGGAGGAGGCGCGGGGCTACGAGCGCCGCGGCGCCGTTGCCGCAGTCGACGACGATGCGGAGACCTGAGGCTTTCGCCTTGGACCGGAGGAAGCGGGCGTACTCGGGCAAAATGTCGAAGCGAGCGAGAGAGCCGGGCTCGCGGGGCCTCAAGCCGTCGGAGAAGAAGAGCTCACGGAGCCTCTGTATCTCGTCGCCGACCATGGGGTCGCCGCCCCGCTTGAAGAGCTTAACGCCGTTCCACTCCGGCGGCAGGTGCGAGGCGGTGACGTACGCCGCAGCGTACCCTTTGTGCAGCGCAGCGTACATGACGGCTCCTATCGGCACCACCCCCACGTCCACGACGCTCGAGCCCCCAGCTAGGATCCCGGACACAAGCGCCAAGTGGAGGGGTGGGGAGCTCAACCTAGCGTCCATGCCGACGGCGTAATCCCCCTCCTGGTAGTATGAGAGGGCCAGCCCGATCCTCGCCGCAACCTCTGGGGTGAGGTCGCTGCCGTAAACGCCCCGTATATCGTATAGCCTGAAGATCGCGCTCAAGCGCTCAAGCACCATCGCCCACGCTTGCAGCATAGGGAATTAAGTTTTCCGCCAGCGCGCTTTAGCCGCGCTAGACCTCCGGCTCTACCAGCGCGTCGACGCACACTTTGTAGATGCGGGGCGCGTACTCCGACACCACGCGCGCGTCGAGGATCCGAACGCTCATCCCCCGGAGCGTTGCTTCGCGCTCGAGGAGCCTGAACGCCTCGCTGAAGAGGTCGCGCTCCGGCGCCCAATGGTAGAAGTGTATCACCCCGCCCCCCGGCTTCAAGCAGAGGAAGGCCCTATCCAAGAACTCGTGGGCGCCCTTGGGCAAGGGCATGACCACCCTGTCGCAAGCGCCGTACCACCGCTTAGCTTCAGTCCTCACGTCGCCTAGCACCGGGACGACCTTGCCTTCGAGCTTGTTCAAGCGCACGTTCTCGACCATGTAGCGGTACGCCTCGGGGTTCAGCTCGATGGCCACCACCTTTTCTACGAGCGGCTGCTTCTTCGCTATCATCAGTGCGTAGGGCCCCACGCCCGCGAACATCACCATGACCGTTTCACCGGGCTTCACCTGGCTAGCCACCCTGACCCTCTCCGTCGCCTCGCGCGGGGAGAAGTACACCTTCGTTGGGTCGAGCTTCAGCTTCACGCCGTGCTCCACGTGCACGACCTCCGTGCCGCCCTCGCCGGCGATGACCTCGTACTCCCGGAGCCGGAAAGCCCCCTTCCTCTCGGAAGCTTTAGCCAGGACGAGCCGCACGTTCCTGTGAACCCTCATGAGAGCCTCGGCGACAGCCCTCTTCACGTGGTCTGGAGCGCCCTCGGGGAACTCGAGGATCGCTACTGCCCCCTCGCGGGAACCGATGATATCGAAGCTCGATGGCACGTACTTCACGTCCTCGCCGAGCGCCTCCTTAAGAAGCTCCTTCAGGCGCACTCTGACCCCCGCTCGGAGCCGCACCCCAGCCTGCTGCGCGCACGTTTTTTAAACCCGCGCGCCCCTACCCGCGGGGCGGTGACCGGGATGAGCCTTCCTGCAGGCTAGGGGCGACGAGCGGAGCGAGCTGGGGATCACCGTAAAGAAGGAGGAAAACTTCAGCGAGTGGTTCACCCAAGTGCTAACCAAGGCGGAGCTCGTTGACGTGAGGTACGGAGTCCAAGGTTTCGTCGTGCACAGGCCGTGGGCAATGAAAATGATAAGGCAGATATACAAGATGTTCGAGGAGGAGCTCGAAAAGACCGGCCACGAGCCGGTCCTCTTCCCCTTGGTTATACCCGAAGAGTACTTAGAAAGGGAGAAGGAGCACGTAGAGGGGTTCAAACCGGAAGTCTTCTGGGTCACTGAGGCTGGGGGGGAAAAGCTCGAGAGGAGGCTGGCTCTGCGGCCGACCTCGGAGACCGCGTTCTACTCCATGTACTCGCTGTGGATCCAGAGCTGGAGGGACCTGCCGCTCAAGCTCTACCAGAGCGTCGCCGTGTACAGGTACGAGAAGGCCACGAGGCCTTTCATCCGCGGCCGGGAGTTCCTGTGGATCGAGGCGCACTGCGCTTTCGCCACGAGGGAGGAGGCGCTGAAGCAGATAAAGGAGGACATGGAGAACACTCGGAAGGTGGTGTGGGATAGGCTGGCGATCCCCTTCCTCTTCCTCCGGAGACCCCCCTGGGACAAGTTCGCCGGCGCCGAGGATACGTACGCCGCTGACACGATACTGCCGGACGGCAGGGTCCTCCAGATCTCCTCGACCCACGATCTGGGCCAGCGCTTCGCGAGGGCCTTCAACATCACGTTCGTGGACAGCAAGGGGCAGCGCCACTACGTTTGGCAGACGTGCTACGGGCCCGGGATATGGCGGATCGTCGCCGCCCTGATAGCGATCCACGGGGACGATAAGGGGTTGGTCCTCCCCTTCGACGTGGCGCCGGTGCAGGTGGTGATCGTGCCCATCTACTACGGGGAAGAGCGGGAAGCCGTCGTGAGGAAGTGCGAGCGCGTCAAGGAGCTGCTGGCGGGGGCCGGCTACCGGGTGCTCGTGGACGCTAGGGAGGACCGGACGCCCGGCTGGAAGTTCAACGATTGGGAGCTGAGAGGGGTCCCGCTGCGGGTGGAAGTGGGGAAGAGAGAGGTCGAGGGCGGCTTCGTAACGGTCTTCCGGAGGGATCTCAGGAGGAGGATGACCGTTAAGGATGAGGAGCTGCTCGGCACGGTGGCTAAGCTGAGGGAGGACATCCTGGAGACGCTGAAGAGGAGGGCTAGGGAGTACTTCGAGTCGCGGCTCGCGAAGGCCACTAGCAAGGAGGAGGTCGTAGAGGCGGTGAAGAGCGGTAAAATCGTCTTCATGCCCTTCTGCGGCCGCGAGGAGTGCGCGGAGAGCATGAAAGCCGAGATCGAGGGGTTGCGCGTCAGGGGTACGGAGCTGGACCACGCGGAAGGCGACTATGGCCGTTGCGCGTGGTGCGGGGAGAAAGCGCGCTTCATGGTCTACGTGGCCCGCGCGTACTAGGGCCGCGCTAGAGGATCGCATCGTAAGCTAGGAGCGCCATGTCCTTTGCTGCTTCAGCCGCCAGCTTAGTGTACACGGCTCTGGCAGCTTCCACGATCTTCTCCCTCTCGGAGCGGGGGGCACGCTCGTACTCCTCGATCACTTCCCGCATCTTAGGGTAGACGGCTAAGGCTAGCCTCAGCGCAGCATCGACCTCTCTTTTGCTCAACAGCTTGAACACGGAGCGGGAGCGCGAGAGCGCCTCCTCGATGGTGCCGGCGGCAACGATTTCGTAAACCTTCGCCACCTTGCCCGGCGTCCAGCGCAGGACCCTCCCGATCCTCTGCACCATCTGCCTAACCTGCCCAGAGCCCGAGAGTATGACCGCGACGTCCGCGTCCGGCACGTCGATGCCCTCGTCGAGCACAGTCGTCGAAACTATGACGCGGAGGAGACCGCGCCGGAACATCTCGAAGGCTCTCAACCGCTCGCCCCTCGGGGTATCCCCCGTGATGAGCGCGCACCTGCTCTCCACCTCCTTCACGGCGCTGTAGGCGGCCTCTGCCTGGTCGATGTACTGGCAGAAGACCAGGATGTTCCCCTTCTCGGACCTCACGATATCCTTCAGCGCTTGCAGCTTGGCCTTCGCCTTGGCCGCGACCCTTATCAGCTCGGAGGTCTGGCGAGGGCCTCCCGCGCCCGAGGCGATCCTCGAGTACTCCTCGGCCTCCTCCGGGTCGAGCTCGACGAGAACTTTCTCCAGCTGCAAGGGCGCTAGGAGGCCTCTGAGCACCAGCCTAAAGTAGGACGTCGTGTAAACCGGGTTGCCGCCGACCTTGTAGATGAGGGACTCGTTCTTATCCGCCCTCTCGGGCGTCGCGGAGAGGACCAGGCTGTACCTGGCCTTGATCCTCAAAGCGATCTCCTTGAACGTTTCAGCGGGGAGGTGGTGGCCCTCATCGTAGATCACGAAACCGAACTTGCCGTAGATCTCCGCTACGTTCTTCGCCGCGCTGTGGTACGTTGCCACAGTAACCGGCCCCAGCTCCTTTTCCCCTCCGGCTATCAAGCCGGCTCTCAAGCCCAAGCACTCCGCGATCCTCCTCGCCCACTGCTTGGCAAGCTCCACGGTGGTCACGCATACCAGAGTCGGCACCTTCAGCTCCGCGATCGCAGCTAACCCGACGTAGGTCTTCCCGGCGCCAGTAGGCATCACGACGGCGCCCCGCCGCCCGGCCCTCCTCCAGGCGTCCAGAGCTTCCTCCTGGAACGAATAGAGAGAGAACGCGACCTTGGGGATCTCCAGCTTCTCGAGGGGCCACCGCACCTCGTCCACCACCCGGAAGCCCATACCCTCGGCTAAGCTCCCGAGAAGGGGGACGAGGGAGTACGGGACCCTGACCGCTCGGTCCGAGAGCACCCTCACCATGCGGAGCCTCCTCGCCACGAGCTCCACCCCGCTTTCGGCAACCCTCTGCTTGTAGTACTCAACCGAAAGCGCTTCCTGCAGCTTCTCGAGCTCGGCGCCGCTCAACCGGCGGGGGAAGATAGCCAGCGCCCCCCGAAGGCCGCGCTCCTTTATGACCACAGCTCCAGGGGGCGCGCTGAGAGACCCAGAGAACCTCCTGACGAGCTCCACCTGCTTCTCGCTCAAAAGGGGGTCTAGCTGGAGGAGAGCGTCGAGCAGCGCCTCAGGAGCCCTTTCGGGCTCCGCACCCCACTCGAGCATGAGGTCCAGCGCCGCCTCCACATCCAGCGCAACGTAGTTCACCCGCTCCCCCCTCACGGTCCGGGGGTCCGGTTTCGCGCACAACCGCACGAGCTCTTTGCAGAGAGCATCGCGACCGCTGGGCAACACGAGCAGAACCCCCCTTTCTGCCTCCTGGTCCCTCAGCGCCCTGTCCTCCCCCAGGATCTCGTCGACGAGCTTCGAGCCGGCGGCGCCGAAAGCCTTCGGGAGCAGATCCCTCGCCACCGCCGGCTTCTTCAACAGGTTCTCGACGGTAACCACCCACTGCCTCTCCTGAGGATCCCACCGACCGACCCCCTTCGCCAGCTCCTTCAACTCCAAGATCTCATCCCACGTTCGCTCGCTGACCAGTAGATCGTTTCCTACGCGCACCATGAAGCGAATCCTTCGATCAATCACTCCCCCCATTCCGCCGCCCCTCTGCCCAGTGGACCGCCTAAAGCCTAGCGCGGAGAAAACGCGGTCGCGATACGTTTATCGGCGATGAAGAGCTGCACCCCCGTGGGCCCGCTGGAGCTGTGACCGGCGGGCCAATTAAGTAGAAAAGCGCGGGAAAACCGCGCGCTAGTGATGAGGGTAGAGACGGTCGAGCCTGCGGCGATGAGATGAAACCCGCGGGGCTGACGCGCAAAAAATAATTCTACCTTAAAGCCGAGAGCCCCGTGACCCCCGTGAGCGGCGACCGGTGGAAGCTCGAGGTGATGAAGGGCATCGGGCTACCGGCTATGCGCCTAAAGCCGCGCGAATGGGCGCTCCTCCTGTTGTACGCCGACGGGCAGAGCCCCGTGAGAGGTGAGGAGTGCTTCCACATGACCTTCTTCATGATGCAAGTTCCGCCGGTGTCCTTCAAGCCCCTCCTCTTGTCGTTCTTCTCACCGGAGTTGCACAGCGCGATCAGAGAGCTCGTTGAAGAGGGGCTTGTGAAGGCTGTAGCCGACGAGAGCGCAGGAACCGAGCTCTACAGGCTGACTGAGAGAGGGCTCGCTGAAGCGGCGAAGCTGGTTGAGGAAGTGAAGCACTCGTGGGTTTTCGTCGGAAGCGTGCTAGCGCGCGAGGGCAGCAAAGTCTTAGGCGAGCTCGACGCGCTGAAGAAAACCTACAACGGAAAGGATTTAGCGGAGTGGGTGGACATACTGATCAAAAAAATAGATTCTCAGGAAAATATTTTGGAAAGAGTTTTCGATGAAGACGAAATATCGTACCTAAAGAAAATCTTCAAGCAATACTACAAGGCGAGGCATACAGCGCAGGTGCTCGGCTCGCCGAAGTCCAGGTTTTAACCGCTTCCGAGCGCCTCCTCCAGAACCTCCTCGAGAGGCTCCAGCGACCAAGTCCCATCGCGCAAACCGAGGTGGGCGGTTAAGCCGTGGAAGACCCCTTCCGAGGGGTCGACAAACGCCAGCAGCTCGGCTTTGCGCACGCCTTCCACGGAGAGCAGGCCGGCGTGCATCTTCGGTAGCTCTTCCGGCCGCACGTCGAGGAGCATCACGAGCGTGCGCTCGCTTCCCTGCAGCGCTAGCGCGTTTACCAGCGAGGGGACCCTCGAAAAGGCTGAGAGCAGAGACAGCGCCAGCCTAACGCTGTCGGTTTCAACCCTGTAGATTATCGGGAACTCCAACCTCTTCGGCTCCACGCAGTTGGCCACCCAGAGCGGTTTAACGTGATTCCTAAAATGGTACGACACCAGCTGCTGGGAAGCCCTGATCCTCTCGCCCACCTTGCTCAGGCTGAGGAAGCAGTCCTTCTCCTTTTCCCTCAGTATCAGGAGGTCTAGAGCGTCCACCGCCTGCATGCTGCGCGCCTTCGCGCCGGGCGCGGGCTGAGCTTCGCGCAGAGCTGCCGGAAGCTCGCTCCACCTCACTTCGACGCTAGAGCCCGCGTGCGCCACAAGTCGGCTCTCGCCCGGCACGTACCTCGCTTCCCACTCGGCAACCCACACCTCTTCGACCGTTACCGGCAGGAGGTAGGCGAAACGCCGCTCGAGCCCCAGCGGCGGGGTAGCTTCCACAAGCAGCTTCATGCCATCGGAGCTCCAGACTTTCCTCGCACTCCGCACGTAGGGGATCTGGACGCGCGAAAGGATACTCAGGAAGCTTGGAGAGTACCCGCACAGCAAATAGGTTGGAGACAAACCCATCGCCTTGTAGTCGGCCCAGAACCTCAGCCAAGCGCTCGCCCCCAGCTTGCGAACCTTGAGGCTTGCGTAAGAGGGGGAAACTCCAGCAGCTTTCGCCACATCGGAATAGCTGAGGGATCGCGCTACGGCTAGAAGGACCCTGTACTCGGTCTGCGAGAGCTTCCTCCAAAACAAAGCTCGCTCCAAAAACGTTTCACAAAGGCTCATTTTATACTTTTCCCTAGCCATACAGCTTCGCTGAGCAAGCACGGACAGCTGTGTTACGCGCGCTAAAGCATTTAAACCCCCGTGCACAACCTCCAACCGACAAGCCATGAAAAAGAGACTAGAGGAATTCGAGGAAGAAGAGGAGGAAGAGTGGGAGGAGGAAGAGGAGGAAGAAGAGTTTGAGGAGGAATGGGAGGAAGAAGAAGAGGAAGAGGAGGAGTGGGGAGAGGAAGAGGAGGAAGAAGAGTGGTAAACCGCTGACATCGGGTTCTTCTCCCAAACTTTTGTTTGGTTAAGGTTGTCTGCCCTTAGCCGCCTTTATGTCAGCTCAGCCAGGTCAGATACGAGGCTCCTGATCCTAAGCAAACTCGTCCATCCTCCAGCTCCGGGGCTACCAGCCGGCTCCAGCGGGGGCGCACGCTCAATATAGCATCGGCCGCGCAGGAAGCTCGCTACCACACTTTCCTGGTACTCCGCGACCTTCCTCGCCGCGTCAACCAGCCCTTTAGCCGGCTCTGAATAGGTCATGCGCTCAGCTTCGTCACCTACCTCCTCCAAGATCTTCGCCGCTAGCCTGGCGTCCACCAGGAACAAGCGCGATTGGGCGCCGATCTCGGGCGATTGAATGGAGCTCCGTATCAAGCGCACAGCGAGGAAGTAGAGCCTATCCAGCTTGTCGTCGCGAGCCCTCACAGACTCGAGAGCGGCCGCGTCGCCCGACTCCAAGGCGGCGGCTGCGTCGACGTACATGCTCCTGGAGAGGGAGTCCATCCTCGAGAGTACCCCTTTTACGTCGTACTCGCCTTTGATGAAGCACTGCAGCACCAGCTTGCTACCGCTCTCTTCGACGACCTCGAGGCCCACTAGGAGCTTAAGCAGCTTTTCGAGCCCACCCTTCAGCAGGTCGTCCGCCGGCTTCTCCACCTCTATCACGTCGTAACCAGCCAAGTACGCTTTCACGACATCGCGAACCCCGCCCCCTTCAATCCTCCTGACCTTCGCCTCCTCCTCCCTGTCCCTTAGGGGCCTGAGGAGCAAGCCTCCCTCCACCGTCTCCGCCACAAGCACGCTTCCCGAACCCAACCCCCTGCTCTCCACCCAGCCACGCGGTAGGGACACATAGATGCTTCTACCTATCTTCACAAGCCGCCTCAGCTCACCTTTGGATGCGCGAAGCACGAGAGAATGCTGCAGAGGGCAGTAAAAGAGGTTTTGAAGCTGGCGAGCCCCGCCCCCTTTCGAACCGGGGGCCTGCCGGTTCCCGCCGGCTGCCGCAGCTTCATCCCCCGCGCGACGCGCCGGTCGCTGCGGGCGCCAGGCTACAGCCGGCCGCTCTACCGCTGAGCTACGCGGGGCATGCGCGTGGTCCCCGCGCCCGGAGGCCCGGGGGGCGGGGCTCCGGAAGGCTCCTAGGGCGCAAGCTTTTAAGCTTAGCGCCAGTGCGTCGCTCGCCGCGAATCAACTCGCCATGCGACTGCCCCGCGCGCCAGTGCCGCTGGAGCCCGGGTGCTGACCCGCTACTCCTCATCGCCCTCTAGCTCCAGCACTTCGACCTCGGAACCTTTTCTACGAGAGACGGCGATCGCCAGCGCGGCTACGGCCAGCGCTCCTGCCGCGACCAAGTAAGCCCTGCGGGGCACGTAGACCAGCGTAGTCTGCGCCCCGCCGCTCTTGACCTCAAGCGAAGTTCGAAGCCCTAGCTCCGGCACCGCCACCTCGTAAACGCCCGGCTTCAGGTCCAGGGCGGCGGTTCCACCGCTGTCTGTCGTAGCCGTGGCCGAAACAGGCCCCTTAACTTCGATGCGGGCGTTGGGGACCGGCCTCCCCAGGAGGTCCACCACTTTTACGAAGACCTTGGACACGTCCGCCACGATCACGTAGCCGCTGCGGCTTGCTTCGACGCCGATGATTCCCTCGGCGAGCGTGACGTCGCCTTTGCGCACTACGTAGCTGTAGCGCCCCACCGGCACATCCTCAAAGATTGCTCTCCCCCCGACTTCGCTGGACACGTACTGCGCCCCGTCACCCCTCAGCGTTATCGTAAACCCTGCCACCTTGCCTCCGTTAGGGTACGTTACAGTGATCTCGAAGTCCACGAGCGAGGTGTTCACCTCCACGTACGCGTCTCCCCGCTCGACCTTCGCGCTGGCGCGCCCCACCTCCCTCCCTCCCACGACGGCGCTGACCACGTACTCGCCGGGGGGGATGTCGCTGAAAATGCAAGCGCCGTTTACCGCGGCGGCAAGCTCCCTGAGCGCGTTCCCCGCTCCAGCCAGCAGGATCGTGGCGTTGCGAACCGGCTCGCCCCTAGCGTCGACGACGCTCACGTACACGCTGTAGCTGTAGGCTGGGAGCCTGAGCTTCGGCGCGTACCCGTACAAACTCAGGTTGTAGGCCAAAACACCCTTCCTGTACGCGAGCGCCGCGACAGCGCCGCTCGAGTGGGGGATCGAGATGGCGGCGCTGCTGCCCGCAGCGATCCGCCAACCCCCAACCACGTAATCGTAGGGTCCGGGGTTCTCGACTTCGAGGCTGCAGGCTCCGAGCGCGGCCCCGAAGCTGGGTAGCGGGCGGAGTAGCGTCGGGTTATTGGGGAAAGCGCGGCCCAGCGCGTCCTCGGCCTTAGCGAAGCCGCTGAGCTCCACCCGGCAGCCGGCTGGTCTGTTCGCGTAGACGTACGCGGCTCCCGGGGCCTTCCTGAGCTCCGAGTAGTAGAGGGCTGTGACCTTAAGCTCCACCGCCACCCCCCGCAACCGATCCAGCAGGGGCTGGAGGGGGTCGGCCGCCAAGATCGCGACGCTGTAGAGCGTCACGTTCCCAGCCGCAAGCGGTATCGTGAGCGCCTCCTCGGCTAGAACCGTGAGCTTCAGCCCGGCTAAGGAGTCGACGCAGCTCGCGTTCCTCACCAGCGCACTGACGACGTAGCCCCACACGCGCTCACCCCCTCGCTCGCTGAGAGCGTAAACAGGGGGTTTCGCTGGGTACTCCGCGAACGTGACGGCAACGGCTTTGGGCACGAAACCCAGCTTGGTGAAGTTCAGCCAGGCGAAATCCTCGACGAGCACGACCCCCTCGCTCGCCCGCGGCACGATGTCGGTGCCGTCGATCGCGAGAGCGTAAGGCTTGAACGGGGTGGAGGAGTCGACCCTAACGAGGAGGGCGACCGAGTCCTCGGGGGGCTTGAGCTCCAACCTGCAGCCGCCCCTCCACTCCAGTAGGAGGAACTGGCTGGTGGGCGCCCCTCCAGCCCTCCACACGACAACCTCGGCTACGAACAGCTTCGGGGGCTCCGCCAGCGCCAAAGCCCCGATCGCCAGCAAAGCCAGTAGCAACAGCGCGAGCTTCACGAGGGAGGGGGAAGCCCGCAAGGCCTGTTTGGGAAGCCCGCCGCCGCCCCCGCTATGACCGGGGTATTCCCCGCGTACGCGCTCCGAAAAGGCGCTCCCAAGCCGGCGTTTGGCTCGATGAGCGATACCGCTTTAAGGGCGCGGCGCGAGAAGCGAACGGTATGCTAGGCAGGAGGAGGGAAGTAGATGCCGCCGAGCTCCTGAACAGGCTGGAGCAGCTGCGAGGGGAGATAAGCTCCCTGATCGCCAAGCAGAGCGACGCGGTAGGCGCTAGGGTTGCGGAGTCGCTCAGGTCCGTGCAAGCTCAGGTAGTCGCGCTGCTGGACGAGCAGCGCGCTATACTGGCCGACCTGGTGGACCTGCTGCAGAGGCAGAGGGGGGAGCTGGAGGGGGCGCGAGCCAAGCTGGAGGAGGGGGCCGCTAAGCTGGCTGACGCGAGCTCTAAGCTGGAGGCTGGGGTCGCGGAGCTAGGCCGCGTGTCGGGGGACCTCGCGAAAAGCTTGGAGGTGCTGAACGAGCGCCTGGCGCCGGCGCTTCAAGCTAGCGCCGAGACGCTGGGCGAGCTTAAGAAAACGCTCGAAGAGATCAGGGAGACGTCCGCGAAGAGGGAGGAGGAGCTGGCGGTAAGCGTTAGAGCCCTCGTGGAGGCAGCTGAGAGGTACACGAAGGCGGTTGACGAGTACGCGAGCGCGGCAGCTAAGGTGCGCGCGATCGAGGAGCGGGAGAGGGAGCTCGCTGAGCGCGAAGCGAAGGTGAAGGAGCTGGAGGAGCAGCTGAGGAAGCAGGGCGAAAGCTTGGCGGATCGAGAAGCTGGCTTGATGAAGGTAATCGAGGACCTGGTGAAAACCGCAAACGAGCTGAACGCTAAAACGGAGGCGGTATACGAGCTGAAAGACGTAGCTTCCGCGCTTTCTACAGCGCGAGACGAGTTCGCAAAAATACTTGATGAGACACGAGAAAATTACGCAAAGCTGTTGCAGAGTTTGGAAGGAAATGTTTCAAATATATTATCTGGCATACGAGATGAATTCGCAAAAATAATTGAAAACATCCATATAAGTTATGTAGAAATGATGAAACAACTAGAAAAAGAAATAAAAGAATATGCAGAGAAAAAAGCCGAACTCGAAAGCTTTAAAGCTTCATTGGTAACCGAGAATGAACGCATGCGGATGCAGCGGGCAGAACTCGCTGAGCGTGAAGCTAAACTGAAAGAACTAGAAATTCAACTGAAAAATTTGGAAGAAAAACTTAGGAATTGGGAGGACGCCCTCAAGAGAAGGGAGGAGGATGTAAATAAGAGGATGGAGAAAGTCGCAGAGTGGGAAAGAGAGTTGAGCGAGAGGGAAAGCAGGTTGAATAAGTTACTTTCTAGGTACGAAGTTTTAAGGAGAGAGATCGATGAAAGGGAAAGGAGATTGAAGGAGATGGAGGAGGCGATCGCTAGGGAGAAGGCGAGCATTGAGGAGAAGCTGAAGCCGCTCAACGAGCTGCGGCAGCTGGAGGAGCGGTTGAGAGAATGGGAGAGGAGGTTGATGGAGAAGGAGAAGGAGCTGATGGGGTACCAGCGTTCTCTCCTCACTAAGGAGAACCTGTTAAACGAGCTGAGAGAGAGGTTGCAAGCTAAGGAGCTGGAGCTCAAGAGCAGGGAAGAGGAGCTAGCTAAAAACCTGAAGCGGTTGGGCGAGCTCGAGGCGAGAGTGAAGGAGCTGGAGAGCGAGAACAAACGCCTAAAGGAGGAGCTCGCAAAGAAAGAGGAGGAGTTGAAAGCTCTTAGAAGCCTGCTAGAGTAAAAGCTACTGCTCCATTAATCTTAAATTTTAACAAAGTATGTGAATAATATCATAGCAACGAAAATCGCTGCTAGCAGGATATACCCCAGAGATAAGCCCTCGATAAGCTTGAAAACCAGTCCCCCTCCCCACTCGGGCTCCTCGTCCCTAGCCGCGTTGTAGGCGAAGAGTGCGAGGATAGCTGACACCAGCGAAAGCAGCAGTGGTAGGATTTTGGAGAAGAAGGGGGGTAGCGACGGGTTCGTGTTAAACCCCTCGGTCAGAGCCCACGCGGCGAGCAGGGGTACGAGGGGAACTACCGATAGCGCTGTTAGCACCTTGCTCGGCAGCTGCGTTTCCACCACCTAGAGGAAGGCTCTTAGTCTCAGAGTTTAAGGGTTGCTGCCTTAGCGCACGCTGACGCGCTACTGTGGGTCTCTACTGCGCTCTGCTTTCGCGCTCCTTGGAGATCATCAAAAGTTTTATCTCTGTTAATTCATTAAATAATTTTTCTTCTAGTTCTCTCATTTTCATTTCAATAGAATATATTAATAAATTCATTTCATTTATTTTCGATCTAAGCTCTGCCACTTCTTCCTTCAAAGTTTTTACCTCCTCCATCGTGCTGAGGAGCCTCTCCCTCTCTTCCATCCTGAACGCCTGCAAGTCCTTAGCCACGCCGTCCACGCTGTTCGCGAGCGCGGCTAGCCTGGAACCCAGATCGCCCAGCTCGAGGTCAAGAAGCGCTTTCACGTTCGCCTGCAGCTTCCCGAGCAGCTCGCCCGCTGTTTTTGTGAACTCCTCGTAGCGCTCCAGCACCGCGCGCCTCTCTTCGTCGAGCAAGCGCTTGTTAGCTTCGAGCAGTTGAGCGAGCTTTGCGCTCTCCTCCTTGAGCGCTGCGACCTGCTTGCTCAGAGTCTCCACCTGGAGCTTGAGCCCGCGGACTCCATCGCTAAGCCTTCGTACGCCAACGGCTAGCGCTGGGAGGATCTCTTCCTCCAACTCCACGTACTCGATCTCGCTCATTACGAGGGAGATTGGCGCGTGGGAGATATATCTTAAGCGCCCAAAAAGCTGCGGGTTTTCCGCCTCGAGCCTTGCACCCGCAGCGGGGGGTTCGAGCCGCTTTCCCCGCGCTGCTCCAGCTGCTCAGGTTTCCCACTCGTCCCCTTCCAGATCTCTGCCGAATTTCACAGCGAGAGCCGCTAAAACCGCTGCAAGCACTGTGAGGGCTATTCCGATGTTGATGAAGACGCTGCGCGCTTGAGGCGTTGGCGCCTGCCAGGGGTAGCCTCCTATGATGATCCTGCTGTCGCCTAAGGGTATTGAGATTGGGGTCCAGTACAGCAC
>JAPWTS010000115.1 GCA_028275925.1 Thermofilales archaeon
CCCTATGGGCGGTCCGGCAGACGCTTTCCCGCCCTCGACCAGGAACTGGAACGTCTTGACATTAGACGACACACTGTCACCCCATTACGCGAAGCCGCCCTCCCCCATCTGAACTTAAAAGTGTTGCCCGCGCTTCGATCGCGAGGACGCAGCAGCGCCACTCGAAAATCTACTTCAGGGGGAGGAACATCGAAGACCTCGTAGCCTTGAGACCCGGCTCGCCGTGCTCGACCTTCTTGCACGTGGGTGCGAACTCGCCGAGGTAATGCCCGATCATCTCGGGGCGTATTTCCACCGGAACGTACTCTTTCCCATTGTAAACGTGTATCGTCATGCCAACCATTTCAGGGAGGATGATCATGTCTCTCAGGTGCGTCTTGATGGGCTTCCTCTTCCCCGTCTCGCCCGCCGCTTTTAGCCTCCTTATCTTTTCCAGAAACTTCCTATGACTATCTTTAAGGCCGCGCTTGAGGGTTCTCCTCTGCCTCGCCGGAAGCACCTCCGCCAGCTTGTCCAGCGGCATCGCCACCAGCTCCTCCAGGGTGTACCCTCTGTACCTGAACTCTTTCCCTGCGAAGCTCATGCGCGTTTGCCGCGCGGGACAGAGTTAAAAACTTAGCGCAAGCGCCAGCTCTAACGAGCACAGGCCGACTCCGCTGCTAAGCTCTACGCCTGCTGCCCTCCGCCTCTCTTCCTCCCGGTGCGTCTCGGCGCGATGTGCCCGACCTTCTGACCCGGCGGGGCGGTGCGCGCAGCCGGCGTTAACCCTTTCGGGTGGTGGCCTCCGCCGGCTGGGTGCGCGTAAGCCCCCATAGCCTTGCCTCTGACCGTCGGGTACTTGAACGACCTGGACCTGGAGAGGTGGTACTTCTTCCCGGCCTTCAGCATGGGTTTCTCCACGCGACCTCCACCGGCGACTATCCCGATCGTGGCCCTAGCGTGAGAGCTCACCTCCTTCACCTTCTTCGACGGCAGCTGGATGAGGGTCTTGTCGCCCCTGTGGGCCAGAACGGTGACGTATGTTCCGCTCGCTCGAGCCAACTTGCCCCCATCGCCCGGCCTGACTTCCACGTTGCAAACCATCGTACCTTCGGGTATCCTGCCTAATGGAAGGACGTTGCCGACGGATATCGGCGCGTTTGCGCCGTAGTATATCCGCTGACCGACCGCCAGGCCCTCCGGCGCAACCATCAGCATCTCAACGCCATCCTCGAACTTCACTCTGGCTAGCGGGCAGCCCCTACCTGGGTCGTGCAGTAGCTCCACCACGGTCCCCGCTATGGTCTTGCTGTAGATCTCCTCGTAGTTGTAGGGCCTGTACTTAGCGGGTCCCACCCGCTTCCAGGAGGGGCTCCTGAAGACCGAGCCGCCCCGACCCCTTCTCTGAACCAGAAGCCTCTTTCCCATCCCTCACCACCTCACAGCACTCCCAGCCTCGTTAGCACGTCCATCGCGCTGTAGCCCTCGGCCAGCTTAACGTACGCCTTCTTCTCCCCCAAGGGGGTAATGAGCGTGTTCACTTTCTCCACCTTGACCCCGTAGAGCTTTTCGACGGCTTCTTTAATCTGACGCTTTGTCGCCCCACGCTCAACTATGAGCGTGAGCACGTTGTTCTTTTCCGCAAGCATTAGGGCTTTCTCGGTCACGTGGGGCCTAATCACAATGCGACCGGGTTCCATACCACCACCTCCTTAAACCTGGCTTCCAGCTCCTTTAGCGCCGACACGGTGTAGAGGGTCAACCTTCCCGGGTGCCCGCCGGGCGCCAGGTGGACGACGTTCAAGTTCCGAGCGGTGACCACGTCAACGCCCGGCAGGTTCCTCGCCGCGAGCGATACGCCTCGGTCTTCAGCTACGACTATCAGGATGCTTTTCGGGACTTTGTAGCGGCGGCCCCTCATCTTGCCTTTCCCAGCCCGTATCCTAGTGCCGTCCATCGCCCTCTCGACGTCGTCCCAGAGGCCGAGAGCCTTCAGCACCTTCCTGATGTCAGAGGTGCGCGAAACCCCCTGCAGATCGTCCACAACTACCATGGGGATCTGCTTCACCGACGCTATCCTGTGCCCTCTCGCCCCCACGAGGTCGGGGTTCGCGGTAGCCGCTAGCGCCGATACGGTGGCCAACCGCTTCTCTTTCTCGTTGATGTACTCCCTTATCTTCTTCTCAACTTTGGGGGGGTGCGCCCTCCTGCCCTTCACAGCTTGCGGGACGCGGGCCGCCCTAGTGCCCCCCTTGACGCGCGGCACTCTCGCTATGCCGTAACCGACGCCCCAGCTCTCGGCTGTAGTCCTCAAGCCGGCTAAGGGGTCAGTACCCTTCGGCTGCAGGCGCGACGTGAGGAGGGCTAGCACGGCCTTCCTGATCAAGTCCGGCCTGACAGGAGCCGAGAAGATCTCGGGTAGCTCGACGCTCCCGGCAACGTTTCCCTCCAGATCGAACACGTTCACGATTTTACCCATAATCTTCACCCACCAACCTTTTCTATGCTCATGTACACAATTTTAGGCTCTTCTCTCTTCTCCTTAGGCGGTCTAACGGCAAAGCGCAGCTTGACCAACCTCTTCGGCGGTCCTGGCACCGTACCCTCGAGCAGGATGAAGTCGCTCCTGACCAAACCGTAGTGAGGCCACCCCCCGGCCGGGTTTATCTTGTCCGTCTCAGCGTTCCCGATTTTGAGTATGCGCTTGTTGTACTCGGTCCTCTGGTGGAAGCCAAGCTGCCCGGCGAAGGGAGTCGTGAACATGATGGCCGGCTTCTGGGGGCCCACGCTGCCTATGCGCCTGCTCCCCTTCCTATGCTTGTGCCAGCGCGGGAGCTCCTTAACGCCGAACCTCTTCAAAACTCCGCTGAACCCCTTCCCCTTCGTGATCGCCGCCACGTCCACGTACTGCCCTGCGGAGAACACGTCGCTCACCCTAACCTCCTTCCCCAGCAAGCTCAACGCGTAGTTTAGCGCGTCCTTGGGGCTCCCCCCGACCTTTATCTCGAAGAACTCGGGCTTCTTCTTGCCGATCCCAGCTTTCCTAGGCTGGGTGCAGACTAAGACTCTCACCTCAGCCACCTTGTCCAGGTTTTCCTCAAGCTTCTTCCTCTGCTGCTCCTGCACCTCCTCCTTAGGCAACGTCACCAGGCGCTCCAGGTCTTTGGGGATTTCGCGCGCCCAAACCTCCGTGAGACTCTTCAAGCCGTACGGCGTTCTCTCGTAAGCCCTTACCGCCACTACAAAGAGCGGCGGCGTTTCGATTACTGTGGCAACCTTAGCCACCTCCTGGCCGTAGAGCGGGCTGTTGGGGTTATCTTCAAGCCTAACAACATGTAGGGTGCCCACTTTGTACCCGGCGAAACCGAGCAGCTGGACCTTACCTACGTCCACCCACCTACGAACGCGGGCGACTATGCTGCGCGCTCGCTTCCTCGGGTAGTACGCCATCGATCCCCTGCGCGGCTTGTGATCCTTGACCATGCAGCTTCTCGCGCACGAGAGAAGCCGCTTTTTAAACCTTTCACGCGCCGCCGGTCGCCATTGCGCTACCGCTCACTTTTACAGCGGAACCCCGCCCTCAATCGGCCAGGCGCGCGCCCGCGCGGGCAAACCCGCGCTTTTCTGCCCCCTCTGGCCCCGCCGTCACCGTTTCAGCGGGGCCCACGGGGGCTTATTAAGCTCTTCACCGCCCGAGGCCCGGCGCCGGGTCTCGGGCTCCGCCCCCGAGCTTCATCCAGTCCGCTAGGGGCGCCCGGCGCGCGCACGGGCAGCGGGGCGGCGCCT
>JAPWTS010000116.1 GCA_028275925.1 Thermofilales archaeon
GCGGCGGCGAGCAGCAAAACGGCTCTCATCGAGAGCAAGCTGGTTTCGAGCTATAAAAAGCTTGAGAAAAAAAGCGAGCTTAAGCGCGCGCTCCCCTCCTGCCGAGCTTATATTCGTTCGTGCGTAGCAGTGCGGTGTCTTTCAACGATTCTCTCAAGCGTGCCTTTACGTTCCCAGCTTCACAATTTACCGAGCATTTTCATCTTTTTCTTTAACTTTGTGCTTGTAAAGTTTACAGAGACTTTCTTCCTATTTAATTTATTTAAACTACTCCCTCCTGGAAGCGTGCGGGGGCGGTGCAGAGCATGACGCTAGCTGTGTGCGCCTCGAGCCCGGGCGCCTCAGTCTTGCGCGTCCAACGGCAAGAGGAGGGGGTAAAACGCGGGCGGTGCATACACATGCGGGACCTAACGCGGCAAGCTAAGTGGGGGGAGCGCGAACATTCTTTTTGGTAAAAAGGGTTGCGGGATTGCGCTATCCGAGTTCTGGGAAAGTGCGTTGGGCAGGCTACGAGGTGAAAAGAGACCTTCGGATGACCCTACGGTGTACGCGATGCGCGCTGATGCCAACGCAGCGATGAACATTCCGGTGAAGCGAGAGGCGGAGCGCCATTGCGAGTTAGAGCGCCCAGCTTCGCACCCATGGTTAGCAGCAGTGTACCGGGCAGCGGGAGAAGCTACGGCTACTGCGCCAAGGTGGGGGTAACCGAGCGCGCGAGCGCTACGCTACGAGCCGCACCGTGTACTTTTTGCTCTTACGGGGCGAAAGCACCACTAGTAGCGACAGCGCAGCCGCTGCTAGCCCGCTGTAACCGCCTACCCAGTAACCTAGCATCAACAGGGTAACCGCGAGCGCCAACCTGGTGGGCTTCACGTAATACCCTAGTAGTACGGGGTTTATACGAGCCTCGTTCACAAACGAGGACGAGTTCCGCGCGAGATTTTAACCCCCCAGCGTTCCACATCTCGCGTGCTATGCCAGCCAACCTCCCGCCTCAGGCCAAGGCGAAGTGGCTGAAGGTGATGGAAGCTCGCACGAAGGAGGAGAAGCTGCAGGCGCTT
This sequence comes from Thermofilales archaeon, assembly GCA_028275925.1. Classification (GTDB taxonomy): domain Archaea; phylum Thermoproteota; class Thermoprotei; order Thermofilales; family Thermofilaceae; genus JANXEW01. Next base: position 1,062 of record JAPWTS010000116.1, read on the forward strand.
ATGGAGTTCCTATCGGCGGTTCCTAAGCACAAGGGGACGGAGAAGCTTGTCATGCAGGTTCGGCGGCAGATCGCCCGCTTGAGGGAGGAGATCGAGCGCGAGAAAGCTGCTAGGAGGAGGGGCGGCGGAGCCCCGTCCTTTTTTGTCGAGAAGGAAGGCGACGTGCAGCTGGTTCTCCTCGGCTTACCGAACTCGGGTAAATCCACGCTCTTCAAAGCCCTAACAGGTCTCGAGGCGGCTTGCGGCGAAGCCCCCTTCGAGACGGAGAGGCCGCAGCCGGGGATGATGGAGTGGGAGGGTCTGCACGTGCAGCTCGTGGACACGCCCTCGCTCGTGCCCTCTGAAAGCTCGCCGCGCAACAGCCAGATACTGGCTCTCGCCTACAACGCCGACGCGCTCGCGATAGTTGTTGACGCGACGCAGGACCCCCTCGCTCAGCTCGAGTTCGTAGAGCGCTTGCTCCGCGCGCGTGGAGTGGTGCTCAGGGAAGAGGAGAAGCGCGCGACCATCGAGAGGAGGTCGAGCGGGGGCATAAGCGTAGTAGGGGGGCGGCTTAACCCGAGCGAGGTAGCCGCGCTGCTGCGCGATTACGGCATTTACCACGCGCTAGTGCGCCTCTCGGACAACGCGACGCTAGACGACGTTGAAGCCGCGGTGCTCGAGCTGACCGCCTACAAGCCGGCCGCCGTGATCGTTACTAAAACCGAGAAAGCCCCCGGCGCTGCGGCTGAAGTCGCCAGCGCGGCTCGAGGACTAAAAGTTTTGGAGTTCGGCTTCGAAGCGTCCAACGCCCTGAGGGAGGAGCTGGGCAGGTTCCTGCTCGAGAAGTTGAACCTCATTAGGGTTTACACGAGGAACCCGAAGAGCGGTGAGGTGAGCGCGAAACCCCTCGTGATCCGCAGAGGGGCGCGCGTCGAGGACGTAGCGAGGATCATACACAGCCGGCTCTACAAGGAGTTCAAGTACGCGTTGATCTGGAACGAGCGCAGGCTGAAGTTTAGCCCCGTGAAGGTCGGCAGGGACTTCCTCCTAGACGACATGGACGTGGTTGAAATAGTGGCGTGAGCGCTGAGAGACCAAAGGCTTATATGAAGTCAGAAAGGGTGCGGTGCCGTTATGGGCGAGAGCTCTAGGGACGTGATCCTCAAGGTCGCTGAGGCGAAGCAGCGCGACGTTGGGAGAGGCATCGTGCGCATTGACAGGAGCACGATGGCCAAGCTAGGCGTTGAAGCGGGTGACGCCGTCGAAATCGTCGGGAAGAAAGCGACGGTGGCTATAGCGTGGCCCGCCTACCCCGAGGACGAGGGTCTCGGCTTCATCAGGATGGATGGGGTTACGCGGCACAACGCCGGAGTCTCGATAGGGGACACGGTGGTGGTGAGGAAGGCCCAGCTGCAGCCGGCGCAGCGCGTTGTCCTCGCGCCGTCAGGAGTGAGCGGGCTCGCTGTTTCGCCCGAGTTCTCAGAGTACGTGAAGGAGCGCCTGCTGCACAGGCCGCTGAGGCGCGGGGACGTCGTCGAAATACCTGTCTTCAACACCGCGCTCCGCTTCGTCGTGACATCGACAGCTCCGGCTACCGCCGTGCAGGTTACGCCGCAAACCGAGGTGGTAGTCAGGAGCGAGCCGGTTTCCGAGGCAGAGCTCTCGGTGCCGCGGGTGACCTACGAGGATGTAGGTGACTTGGAGGAGGTCAAGCAGAAGGTCAGAGAGATGATCGAGCTACCGCTCAAGTACCCCGAGCTCTTCACGCACCTCGGCATCGAGCCGCCGAAGGGCGTCCTCTTCTACGGCCCCCCGGGGACCGGCAAAACCCTCCTCGCGAGAGCCGTAGCTAACGAGACCGGCGCGTACTTCATCGCCATCAACGGCCCCGAGATCATGAGCAAGTTCTACGGCGAGAGCGAGGCCAGGTTGAGGGAGATATTCAAGGAGGCTGAAGAGAACGCGCCCGCGATCATCTTCATCGACGAGATCGACGCGATCGCGCCGAAGCGGGAGGAGGTGACGGGCGAAGTGGAGCGCCGCGTCGTGGCGCAGCTCCTCGCTCTGATGGACGGCCTTAAGGGGAGAGGCCAAGTGATAGTCATCGGTGCCACGAACCGGCCGAACGCGATCGACCCCGCGTTGAGGAGGCCGGGCCGCTTCGACAGGGAGATCGCCTTCCCCGTCCCAGACAAGCGGGCGAGGAGAGAGATCCTCCAGGTGCACACGAGGAACATGCCTTTGGCGGAGGACGTGAACCTCGACGAGCTGGCTGAGATCACGCACGGTTTCACGGGCGCCGACTTGGCGGCGCTGTGCAGGGAGGCGGCGATGCGCGCGCTGAGGAGGTTCCTCCCGAAGATCGACTTGAGCAAACCCTCCATACCCCCAGAGATCCTGAAGGAGCTGAAAGTCACCCGCCAGGACTTCCTCGACGCCCTTAAAGACATCCAGCCGAGCGCTTTGAGGGAGGTGTACGTCGAGGTTCCCGAGGTCCGCTGGAGCGACATCGGCGGGCTGGAGGACGTGAAGCAGCAGCTGCGCGAGGCGGTGGAGTGGCCGTTAAAGCACCCGGAGTTCTTCAGGGAAATGGGCATCGACCCGCCGAAGGGTGTGCTCTTGTACGGGCCTCCGGGTTGCGGTAAGACTCTGCTGGCGAAGGCGGTGGCGACGGAGAGCGAGGCGAACTTCATCGCGGTGAAGGGGCCCGAGGTGCTCA
>JAPWTS010000117.1 GCA_028275925.1 Thermofilales archaeon
GCGGTGAGGGGGTCACCCCCGTGGGCCCGCCGGAGCGGTGACAGGCGGGCCAGAGGGGGCAGAAAAGCGCGGGCAAACCGCGCGGGCGCGCGCTAGCCGGCTGGAAACAGATTCTAAGGTGTTTCTATCTAACCGCTCAACCGGCCTCCGCTTGCGAACCTCCACCAAGCTTCTTCGCCAGCTTCTTCTCCAGCTCCTTCAATTGATCTTTCAAGAGTTCCTCTTGCTTTTCTAGAGATTTCATACGTATTTCTAAACTTTCCTTCAGGGTATTCAACTCGTTCACGACGTCGCCCTTCTTTTTAGCAATTATTATGGACCCGGCCACCTTGTACACGGGAGCGCTGTCGTCGACGCTGCCGAGCTCCCTTAAGGCCTCGTTTATTTCGGCTAACTGCATCTGAATCTGCTGCCTATTGGTGGCGATCAACCTAAGCTTCTCCACCAGGTCCTGGTAGCGTCTAATATCCGCTCTCAAAGCCTCGGAGACTTCGGCCACAAAGAGGTCGTGTCTCATGCGCGCTTAAAGTTTTGCTCACCCCCTTTCCCGCAGCGTGCAGCTGCGCAGGCCATCGGCGCGCGCTAAGAACGGGAGTTAGCTAGCGATTTTCCAGCGTTCTCCAACGCTGAAAGGAGCCTGAAGAGGCTGTTTAAAGCCGCTCTAAAAGCCGCTCTTTTACTGGAAAGCAACGTTACGTGCACTTCGTCGCCCACCCAAGATACTTCCATTCTCACGTGCGGCGTGGGTTGGCTTTGGGCTTCGACCTTGAGCGCCTCGTAGACGGCTTTGGCTTCCAGGGGCGACGAAACCTTTACCGCTATCCGCGCCTCGAGCAGCAAGGCTCGCCACCGGCAGCGTACTTCTCCACGAGCAGCCGAGGACCCTTCGGCGCGCCCTCCGGGTCCACGAACCTCACGACGAAGAGCCCGCTCGCCAGCGGCTCCACCAGGATTACCGCCGGGTACACCTCCTTCACGGCTTTGAGGTCGCAAACCTCGAGGAGAGGGAGGTTGAGCGCGGTCGCCAGCTCGTGCCCTAGCTCCAGCGAGGGAGGCTGCGCTTGAGCGGCAACCGCTATCTCTGGCGGCGGGCGCGGGCGAACGCCGTACTCCCTGGCCAGCCGCACGCCCCTCAACTTGAGGGTCAGGCGGTAGAGCTTTTCGCCGCCCGAACCCAAGTTCAGGATCTCGACCCGACCGGGGTTGCCCTGCAAGCCTCGGCCCACGATCAGCAGGGTCGTCGCCCCGAGCCCCCTCGCATACTCTACAAGCTCGTCCAACCGCGCTTTACCCCTGTTCACCTTCAGCGCCCGCGGGAGAGAGAGCGCGAGCTCCTTAGCCAGGGACCTGGTGCGCGGGTTCGACCTTCGGGTTGTAGTGACAAGGTACTTTAGCTCCCTCACCGCCCTCCGTCAAGCCTTAGCGTGCGCGCAACTGCTTTATGCTCTTCAGCTCCTCGGGAGCGAACGTTTTACCCAGCTCCGTTCGCGGCACCCAAGCTCCCCCCGCGAACGTGTAACCGCACTTCTCGCACTTCCAGACGCCTATGCTCACCCGCTTCACTTTACCCTTCGTGAAGCAGCGAGGGCAGCGATGGGGTCCCTTCATCTTAGCCTCTATCATAGCCACTTTGTGCCGCAGCGTTGAGCCGTAGCGGGCGCCGAAGCGCCCAGCGGATCCGACAACCTTCGTCCTCCCCATCCCGACGGCACCTCAGCGCGCCTCTGCTCTAGGCGTATTTAAGCTTGCGCGCTCCGCAAGCGCGCTGGCGTGGGATTCCCGAGATCACGAACGTATTACTGGCTCCGAGAGCTCGCGCTCCGAAAAACCTCGAGGCGGGGGGATAAAATGTGTCCCGGAGGCTCGCAGCAGCGGAGAGGCTAGCTAGCTTAGGCTCCGTCGCGGCTTTATACGCGCTTTTAGGGCTCTACGGTCTCGGTCCTGCGAACGTCACCGTTCACGTGCTGGTCGTGGCTTGCGCGCTCTCTCTGGTTCACCCTGGGCTGGGGCCCACCGCGCTTTTAGCGTACTTGACCTCTTCCTTGGCGCTCGGCGGCGGGATCTGGCTCGTTCTAGCGCTAGCGTTGATGCTTCCGGCAGCCGTGGCCATCCGCTATTGGCCGCAGGCAGCGCTCTGGCTAGCGGCCATCCTAGCCGCTTACCGCGCCGACGCGGTTAGCTACATCGCCCTAGCCGCTCTCGTGTACTCGCTGCGGCGCGCAACTCCCAGCTCGGCCGCGGCGCTGATGGCTTTCTACGCCCTAGCGGTTAACGTGAAGCTCGCGGTGAGCCTCCCGCCGGGTGCGGTCGGCTGCGGAGGCCTCGTTGTGGCTGCGGCGTTGAGGGAAGAGGGGAGGCAACCTCTGGAGCTCGTCAGCGATTGGTTTTACTCGAACTTCCTAGGCCCTCCCCACCTCTTTTTCCAAATGTTAGTTTACGCGATCGGAGGAGCGGCGACGGTAAAAGGTTCCCAAAGCTTTGGGCGCGTCGCGGCCCCCCTCTCGGCAGCGGCGATCTCGCTGGCGCACTACGCGATCGCCGTTAAGGTGGGCCTCATCCCGGACCCCGCTGCGCTGGCCGCGGTTCCGCTGGCAACGGCGCTGCTCGCGGTGGCCCCCCGCTCGCTTCGGCTAAGGCGGGCGCCGCCGCGGGTTCCCCCTCCCCCTCCGCTGCTGGAGCACTTGAGCAGCGCGTGGATCGCGCTCTACAGGCTGATGAAGCGCGGTGAAAGGCTGCTCCTCGTGTTCGGCCCGCGCGGGTGCGGCAAAACGGTGCTGATAGCAGAGGTCTGCGCGGCTAGCGGCCTAGAGCTGGCGCGGGACGGGGATTGCCGAGGCAAAGTCGTGCACGTGGAGAACGCGGAGAGCGTTACGGATCTGGAGAAGCGCGTGGAAAGAGCTCTCAGGATGGGCGCCAGGTGCGTCGTGCTGGAAACCAGCAGGCCGGCAGCGCTCGCGCAGAAGCTCCAAGGGCTCCCGCTGCGCAAGGCTGTGTACGTGCCTCCGCCGGATCAAGCGGCGCGAGCCAGAATCCTCCGGCTCCTCCTCGGCGCGAGGCTGGGGAGCCAGCAGCTAGCGGAACTAGCGGAAGCCACCGAGGGCTTCAGCCTCAGGGCTCTCATCCGATTAGCCGAATACATTAGAGAGGGGCACACGATCGAGGACGCCCTACGAGCCGCGAGCGAGCTCCAATTGAGCGGGACCACCCCCCTTTTGACAGTGGAGGAGCTGAGAGAGATAGAGAACTTCACGAGCTCGTTTAAAGGATTAGTGATGGGCTTCGCGTCTTAGCGCGCCGGAAACGGGATAAAAGCAGTGGTGGGGCCGCCGGGACTCGAACCCGGGACCTGCGGGTTTCCCCGCGGAGCGAGCTGGAGCCCGCCGCCATACCTTGCTAGGCGCGCGTGCTCAGCAAGCGCGCACGCGCGCATGCTAGGCCACGGCCCCAGGGCTAGGAGCTTGAATGGGGGGGTTAAAGGTTTTCCTGCGCACGGGAGGGGCGGGCTTCCCGCGGGCTCGGGGCGCGCGACGTTTAAAAGAGTTTGTGAGCATGCGAAGCGTGCGCGCGCTCCCACATCCCGCCTCTCCCTGGTTGCTGAGGGAGAGGCCCCCCTTCATCGCCGCCGCGGCGTCGCCGACCGCGGCGCTCCAGAGCGTCATGGGGTCGTCCGCCGCCCGCGGCCTCATCCTCACCTCC
>JAPWTS010000118.1 GCA_028275925.1 Thermofilales archaeon
AGACCTACCTCAGGGGCCACCTGGACTACATCGTGGATAGGCTGGTGTGGCTCTGGGAGCACAGGGACCTGGTGAAGGGGTTGAAGTGGGTGTACGAGCCGCCCGTCATGCGCTTCTTCGAGGGCACTTTCACGGATGTGGATAACTGGGGGGAGACCCTAGCCGGAGCGCTCGAGCGGGAGCTGGGGGAGTACTGAGAGCGCACGCCGCAGCCCTGAACGCAGTAACTTTTCCTGGTAGGAGCAAAAACTATTTGTTGCAGCTGAGGCGCTGAAGAGGTATGGGGCGGCTTGTCAGAGTATCCAAGGAACACGTGTTCTACAGCTTCGACCCTGGTACACCCCCGGCAGCTAAGGCTGCACCGGGGGACCTGGTGGAGTTCGAATGCCTCGACGCTCTCGGCGGGCAGGTCACGGACGAGCGCCAAGCTCTCGAGAGCATAGACTGGGGCAGGGTCAACCCTGCAACAGGACCTGTATACGTGGATGGTGCTGAACCTGGAGACGCGCTCGCTGTCAGGATACTCAGCATAGAGCTGGCTAATCAGGGGGTCATAGTCACGATCCCGGGTGAAGGGGCGCTGCCCCACAGGGCCCGCGAGGCTAGGACGAGAATCTGCCGGATCGTTGGAGATAGTGTCGAGTTCCTGGGCTTTAAGCTGAAGGCTCGCAAGATGATCGGTGTGATCGGCGTCGCCTCCAGCGAGAAGCCGCCGACAGGGACCCCAGGCAGGCACGGGGGGAACCTGGACACGAGGCTGATCACGGAGGGCGCGACGGTGTACCTGCCTGTTGAGTTCGAGGGGGCGCTGCTCGGCGTCGGCGACCTCCACGCGGTGATGGGTGACGGCGAGGTCTGCGTCGCGGCGTGTGAGGCGCCCGGCAGGGTGCTCGCCAGAGTCGGTGTGGTGAAGGGGCTGGCCCCGAGGTGGCCTGTCGTCGAGCTCGGCGACTCGTGCTACGTGCTCGTGTCCGAGGAGGGGCTGGAGCGGGCTGTGAAGACGGCGGTCGAGGAGGTCGTCGGCGCCCTGAGCAAGGCGCTCGGCCTGGACTGGCACGACGCCTACATGCTGGCGAGCCTCGCCACCGACGTCGAGGTAAGCCAGCTGGTGGACCCCCGCAAGACGGTGAGGGTTAGGGTGCCGAAGGACCTAGTCCCCCCAGTGGAGCTCCTGAGGGCGCTCGCCTCCAGCGGATCCCGCTAGCGTTTCGTTCAGCGAGCAGCGGTTTTTCTGGTACTTCAATGCGCAAACGAAGGGGATAATAATCGGAGATGAGTGCGTATTACGGGTGAGGCATGCGCCTAGTCGAGATGGACGAGCGCGGCAGGATAACTCTCCCAGAGGAGATCAGGAGACGCCTAAGAGGTAGAGTGTTCAAGGTAGAGCTAGTGGACCCCAACACTGTGGTTCTTCGGATCGCTGATAGGGGGGACGTGATAAAGGAGATAGAGGGCATTAAGCTGGCTGGGGATCCTCGAAGGAAGAGCGGAGATGCTTCTGAAGCTAAGCACCGGTACGGCGGTATGAAAGCTTGAGGCTGCTCGACGCGGACATCCTCAGCTATGCCCTCTACGACGAAAGCCCGTTTCACGATGCTGCCTGGCAGTACGTTAAACGAGGGCTCGCAGGCGAGATCGAGCTGGCGGTGAACCCTGTGACTGTACTCGAAACGTACAATGTCCTTATACTTGTACTACCGCGTTAGGCCTCGCAAGCTCCTCTTGCGCAAGCTCTCGTTAGTGGTAGAAAACCTTTCCATAGTTCCTGCTTCAATCCGCGGAATCGAAATCGCTCAAAGTAGGAACATCCCCTTAGGCGATGGCATACTGATAGCCACGGCACTCGAAGCGAGGCTGCCCATTGTTGTGTCGAACGATCGCCACATTTCCAAAGTAGCACCTGAGTACGGGCTCGCTGTCGAAAACCCACTAAAGCGTTGAAAGAAACGTACTCACAAGCGGATTAGAGAGCATTGTTATATTGCAGTTTTCATGCAAACCCTTCGGTCAAAATTTCAGCCCTCCTGGGAAACATAGATCTTAAGTCTTCAAAAGCTAAGATCCTGCACGCAGTAGCCCTAACGCGCTGTTTCACGCCCTAATATTTGGTTACTCGGCGCACATTTGTATCGGTCACAGCTGAAGCTTGGGCGCAAAAACCGATCCCGAGTACTGGGGCTGCCACACGATGCTGCACCGCATTTACCGCTTTGTCCCGGACTCCATCGCGGTCCATGCCCTCCCCTCCGCCCTCCTGCCCTCTCCTGCGCTCGCCTACCTCGCTTCCGCTTTCGTGCTCTCCGCTGCGGTGTGGCTCAAGCGCATACTTGCACGAGGGTAACCGCAGCAGGGCTTTAGGGTGCTTTGTAGCGTGGGCTTTCACGTGCCTGCACGGTGAGTGTAACTTTTATTTAAGTAGTCCGTAGTTCATGGCGAGAATGAGGAGGGGGTTCGCGGAGCTTCCGCTGCACACGGGCGAGGTGCCCCGCTGGCTCCTCGCCCGGATGATGGAGCTGGGGAAGGTAGTGGTCAAGCTCGTCGTCGACGAGTACGGGACGAGGGGCTTCCTCGAGAGGGTCGCCGACCCCGTCTGGTTCCAGGCGCTGAGCAACCTGATCGGGATGGACTGGGACTCCTCCGGCTCCACGACGGTCACGACGGCCGTGCTGAAGCGCGCCCTCTCGGAGCTCGACCTGGGGGTGTACGCGGCTGGGGGCAAGGGGGACGCGAGCTTGAGGACGCCGGAGGAGCTGAGGGGCATAGCCGCGAGGCTCGGGCTGGACGGGGAGGAGCTGGCGAGGGTCTCGGCGCTCGTCGCGAAGGTGGACAGCGCCGCGCTGCAGGCCGGCTACCAGCTCTACCACCACGCCTTCTTCCTCGACGCCGAGGGCAGGTGGGCGGTCGTCCAGCAGGGCATGAACCCCTCGCTGAAGCTGGCCCGCCGCTACCACTGGTTCTCCGAGTCGGTGCGCAGCTTCGTCGAGCTCCCCCACTCCGGCGTGAGCGGGGTGCCGGGGCTCGCGCTCAACACGGTGGACCGCGGCCTCGGCGAGCACAGGAAGCTCCTCGCCGACCTGGCGGCGGAGGGCGCGAGGAGGGTGGAGGCGCAGCTCAAGCAGGCGCTCGCGGCCGCCGAGGGCTACGCGCAGCTCGTCGGCTACTCGCCCTACCCGCCGGGCAGGGCCAGGGAGGCGGTGGCGAGGTACAGGAGGCTCGGAGGCCTCTCCGTGAACAGGGAGGCGCTCGAGCTGGCCCGCGAGCTGGGCGTCCGCAGCTACGAGGAGCTGCTGGGGGTGAGGGGCGTGGGGCCCGCCACGATCAGGGCCCTAGCCCTGGTGGCCGAGCTCGTTTACGAGACTCCGCCCTCGTGGAGGGACCCCGTCACCCACCCGCCCGACCCCTTCAAGTTCGCCTACGCGGTGGGAGGGAAGGACGGCGTGCCCTTCCCCGTGGACAGGAAGACGTACGACGAGCTCCTCTCGATCCTCAACCAGCTGATCAGCAGGAAGGGCCTGCCCGCGGGGACCCTCAGGAGGCTCGCCCAGCTGACGAAGAACTGGACGCCGCCCCCCGAGGACAAAGTGCCGACGTAGCGCGCTACATAGTAGACCGGCCGCTGCGCCTCGCCTCCACAAACCTCTCGAAGAGCTTCTCGTTGGCCGCGTAGTAGGCGCACAGCGAGAGGGCGATGGCG
>JAPWTS010000120.1 GCA_028275925.1 Thermofilales archaeon
GCCCTGCGCGTCGCCTGCGAGGTCTACTACAGCCTGCGGGAGGTGCTCCTCAGCAGGTACGGGAAGTCGGCCGTGAACGTGGGGGACGAGGGAGGGTTCGCTCCGCCGATGAGGGAGAGCCGGGAAGCCCTCAACGCGCTGGTCGAAGCCATCAAGAGGGCGGGCTACGAGCCGGGGAGCGACGTCGCGCTCGCGATCGACGCGGCGGCGAGCAACTTCCACAGCGGGGGCCGCTACCGGATCGACGGGAGGGAGCTGGCGAGGGATGAGCTGATCGACTACTACCTCGAGCTCGTGAGCGAGTACCCGATCGTGTCGGTTGAGGACCCGCTCGAGGAGGAGGACTTCGAGGGCTTCAGGACGGTCACGGAGAAGCTGAGGGCTAGGAGGGTGCAGGTGGTGGGCGACGACATCTTCGTCACGAACGTGAAGAGGCTCGCGAAGGGCATCGAGCTGGGCGCAGCCAGCGCGCTGCTGCTGAAGGTGAACCAGATCGGCACTCTCACCGAAGCGATCGAGGCAGCGTTCATGGCGATGGGGAGCGGGTGGAGCGTCATCGTCTCCCACCGCAGCGGCGAGACGGAGGACACCACCATCGCCCACCTCGCCGTCGCGCTGAACTGCGGCCAGATCAAGACGGGAGCTCCCGCGCGCGGCGAGAGGACCGCGAAGTACAACGAGCTGCTGAGGATCGAGGAGTACCTGGCCGGCGAGGCGGTCTACCTGGGCGCTAGGGCGTTCAAGCGCTGAGCGCGATGCGCCTGAAGCCCGAGTTCGCGCGCTTCTCAGCTTTCTTGCTCGACTGCGACGGCGTCCTCTGGCGCGGCGAGGAGCCGATCCCCGGGGCGCCCGAGGCGGTTCGCGCGCTGAAGGCGAGCGGGAAGAAGGTGCTCTTCTTCACGAACAACGCGACGCTCTCGCGGAGGGGCTACCTCGCCAAGCTGAGGAGGCTGGGCTTCGACGCGGAGCCGGGTGAGGTGTATTGCAGCGCTTACGCCGCGGCGGTCTGGCTGAGGGGCAGGGTGAGGAGGGTCTACGTGGTGGGGGAGGAGGGGTTGGTCGAGGAGCTCAAGCTGGCGGGCCTCGAGCTCGCCGGCCCGGAGGAGGCGGAGTGCGTGGTGGTGGGCCTCGACAGGGGGTTGACCTACAGCAAGCTCGAGGGAGCGCTCAGGTGCCTGAGCAGGGGCGCGCTGCTGGTCGCGACGAACGGCGACCCCACGCTGCCGACGGAGCGGGGGCTGGCGCCGGGGGCGGGCGCGATCCTCGCCGCCCTCGAGGCGGCGGCCGGGAGGCGGGCCGACGCGGTCGTCGGGAAGCCGAACGCGTTCATGTACGAGCTGGCGCTGAGGGAGCACGGGATCCGGCCGGGGGAGGCGCTGGCGGTGGGGGACAGGCTCGACACGGACGTTGAAGGCGCGAAGCGGGCGGGTCTCGCGGCAGCTCTCGTGCTCACCGGCGCCGCGAAGCCCAGCGACCTCGAGAGGGCTCGCGTGAAGCCCGACTTCGTCCTGGGCTCGATCCGCGACCTCTTCGAGTGAAGCCGGGCGGCGGGCGGGGCATGACGATCGCGCCGTCACCGCCGCCGAGCGCGACGGCCTCGCCGCGCAGGTAGAGCAGGCCGACGTAAGCGGCCGTCACCGCGTCGAGCTCGTCGCCGCTCATCCCCGGCCGCAGACCCTTCACGCCCAAGCGCTCGAGCCCCTCCCTCAGGAGCTCGAGGCCCCGCGTCTTCCTCGGTATGCCCAGCAGGTCCTGGGCGCCGCCCGGGTACACCTCGATCACCTTGAAGCCCTCCGCCTCGAGCAGCCCCTTCAGCCTCATCCCCCTCGCCGTGAGGAGCCGCATGGGCCCCAGCGTCACCGGGAAGAAGCGGATCCCGAGCTCCAGCAGCGCCCTATCGCACTCCCTCAAATGGGGGCCACCAGCGTCCTCGAGGCTCCTGCGGCCCCGCGGGAGCGAGAGGGGGGCGTCTACCGCCACCACGTCGGGCCGGGTCGCCCGCGCGGCCTCCAAGATCTCCGAGTCCGTGTACACCACCCAGACCCGCGCGTTCAGCTCGCGGTCCAGCAGGCAGAGGCCCGTGGGCCTCCGCTCGCTGCCCGCTAGGTCCACGCCGAGGCTGAGCACGCGAGCCCCCGGCGCTAAGCCCCCCTCTGCTCCCTGACTATCCCCCTGACGCTTTCGGCGAGCTCCCGCAAAGCCTCGTCGACGCCCTCGGTCGCCTCAGCGACGAGCTCGATGCCGTGCGGCAGCACCTCGACGTCGACCCAGAGGGCGCCGACCCTGACCCTCAGGCCGGTGAGCGTCAACACCGCGTCGGCGCCCTTGCGCAGCTTCAGCTCGCTCAGCACCTTGAGGTAGTCCACGCCGTCGAGCCGCACCGAGGCGCGCTCTAGCTGCAGCTCCGGCAGCTCGCTGCGCAGGCTCGAGAGGGGTTCGCCGCGCTTCGCCATCAGCTCGACCACCTTCAGGAGGGTGAGCACTCCGTCTGGGGAGGCCGAGAAGTCCATGAACGCGACCTCGTGCCCGCAGGTGGCGACGATGTGGGAGCCCGTGCGCCTAGCCGTTCTCGTGAGGTCGTACGCGCTGCCGCGCACCCTCACGAGCTTCGCCCCCACCTTCTCGGCGACCTTGTCGACGACGCTCATCATGGCTTCCGAGGTGACGACCCTCGTGCCAGCCGGCACGCCGAGCAGCAGGATGCCGAGCACCTCCTCGCTCAGCAGGGGTTGCCCGTTCTCGTCGAAGAGCAGCGCCCGCGTGGCGTCGGCGCACAGGGCCGCCCCGAGGGTCGCGCCCGAAGCCTTCACCATCTCGCGCACGGTCGAGAGGGAGCGTGGGCTGGGCATGTGCGATATCGAGCCGCGGAGCGGGGGCCTGTGCGCGTTCAGCAGCACCCCTTCGACCCCGACCTCCGCGAGCAGGTTGGGGAGGATCTCGGAGGAGGATCCGAAGTTCGCGTCGCACACCACCCTGAAGCGCCTCGCCGCGATCGCGTGGACGTCGACGTAGTTGACGGCGGCGGCCGTGTATATGTCGTGGATGTACTCCGCGTAGGTCACCCACCCTATCGAGGTCGGGAGGCTGCGAACCACCCTGCCGGTCCCCGCCCTCTCGACCACGTCCTCCACGCGCTCCAGCGAGTAGGGGACCCCCTGGGCGTCGAAGATCTTGATGGACACGCCGTTGCGCTCGAGGGGGGACACTGTGAACTGGATCCCCGCCTTCGCCCCCAGGCGCTTTATCGCGAAGACGAGCTCGGGGGTCGTCGCGGCGTGGAAGTCGATGACCGTCACGCCCGCGGACATGAGGCCGGCGGAGAAGGCCCTCTTCAGCATCCGGGAGGGCGGGTAGTTGTCACGCGCTGTGACGACGATGGCCCCCTCTCCTAGGAGGGTACCGAGCGCGCTGCCTAGCATCGCCGCTACGTCCGGCGTGAGGGTTTGGTTGGCGATGCCGCCGACTCTCCCGTCCTCCAGCTCCAGCTCGAGCTTCATCGCCAAGCTTTCCTGGGAAAACCCCCGCAAAAAACGTTAGCGCTTACTGCGCCGCTCCGTTACCCCGCCCCTTTAAGCGGGGCTATAGTTCTCGCTTCCCCCTCCTCCCCCTCCGATCGGCGACCCCGTTGGGCGTTGGCGCGAAGCTGGTCGCTTTCACTCGCACCAGCCCCCTTAGTGTGAAAACATCAC
>JAPWTS010000121.1 GCA_028275925.1 Thermofilales archaeon
CTCAGCTCGCTAGGGTACCTGTCCAACCTGTGCTTAACCTCCTCCCACAGCATCGCCGTCTCCAGCGCCCACTTCACCACCTCGTCGAGCTCCCTCCTGCTCCTCACAACGCCGTTGAGCTTCGCCGCGACGGCGACGTTCTCGTATATCGTCATGTGCGGGAACGGGTTTGGGACCTGGAACACCATCCCCACCTTCTTCCTCAGCTCGTAGGGGTCCGCCCGCAGGGCGTCAACTCCCAGCACGCGCACGCTCCCCTCCACGCGCGCTCCCGGAACGAGGTCGATCAGCCTGTTGATCACCTTGAGCAGCGTCGTCTTGCCCGACCCGCTCGGCCCCATCACCGCGAAGATCGAGCCCTGAGGCACGCGCAGGTCCACGTCCTTGAGCACGTGGAAGCCGTTGATGTAGACGTTCAGCCTCTCGATCTCCACCGCGTACCTCACAGTCTCACCCCCTTGACCACCGCTTTAGATAGAGCGAACAGCACGAGGCTGACAATGAGGAGGAGGGCGGCAGCCCCCCACGCTACCTCGTGGAAGAGCTTGTACGGCGAGAGAGCGTAGTCGAAGATCAGCAGGGGGAGGGCGTCGACGGGGCCGAGCGGGTTGAGCGGCACGACGTACCTTAGCGCTCCAACGGCGAACAGCAGCGCGGCGGTCTCGCCGAGTGTCCTCGCCAGCGTCATCAAGACGCCCGACGCTATGCCGCGCCGAGCGATAGGCACTATAACCTCCCAGACGGTCGCCCACCTGCTCATCCCTATCGAGTAGGCGGCTTCTCTGTACATCTCGGGGACCATGCGTAGGGCCGAGCTGAAGGCCGTGTAGGAGTAGGGTAGAGAGGCCGCTGTCAGGGCGAACGCGCCAGCCAAAGCCGAGTACCTCCTCGTCGGCACGACGATGAGCGAGTAGGCAACCATGGAGAGTATCACCGTCGGGACGCTGGCGAACGCCCTCGCGCCAACTTCGACGAGGGCTGCAGCGCGCGAGCCGGGGAACTCGTTGGTGAAGACCGCCAGCAGCAGCCCCAGCAAGGCCGAAGGCGGTAGCGCCAGCGCGAGCAGGAGGAGCGAGCCGACCAAGGCTGGAGCCACGCCCCCCAGCGAGGCCGAGTAGGGGGTCGGCGGAGGGTTCACGAAGAAGCCTAAGCCGGCACTCGCCATAGTCGACAATCCATTGTATAGAGTTACTGCTAGGGCGTGGGCTAGCGGAGCCAGCGCGAGCGCCGAGCCGAGAACCACCGCCGCGACGAAGAGCCTATCCTCGAGCCTCCGCACGGCCCAGCTAGCCAACGATCCTCACCCGCCACCCGCTGACGAGCTTAAACCCGACCGCGCTAAGGGCCAGCGCGAGAGCGAGGACGACGAGCGCAGCCAGGTAGAGCACGGGTTCCGCGTACCGGTAGAGGTTCGCGTTCCCGAACTGCGCGGCTATCAAAGCGGGTACCGTGTAGGAGGGTTCGAAAAGGCACGCGCTGATGTTCATCGCGTTGCCGACGGTCATGGCGGCTATCGTCGTCTCTCCCATAGCCCTGGCGACACCCAGCAGGACCGACCCAGCGATCGCGGGTCTAGCTAGCGAGACGTGGATCCTAGCCGTCTCGTAGCGCGTAGCCCCTATGCCGTAGCACGCCTCCCTGTAGGTCGAAGGAATCAGCCTGTAGGATTCGATCATGATCGAAGCGGTGTAAGGCACCACGGAGAAGCCGATCGCTAGGCCAGCCGTCAGCAGGGAGTAGCCGCCGAGAGGTCTGCACGAGAACGTGGGGATGAAGCCGAAGCTAGAGTACAGCGGCTTCATGACGTTCTCCGAGAGGAAGGGCGCCAGGTAGCGCGCTGACCACAGGCCGATCACTACAGTCGGGAAAGCGCTCGCCATCTCGAGGAGGGTTTGGAGCACCGATCCAAGCCTCCCGCGCAGGAGCTCGGCAACAGCCAGCGTGAGCGGCAGCCCCAGGACGAGCGAAACCGCGCCCGCGATCGAGGCGACTACCAGCGTGCCGAGCACCGGTGCTAGAAGCCCGTAGCGCTCGTTCTCCGGATCCCAGACGTTAGCGGCGAGGATTGCTAAGGCTTGGGGGAGAACGAGCGCCGCCTTTGCGCCTATCGTCGATACGATCAACGCTAGCAACCCCAACGTGGTTAACGCGGGAGGTAGAAGGGAAAAGTAAAAAATTTTATCTTTCTCGGAAAGCATTTCCCCCACCGGTGCGCTCAACCCCCCTTCAAGATCCTCGCTGCTTCCAGTAGGAGCTGTCTGACGTTCTCAGGCGGCGCAGCGTACCCCGGCACCACGTTGCGGTAGCCCTCGTTGGCCACCCAAGTGAGAAACTCGCTCAGCGCGATCGCCTTAAGCTTGTCTTCGTAGCTGCTCCACAGTATGATGAAGGTGAAGGAGGATATCGGGTACGCGTTTTCGCCCGGTGCGTAGACCACTGCAGCGGTTACGCCGTCGAAGTTGTCTAGGGGGGAGGAGGGCAGCTTGGCGCCGGCGGCAGCTGCCGCTATCCCCTCGTTGGAGGGTAGGACGAACTTGCCGGCCGCGTTGCGTATCGCAGCCATCGGTGTTTTCTGCTCTATGGCGTAGTTCCACTCCACGTAGCCTATGGAGTACGGGTTGGCTCTCACCGCCTGCATGACGCCCGCGTTCCCTGGGCCGCCTACTGCCCTGCCCAGCTTAGCGGCAGGCCAGTCGACCACTTTGCCCACGAGCTGCTTCGGCCAAATGTCCGGTGCTGCCTTGTTCAGGAAGGTTGTGAAGACCTCCGTGGTTCCCGAGGAGTCGCTCCTGTACACGGCTATTATCTCCTTGTGGGGCAGCTTATCGGCGATTTCCGGGTTCAAGCTCTTGATCGAAGGGTCGTCCCAGTACGCGATCTCGCCCTTGTAGATCCGCGCCACGATTTCGGGCGTCAGCTTGAGGCTGTGGTTCCCGATTTCAGGGATGTTGTACGTGATGACGACGGCCCCCATGAGCCAGGGGATTTGAAGGACCTTCCCCCTGTACTTTTCCCAATCGGACGTTTTAAGGGGTGGATCGCTGCACGCGAAATCCAACGTTCCATCGAAAAACTGTGCTTGCCCAGCTCCGCTGCCGATAGCCCTGTAGTTTATCACGGTCCCCCGCTCCTTCCTAAACTGTTCAACCCACGCGATAACTTGCGGGGCAGGGAAGGTCGCTCCCCCGGCGTTCATGACCACATTAGAGATGTCCACTTTCTGTTGCTGCTGCCACCACACCACGGCACCTGCCGTAGCCAACGCGGCCGCGAGTGCAGCTAGGAGCAGCAACCTGATCCGCTTGCTTCCGATCGTTCTCATCGGAAACCCCTTGAACCAGCTCTCTTTAAGCTCTTCTATACCAATTTCTCTAACTCTAAAGATTTCCATAAGGTAGCTATAAGACAATATATTTCTATAGATCTTGTAAAAGAGGTACGTACTCTATGAAGGTGTTGGCACGGGCAGGCCTGCCGGTCACTCCAGAACCGGTAAAACCCTCGCGCCCGGCAGGTTAGTGAAGTGTTTATCGAACGCGTAAACTTCGCTCGCGCTTCTCTCGAGCATTTTCACGTACGCGATAGCGTCGTTTAAGCTGACCGAAAACCTTTGAGCGATGTAAAGCGCTTCCTCGCAATCCTCTCTAGACACAGGCAAAATCTCGACGTTTT
>JAPWTS010000123.1 GCA_028275925.1 Thermofilales archaeon
CCGGCCCTGTTCCGCGCTCAGTAGAGCGCGCCCCTCCTCTCGAAGAGGCTCAACCCGAGCTTGAAGATCAACGCCCCCGCGAGGGGCAGCACCACAGCGCCGGCGACGAGGGCGACGAGGTCCGGCCCCAGCTCGCCGAGGCCCTTGCCCGCCAGCAGGCACGCCCTCATCGCCCTCAGCGTGTAGGTTTGCGGGAGGAAGCGCGAAGCGGTCCTGAGCGGCTCCGGCAGCACCTCCGGCGGGAAGTAGACGCCGGCAGCAATACCTGCGAGCAGCCCGACGAGCCAGGTGATCGGGTCCCTGCTGTACGGGATCCTGACGGCTAGGAGGAAGCCGGCGCCGATCATGCTGACCCCCATGAGAGCCGCCACGCCCAAAGCCAGCGCCGCCAAAGCCCCCGCGACGTTCGCGTTCGCCGGCAGGTCGATGCCCAGGAGGAGCGCGCCGCCGGCGACGTAAGCTAGGGCGTAGAGGAGGGGCTCCAGCATGTCGAGGAGCACCTTCGCCACGAGCCAGCGGCGCAGCGGGATGCCGGCCATCGCGAAGTAGTCAACTAAGCTCAAGCGGGCCGCGCCCGATTGCATCGTCCAGACGAAGGCGGCCGTCGTCGCTCTCACGAAGGAGGCCAGCGCGTAGCTGAGGAGCGAGTTAGCGGCCACGCCCACGAGGAGGTAGGCGGCGAAGCTGCCGTAGCCGCCCAGCCAGGGCGCTTGCCCCCTCCCGAGCGCGACCCCGTAGTAGTACCAGGTGGCGAGCCCCAGCAGCAGGTTCGCAACCTCGAAGGGCAGCGAAGCCAGGTACCAGTCGCGGTACAGGGTGCGCGAGAAGGTCCACCGCGCCACGGCTTTGAAAGCCCTCCACTCCGCCTTCAGCCACTCAAGCGGCTTCATGCGCCTCACCGTAGATCAAGCTGAGGTAGAGGTCCTCCAGCGTGGGCTCCCTCACGTCGATCCTCCGCACGAGCACGTTCGCCCTCACCAGGGCGGGCACGAGGCGCGTGATCGCCTCCTCCGCGTCGCGGCAGACGACCCTCACCTCCCAGAAGTGCTCGTCGAGCTGCCGGACCGCGACGCCCTCCACCCCCTCCAGCTCCGCCCTCAAGCGCTCGGCGAGCCCCTCGACCGGCCCCCTCGGCAGCACCTTCGCGGACACGGTGGAGCTCGGGCCCAGCTTCGCCTTCAGCTCGCTCGGGCTCCCCACGGCCACCACCCTGCCCTCCTTCATCACGGCGACCCTGTCGAAGAAGCGCTCGGCGAAGTGCAGGTGGTGGGTCGCGTAGATGAGCGTCTTGCCCTCCGCCCTCGCCACCTCGCGCAAGTGCTCGTGGAAGGCCAGCTCCACCTCCGGCGAGAAGCCCGCCGTGGGCTCGTCGAGGAGGACGATGGGCGCGTCCTTGAGCAGGGCGGCCGCCACCTCCAGCCTAGCCACCATCCCCGAGGAGAAGGTGCCAACCGGCTTGTGCGCGTGCTCGCTCAAACCCATCAGGTCGAGCACCTCCCTCACCCTCCGCTCGGGCACGCCCAGCAGCCTCGCCCTAGCCACCAGGTTCTCGTACGCCGACAGGGCCATCGACACCCAAGCGCCGCCCGCCAGCGCGCCCGGCACGTAGGTGACGTACTCGTGGACCCTCAGCCCCCTGACGTCCCTCCCGAAGATCCTGACCGAGCCGGAGGTGGGAGGCGTCAAGCCGGCCACGATCCTCAGCAGCGTCGTCTTCCCGCTCCCGTTCGGCCCCAGCAAGCCGAAGAACTCGCCCCTCTCCACCCTCAAGCTCACGCCCTTCAGGGCCGCGTGCTGGAGCGTGCGCCCGTACAGCCGGTACAGCAGGGCGGTCACGAAGCCCGAGGGGTAATCAGCCATGTCGAAGCGCATCCCCTTCCGCGCCCGCGCCACGAAAACCTTCGTCACGTTATCGAGCTCTACCGCCGCCATCCTCGATTTCGCTTCTTTCTAGCCCTATATTTTTTTGTTCGAACCAAGCGGCACGCGACTTTCGCTACCGCGCTCAAAGCGTGCTCGCTTCTTCGACCCAGGCGATGTACCTTGCTTCGCCCTCCCTCTCCCTAGGAGGATCGTAGAAGAAGCCCCTCTCCGCCATTATCCGGTTGGTCCAGTCAAAAACTTAGTGCCATATGTCCATGTATATCTCCCCTGGTCGATCCCCCTGCGGATCGGCGCGCGCTTAAACGGGTTGTACTCGTCGTAAGGTTCAGCGCTCCTGCAAATGTAAACGAAAACCCTCTCCACAAGCATAACATACAGTAAAAAGTATGAAGCTGCCCAGCGCGCTCCCGCTGCTCGGCACACTTCAAGGAGGGGGCGTACGCTTGCGGCAGGTCCCGCCGGTTGGGAAGGCGAGGGTAACGCTTAACTCGCCAGGCTGGCGGCGCGCGGCGTGCCGAGGACGGTCGTGGTCGCCCACAAGGTGAACAGGAGGAGCCTGCTCCTGAAGTACCTGAGGGAGGGCGTGGAGATGGTCGAGTTCGACGTGACCCTTGAGGGGGGCGCCCTACTGGTGAAGCACGGGGCGGACGTGGGCTCCCGCGGCCTGAGGGGGTTCGTCATGGCCCTCGGCTACCTGCTGCTGGAGGGTAGGGACCCGCTCCTGAAGCCCTCGAGGCTCGAGGAGCACCTGAGGCTCGCTGGCGGGAGGGCGGGTGTGTGGCTGGACCTGAAGGCGAAGGGCATCGAGAAAGAGGCGGCGGCGCTCGCCCGCGCCTACGGCGCGAAGCCGGTGGTGGTGAGCAGCGGGTTCCACAACACGCTGCGCTTCGCGAGGGAGGGCTGCGAGGACGCGGTGATCATGCTGGGGAACGTGAGCTACAGGCCGGCCGACCCCGTCAAGGAGGTGGAGCTCGCGTCGGCCGACGGCCTCTCGATACACCACGCTTTCGTGGACGAGGAGCTGGTGGAGGAGCTGCACTCCGCCGGCTACAAGGTCGCCGTGTGGACCGTGAACGACCCCGCGAAAGCCCGCGAGCTGGCGGAGCTCGGGGTCGACTACCTGATCACCGACCACCCCGAGAAGGTGAGGAGGTTCGCCGAGCGCCCCTAGCGCTAGAGCTCGCCCCTCTCCTTAAGCGTGATGGCGCGGAGGGTGTAGAGGTTGATCCAGAGCTTCGCCGCCTCGTACACCCTATCCCTCTTGAACCACTTGTCGGCGATCTCCAGCGCCTTATCCAGCTTGGAGATGTCGATCTCCTTCGCCGGCTTCTCCCTCAACTCCTTCAAAACCTCAAGGATGAACTGCGCCTCCTCCGGGCTCAACGGGTTAGCGTGCAGGCTGTAAGCGGCGATGATCCTCTCCGCCTCGCTGAGCAGGTAGCTCCTCTCCCCCGCCGTGAAGAGGCCCTTAAGGGCCATGAACTCGATCAAGTGCGTGTGGAGCGCGCGCACGAGCTCGGTGAACTCCTCCCTCATCCTCGCGAACTCCTCCTCCATCCTTCTTTCCAGTCTCTCGAACTTCTTATCAATTTCATCGAATTTGTTATCATATTTTTCGAATCTTTTATCGATTTCTTTAAACCTCATTTCAATTTTCTCGAACTTCCTGCCCAGCCAGTAGCCTAGGGTCGCGGCTGACGCCACGATCGTCGCTATCGTGCCCGCGAAGCC
>JAPWTS010000124.1 GCA_028275925.1 Thermofilales archaeon
GGCCGGACCTCGTCGCCCTCGTCGCCGGCGCTGTGGTGCTGCCCCTCGCGGGGGCGTTGATCTTCAAGCTCGGGTTGAGCCTCTTCGAGAGGAGGGGCGCGCTCTACTGAGCGCGGAACAGGGCCGGAGCGCGGCAGCCCCTTGATCTAGCTTGCCTTCCAAGCGCGGCATCTGCGCGAAAAGGTGTTGACGAATCGCGGGTCGGAGCGCGCCCAGCGTAGGCCGAGCGCGCGCTACAGCTCTATGGCTGGCCTCCTCTCAAGCTTTCCGGTTACGGGGCTCACTTTGAAGCCCAGAATCTCGAGCGTGGTGTACCCGATCACGGGCGTCTCTTCGTCTTCGCCTATCGCCACGGGGAGGGGTCTCTTGACGCCTTCTACCTCGACTTCGCCCACCGCGAGATCCCTCAGCACGATCCTCCCGTCACCCAGCATGACCTCGGCTCTGTACTTGGCTTGAAGCCCTATCGTGGAAGCTGCAGCCTTCGGGATCTTCGTAAAGGTCGCCCCCGTGTCCACGATCCCCTCCAGCGCGACGAAGCGCTCGCCGTTGTAGACCCTGAATCTTACGCGAGTTTCACCCATCAGATAAGGTTGCGGTATTCGGCGGATAAACGCTTCCCTCTCACAGCGCGAGGGATCGCGTTCACGGCCTCGAAGGGGCTGTTCGCGGCGGGGAAGATCGCTACCTACGGTTGCGCGCTAGCTGCGTGGAAAATCTTATTAAGGAAGGCATCGTTCAATCCCACGGTGGGATGGTGGAGATGCTGTTGAGAGTTGACGAGAAGGGGAGGATTCTCATCCCGAGGGCTTTGAGGGAGAAGCTCGGCATCGGGAGGTTGGTGAGGGCTAGGGTGGAGGAGGGGCGCATAGTCATCGAGCCCGTCGAGGACCCCCTCGAGCTTTTGGAGAAAGCCGTCGTGAAGGGTACGGAGGACGTTGAGAGGGAGATCGGCGAGCTGAGGAGGATCGCCGAAGCCGAGCTCAGGAAGCTCGTCGAGGGGTGACCGTGTACCTAATTGAGACGGACACGATCCTCGCGGCCGCGTCTCCCACGGATAAGCACCACGGTACCGCGCTTAGAGTTCTCCGGGGCGCTAGACCCCTCCTACTCAGCCCGTACAGTCTGGTCGAGCTAGACCTCCTCATAAGCTCAAGTCGCTTCCGCGTTGTTCTCCCAGACTTCTACTGGGCGCTGGAGAACCTGCTGGCCTACTACAGTGTAGGTATACTTCAACCACAACCCCGCCACCTGAGTAAAGCGCTGGCGTTGAGAGCTGAGTACGGGCTCTCCTACTTCGACTCGCTGCACGCCGCAGTTGCCCTGAGCACGGGAGCCACGCTGGTCAGCTTCGATAGGCGCTACGCCGGCGTCAGAGGGTTAGCGTACCTTCACCCAAGCGAGCTGCCGGAGGAGCTTTAGAGCTCTTGAGCCCCCTCAACTTGCTGCGTGAGGTCCCTTGTGCTGCTCAGCGCGCTCAGGCTTTTCTAACATCCGCGAAAGTAGACGTTTTTGGCAAACCTCTTCGAGCATCTTAAAAGCGGGAACGTTATCCTCCCCATTAAGGTATTGAAGCGGATGCCTCGCTTACCTGCCGCGCGAGCGCGGTCTGCGGGATAACTTGAGTGGGAGCTCTAGGATGAGTGCCGGTCGGAGGGCTGTCCTCCGGTTTTCCCTCGCAATTTTTCGCCGCGAGCCCGGCGACGATGCAAAGCTCTTTATAGACAAATATAATTTAAGTAGTCAATGGAGCAGAAAGAGTTTTATAGATGGCATTAAGTTCTATGTGGCTATGCTCCCGCTGCGCGCCGCGGCTCAGCCCGTTGACCTCCAGCTCCTCGCGAAGATGGCTGTAAGCTTCATTGCGGGCGCACTCATCGGCTTGGAGAGGGAGAGGGCCAAGCGGGAGGGCGCGCCGGGGGTCCGCAGCGTGGGCTTCATCAGCCTGCTGGGCGCGCTCACGACGGCGCTGCCGCTCCACCTGCCGGCCGGCGGCCAGCTTCAGCTCGTGGTTTCGGTGCCGCTCGCCCTTTCGGCCGTCTCGGTGATCGCGATCTACTCGTACGAGCGGGCGAGGGAGGAGAGGGGGGCTGGCGTCACGACGCAGCTGGCGCTCGCGCTGGCTTACGCGAGCGGCCTGCTGATCGGCAGCGGCTTGGTGCTGGAGGGCGTCGCGCTCTGCTTCCTGACGGGCTTCGCGCTAGCGGTGAAGCTGAGCGTGAGGAGGCTCGTGCAGGCCGTCACGTACCGGGAGCTCCTGCCCATGCTCGAGCTGGGCGTCATCGTCTTCCTCGTCGGCCCCCTGCTGCCCTTCGACGCGACCGACCCCTTCCTCCACGCGGTGAGCGTCGGCTCGCTCTACGCCTTCTTCGTGACGGTCCTCGCCCTCTCCTTCGCCGGCTACCTGGCCTTCAAGCTGGCGGGGCCGAAGGGGGTCGGCTACGCCGCCTTCTTCGGGGGGTTGGCGAACAGCGAGGCTGCGGTCTCGGCGCTCTGCAGGGCGGCGGACCCCGCGTCCGTCGCGCTGCTCGCTAACGCAGCGATGCTCGTCAGGAACCTCGCGGTGCTCGCCGCGCTAGCCCCCGGCTCCAACCCGGCCGCGCTCAAGCCGGCGCTCCTCGCGCTCGGCGCCTCGATCGCGCTAGCGTACCTCGCCTACAGGGTTTCCTCGAGGCGCGAGCCGCCCGGGGGCGGCTGGGTCGAGGGTCTCAGCGCGCGGCCCATCGACTTCGGCTTGGCTGCGAGAGCCACAGCGCTCTTCGGCTTAACCCTCTTCCTCAGCGCGCTCGCCGCCGTCGCCCTCGGCGACGCGGGCCTCCTAGCCGCCTCCGTGCTCGGGGGCCTCGTGTCCTCGTCGACCGTGATCTTCAGCGTGCTCAACCTCGCGAAGGGCGGCTACGCGACATGGAGCGCCGCCGCTACCGCCATCCTGCTGTCAACCGCCGCGGCCGTGGTGAACAAGGTCCTCTACGCTTGGCGCTACCTGAGCGGGGAAGGTAGGCGGAGGCTCGCGCTGCAGCAGCTGGTCCTCCTAACCCCGCTTCTAGCGGCCGCGCTTTCGCAGCTCTTGACGGGGGTTTAGCGCCTCGGGCACTCCCGCTTCAGCGGGAATCCGCGGGAGCGCCGCGCCCGGTTCCCTGCTGTTGGGCTGCCTCGAATGCGGCTCGCTGGAGGGGCCTCGGGGGCGCCCCAGGGCTTATATGCCCGCTCTCTCCCCAAGCTCGTGGTTAAGCTCGTCTGGCTGGCGCTGCTCCTAGCCTTCCTGGCCCAGCTGGTTTGGGCTGAGTGCGTTCAGGTGGAGAGGATCGTGATCGGGAGGGACGGGAGCGTGGAGCCGCCCGACGCGCCGGTTGAGCGCGTTGGGAGCGTTTACCGGTTGACGGCTAGCGTCTGCAGCCGGAGGGGTGTCGTCGTGGAAGCGAGCAACGTGGTGGTCGACGGGGGCGGCTTCGAACTGGTCGGGTCGAGGCTGCCGGGCAGCGCGGGCGTCGCGCTCGCGCACGTGAGCAACGTCACGGTCCGCAACCTGGCGGTGTCCGGCTTCTACTACGGCGTGCGCGTCGAGTTCTCGGAGGGGGTTCGGCTG
>JAPWTS010000125.1 GCA_028275925.1 Thermofilales archaeon
CTCTCGAGCTCCAGCAGCGCGGCGGCGCTGTAGAACCTCGCGTAGACCCTCGCGAGGTTCGCCGGCTTGCGCTCCCTGAGCCAGAGGTCGGCGTAGAGGCTGGCGAGCCCGAGGAAGTCGGCGGCGGTGGCCTTACCCTCCACCTTCCTCAGCCCCACCTCTAGGCACCGCTTGATGAAAGCGAGGTCCGGCGGGAGCTCCACCCTCTCGGCGAGCTCGAGCGCCCTCCTCCACGCGTCGAAGACCGGTAGGTTCCTCACCTCCTCAGTCGGCGAGAAGAGGACCCTCTTGATGTAGTTCGCGACCTCGCCCTTGCCGAAAGCCTTCCTGACCTCCAGCACCTCCCGCGGCTCGCCGCTGAGGGCCAGCCACTTCTCCTCCCACTCCCCGCTGCCCTCCGCGAACTCCATCGCCGCGAGGATGAGCGGGTAGAGGAACGAGTAGAGGCACTCCTCCCCGTCGTCGCCCCAAGCTGTCACCATGAACCCCTTAACGCCCTCCTCGCGCGCCGCCTGCAGGAAGTTCTTCAAGTTCGCCAGGGCGGTGTCGAAGTCGGGGTAGTACTTGTTCCAGTTCCACAGGGCTGGGCACGCGACCTGCTCGTAACCCCTCTCCTTGAATAGCCGGATCTTCTTCCTGAAGTGCTCGACGGGGCTGGGCGCGTAGTCCCAGTTCGCGATCACCGCCTCCCTCCACACGGGGTTCTCGAGGACCGGCTTCCACAGCTCCCTTTCCGTCTCCCTCAGGTACATCCCGGCGATCATGTCCCCCCACAGCAGCGGGACCTTCCCGCGTTCCTTCACTATCCGGATCAGCCTGGAGTGGTGCTCGGCGTAGAGGCGCGGCCCCTCGAACTTCAGCGTCCTGTCGAGGCTCTTCCCCCTCCCCATCGCCCACGTCTCGTCGCCCCCGATGTGGATGTACTTCGATTCGGTCTTCGCGATCGCCTCCTCTAGCAGCTCCTCCGCGAACCTCCTCGCCTCGGGGTCGCCCACGTCGAGGCAGCCCTCCTCCGGCCTGTGCCACTCGCTGTACCTCCAGTACTTCGGCAGGGTCAGTATGTTCTCCATGTGGCCGGCCAGCTCGAGCGAGGGGAAGACCTCGATCCCCAGCCTCTTGCCGTACTCCACCACCTCCCTCCACTCCTCGTTCGTGTACCTGCCGCGCTTAGCCCCGATGTCGGGGTGGCGGTCCCAGGGGAAGAGGTCCTCCACGTAGATGGCGAGGTAGTTGTACTTGAGGAGGAAGAGCCAGCGGAGCAGCTTCTTCAGCTCCTCGACCGTCGCGACGCCGCCCCTCGCCACGTCGAGGTGGAAGCCGCGGAACTCGAAGCGCAGTCTCTCCTCGACCTTGACGTCCGGGATCGCGCGGCGGCGACCCTGGATCACCAGCTGGAGCAGCGTGGCCGTGTAGATCCTGGGGTCTCCCCACACCTCGACGTAGCCCTCCCTCACGTCGAGGCCGGTCCCCTCGCGCTCGACCCTGCGGATCTCCCACTTGCCCTTCGGGATGCCGAACTCCTCGGCGATGAACGGGTCGAGGTTCGAGAAGCCGTCGAAGGCGAGCCACCGACCCCTGAACTCGAGCTTCGCGGGCTCCGGCACCACAACCGGCTTGGCCTCGCTCACGCGGAACCTGCTTCGAGCGTGTAAAAAAGAGTTGCGCGCTAAGCTAAGCCCGCGGCCCAGAGGATGCCCCCGAGCAGGTGCCTCTGGAACCAGTCCTGCCTCCACAGCCACGTGAAGTGCCCGAAGGCGGTGTAGAACACGCGGCCCCTGCCGTAGCTGTGGCACCACGCCAGCGCGTAGTCGTTGTCGGGGCGCGTCCCCCTGCTCAAGTCGACGGAGGAGTTGTCCAAGCTGATCAGAACGTGGGTCCGCGCCCTGCTCCAGTCCCTGAACGTGTAGACCTCCTCCAGGACCTCAAAGGTGCGCGGTAGGTGGCGGGTGGACGGGTGGCTCTGGTCCTCCACGATCACCCTCACAACCTGGGTCCACGGGTGGGAGTGGAAGTAGCCGCCCAGCATCTCGCCGTACTCCCTGAAGCTGTAGAGGGTGTCCGCGGCGTTGTGGACTCCCACGAAGCCGCCCCCACCCCTCACGTAATCGATCAGCGCGCGCCTCTGCTCGTCGGTGAGCGGCAGCTCGCCCGTCGTGAGGAAGACGATCGCCGCGTACTCCCTCAACCCCTCCGGGTCGAGGTCCGCGGGCTCCTCGGTGGCGAACGCCTCGAACATCCCGCTGCGCTCGCCGAGCTTCGTGATGACCTCCACCGCGGTCGGTATGTAGCTGTGCCTGAAGCCGGCCGAGTGCGTGAAGACCAGCACCTTCCTGGCGGGCATAGACCCCTTCACGGGGGGCGGGGTGCGCACCCCCCTAATATACCCGCGCCCCCCTTTAACTAAAGAATTTTTAAGGGGAGGGGCTCGCGCCAGCCCGTGAGCAAGCCCACGCCCCTGTTCGTGAACCTGTACATGTACGCGGTCAACAAGGCTGCCTACAAGGTGCTCGGGAGGGGCGGCCTCGTGCTCTCGAGGGCTGCGAGCGAGGAGCTGCTCAGCTACCTGAAGCGCAACGGCTACCTGCCGGAGAAGCCGTCGTGGGAGGACGTGAAGAGGCTGTTCGTGGAGGAGCTGGGGCTGGCGGACGACATGGTGTTCTCCCGCGAGGGGAGCAGCGTAACCATCGAGATGAGGGGGTTGAAGGTGGCCGAGTTCCTTAAACTGACTAGGGAGGAGAACTTCGAGCCGGTCGCGTGCCCGCTCGCGGGCGTGATCCTGCGCGTCTGCGAGATGATGTGCGGCTGCCGGCTCGTGCTGAGGGGCTTCAAAGCGCTCGACCCGACGACCGTGAGGTTCGAGTGCGCTACCGTGTAGCGCGTCTACGAGATTGAAGCGTTTTCGATCACCAAATTGCCTTAAGCAGCATAGGGGCGAAGACGCTCTGTTTTGCCACCTCTCTAGTTGAAGCTCATTCTCTCGCCGGGGGCGTGCTAGCTCAGGGGCATCTTCACTTCGTACGGTTTCCAGCCCAGCTTCTCCCTGAACTGGTTTACGAGTTCGATCGCTTTCTTCTTCTCCTCTACCGGCATCTTCCTCGACTTGAGGATGCCCATGAAGAGCGCGTAGAGCCTCGCGTTGATCGTGGCTTTGGAGACGCCGTACTGCAAGTCCTCCTCCAGCTCCTTCAGGATCCCGGCGACCTCCTCGGCGCTCGAGAGGCCTTTCGGCCCCACGTCCTTCACGGTCCGGCCGAGGTAGAGGTGCCCCTTCTCCACGACGACCACCTTGCCGTCCTCGAAGGTGATCCGCCCCTTCGCGACCCTATCGTAGAACGTCCACGCCTCGTAAGCGTGGGGCGCGAGCTCCTTCAATCTGGCGAGCACGTAGCGCCTGATCTCGTCCGTGCTCATGCCGTCGTACGCCTTCTGCTCGACCTCCCTCGCGATCTCCTGGGCTATCTCGGGGGGCGCGCCGGCCGCGAGGCACGCCTCGTATATCTTCTTCGGGTCGAACTCCTCGAGAGCGCCGCTCCTCTTCCTTACCCGCTTCGCCA
>JAPWTS010000126.1 GCA_028275925.1 Thermofilales archaeon
CCGGCTAGCGGGGGGCGAGCACTATGGAGCCGGCTGGGGGCCTGTGCTTGAGCTCGAGCAGAGCCTCGTTCGCGTCCTCGAGCTTGTAGACTTTGACGGACGGCTTGACGCCGGCTCTCGCCGCCTCCTCGAGGAACTCGCGCACGTCCCGCCTCGTGACGTTCGCCACGCTCTTCACCTCGCGCTCGTGCCAGAGCAGCTCGTACTCCAGCCTCTCGATGGGGGTCATGTAGATGCCAGCGAGCACGAGCCTCCCGCCCCTCTCCAGCTTCCTCAACGCCTCGACCGCGACCCAGCCGGCGGGGGCGAACACGATCGCCGCGTCGAGCTTCGCGGGGGGTGCCGCCCTCGTCGGCCCGGCCCACGCGGCGCCCATCGCCTTCGCGAGCTCCACCTTGCTCTCCGACTCCGTGAACACGTAAACTTCGAGACCCCTCCTCACGGCCACGGGCAGCACCATGTGGGCTGAGGAGCCGAAGCCGAACAGCCCCAGCCTACCGCCCGACTCCAGCAGCCCCGTGAGGCGGAGCGCCCTGTACCCGATCGCTCCCCCGCAGAGCAGCGGAGCCGCTTCGAAGTCGCTGAAGCTCGGCGGGATCGGATGGACGAACCCAGCCTTCGCAACCATCAGCTCCGCGTAGCCGCCGTCCACGCTGTAGCCCGTGAAGAGCGCCCTTTCGCACAGGTTCTCGAGCCCCCTCCTGCAGAACCTGCAGGCGCCGCAGCTCCAGTAGAGCCAGGGGACGCCGACGCGCTCGCCCCTCGCCACGCCCTCGACGCCCCCGCCGACCTCCCTCACGACCCCGACCACCTGGTGCCCGGGGATCACGGGCAGCTTCGCGGGCGGCAGCTCCCCCTCAACGATGTGGAGGTCCGTCCTGCAGACCCCGCACGCCCTAACCTCGAGCAGCACCTCGCCCGGGCCCGGCTCCGGCTCTGGAACGTCGGCGAGCTTCAAGGGCCTCTCCTCGACGGGGGCCGGCTTCTCGAGGAGGGCCGCGAGCATCTCGCCCGCTTCGAGCGCTTGCGTTTATCCCTTTCGCGCCGCGCAAAGCTTATTAGCATGCGGTAACTTACATCTCTGATGGCAGAAAATATTAGGAACAGGTTGAAAGAGTTGGAGGAAGAGTTTTCGAAGGTGTTTAGGGCCGTGAACGAGGAGCTGAAGAGGGTGGAGGCTGGGGAGGCCGGCGCCCAAGCCCTCGAATCCATCAGGGACCAGCTCCACGCGCTGAGGAGGCGCCTCCTGGCCGCTAGGCTGGAGATGAGGGCTATGCTGAGGGAAGCCAGGCTGAAGCTCGAGGAGGACGTTGTGGACGAGCTGGAGGAGGAGGTGGACGAGTTCTTCGACAAGTGGAGCGACGCGCTCGAGGGCTTCCTCGAGGACTTGAGGGAGGTGGCGAGGGAGCTCTCGCGCGCTCGCGCGAGGGATTTCGAGCTCGAGGACCTGAGCAGGATCGTCGAGGCGAGCTTGCAGCAGACCGCCAGGGGCTTGGAGCTCGCTTTGAGCAAGCTCAGGGAGGCGCTGGAGAAGGGGTTCGCGGGCCCCTCCTACGTCGTCTCCTCGGTGAGGCTCCCCCAGAGGGACTTGGAGGTGATCGACGCGCTCGTCGAGGCCGGGGTGTTCAGGAGCAGGAGCGAGGCGGTGGCCTTCTTCGCGCACAAGGGCATCGAGGCTTCGAAGCCCCTGTTCGAGGAGGCGCTGGCGAAGCTGGAGGAGCTGAGGAAGGCGAGGGAGCGTCTGAGGGAGGAGCTGAGGAAGGCTCTCGGCGGCGAGCAGGCGGGCTAGTCGGAGGCCTTCGCCTTCGTCCGGAACTGCTCCTCGTAAATCCTCTTTACCTCTTCGATCGTCGCGGCCTCCCAGGGGCTCTTGTCGGGCCTGAGCCTCACTATGCGGGCGAAGCGGAGGGCGAAGCCGGACCTGTACTTGGGGCTCCGCTGGACCTCGCTGAAGGCTACCTCCGCGACGATCGCCGGCTTCACCCACACCCGCCACCCCTCGTCCTTAACTTTCAGCTCGAGCAGCTTCCTCGTCATCTCCTCGAACTCCGCGTCCGTCAACCCCTTGAACGTCTTCCCGACCACGAGGAACTCCCCGGTTGAGGGGTCGAGCGCCGCGAGGTAGTAGTCGCTGAGCCAGCCGCTCCTCCTCCCGTGCCCCCACTCGGCGCCGACGATCACCAGGTCGAGCGTCTCCGCCGGCTTCACCTTGAACCAGTACCTGCCCCGCACGCCGGGCGTGTAGGGGGAGTCCAGCCTCTTCACCACCACGCCCTCGTTCCCCCTGCTCAAGCTGAGCTCGTAGAACTCCTCCGCCTCCTTCACGTCGCCGGTGACGGTCCTTTCGATGAGGATCGATGGGTCGGCGACCTCCTGGAGGATCCTCCACCTCGCCTCGTACGGCTCGCCGACCAGCACCCTCCCGTCCAGGTACAGGATGTCGAACGCTTTGATCTCCAGCGGCATCTCCCTCGCCATCCTCTCTACGTCCTCCCTCCTCCTCACCCTCCTCACGAGGTCCTGGAAGCGGAGCGGCTTCCCATCGCGGAAGCTCACCGCCTCGCAGTCGACGACCGCCTCACCCGCCCGGATGAGCTCGCGAGCCTTCTCGACCACCTCGGGCAGGCTGCTCGTCACGTCCGTCAGCCTCCTCGTGAAGAGGCGGACCTCCCACCCCCGCTTGTGGATCTGGAGGCGGATGCCGTCGTACTTGAACTCGAGCGCCGCCCTCCCGCCGCACTCCTTCAACGCCTCCCTCACGTCCCTCGCCATCTCCGCCAGCATCGGCTTGACCGGCCTGAAGAGCTGCAGCGTCACGCTCTCCGGCTTGACCCCGCTCAGCAGCTGCTCCGCCAGGTCGCCGATGTCCCCCGCGAACATGTACGCTCTCCTCACGCTCTCAAGGTCGGCGCCGACCGCTTCCGCGAGCGCCTCGAGGAGCAGCCCCTCGTTCGCCCCGAGCCTCGGCTCCCCCATTATGAAGCGGGCCAGCAGCTCCGCCTCCTCCCCGCTCATGTCCACGAAGAGGGACTGGAGGAGGCGCAGCTTCCTCCTCCTCGAGTCCTCGCCCGCCGCCTTAGCCGCTTTGACGAGCGCCTCGTAAACCTCCTCCACCGTCAGCTTCCTCCGCTCGAGCGGGGCCAAGCCCCTCGTGCTCCTCCAAGCCTCGCTCAACAGGCTGTAGCCGATCCCCAGCTCCAGGCCGGAGTACGCGGGGAAGATCTCGCCGGTGAGCAGCCTGGCGACGATCGCCGCCTCCCTCGGTTCGAGCTTCCTGAGCGCTGCGGCGAGCAAGCCCACCTTCTCGCTCCTCAGCGGCGTCGCCTCGAGGGCCTTCGCGAGCTTCGCCAGCTCCTCGAAGAGCACGAAACCCCCTTCGAGGGCGGGGGGATGAGGCTAATGCTCGGTTACCTCGCCGGGCCGCTTGAAGGGGGGCTCGAGCCAGGGCTTCCTGCCCTCCCTCACGGCTTTGGAGATTATGTAGCCTCTGATCACGAGGCCTCCCAGGTACACTTTGTAGGCTGCTTCGCTGCCGTCCTCGAACC
>JAPWTS010000127.1 GCA_028275925.1 Thermofilales archaeon
GGCGCCACGTCGACGACGAAGTCGGCGTAGCGGAAGATCCCGGTGGGCACCCCCTCGCGGGCCCCCACCATCAGGTTCACCTCCCTGCCCCTCCTCACCGCGTGCTCGATTACGAACTCCGCCAGCTCGTCGGCGATGCGCGAGACCGGCTCGCCCTCGGGCTCGAAGACGATGAGCGGCTCGCCCATCCTCGAGCGGACGAACTGGTACATGTCCTGGACGTATATCTGCGTCCGGTGCACCTCCCTCCCGTAGCTCCTCTTCTGGAGCTCGTAGCGCGAGCGCGCGCCCTCGAACAAGCCCCTGAGGAAGTGGTAGAGGGGTTGCGCCTCGACGGGGCCGATGGGGGTCACGTAGAGCTTCCCCACCTCGAACACCTGCACCTCCCTCCCGATCCTCGTGCCCATCACGTAAGCCGCGTCGGGCGGGCCTAGGTAGGGCTCGTGGGCTACGGTGAACCTCCTGAAGAGCTTGTACATCGGGTACTTGCCGGGCCCCATCTTCCTCGGGAACTCGGAGCCGGGGACGAGCGACAGGTAGGCCCAGTCCTGCACGATCTGCACCACCAGCACCTTGTCCGGGTTGTCGAGGTCGACGCGAGCGCCCGTAGCCTCCTTGAGCGCCGCGCCCGCGGCCACGTTCACGTCGAGCGAACGGAAGCCGTGGCTGCCCCTCCTCACGGTCGCGACGGCGAAGCTCTCGCCCTCGCCTATCCTGGAGGCGAAGGAGCGCGCGCACTCCGCGATCCTCTCGGGCGAAGCCTCGCACACGGCTTCCACGAGGTACGCCCTCTCCACCTCCGGGACCTTCGCCTTCACCTCCTCGATCAGCCTGCGCTTATCGCTCGCGTTGGCGACGAGCACGAGCCCGGAGAAGCCATGGGGAGCGGGCACGACCGCGGCGGCCGGGTCCAGCTCGGAGATGTAGCTTGCCACGGCGCGCTCCATGCCCAGCCTGCACGTGACCACCAGGTCGACGCGCTGAGGGTCGAAGCTCAAGCCGACCCCCTGCTCGCCGCTAGCTGCCCCCTATTTTCCCCTTGCTGGCCGCCGCGAAGAGCGCTAGGCCGGCCAGGAACCAGAGCGCCGCCAGCGCTCTGCCTTCCTCGTGCAGCGCGACGAGCAGGCCGAGCATCGCCGCGCAAGCCGCGAGCGCGGAGAGCCCTAGCGCGCGGTTCAGGGCGGCGCTGCCCCCGGCGCGCGCCGAAAGCTTGTAGAGGGCGAGCGCCGCGTACATGTAGGCGGTGAGCGCACCGAAGTTGTAGAGGGAGGCGACGAGGTCGAGGAGCCTCACGCTCGGCAGCAGGGCGTTGGCCAGGAGGAGGAGCGCGGCGATGCCCGAGAACAGGGTTATCGCCCGCGCCGGCACTCGGCGGCCGCTGAGCGCCGCCAGGCGCTTGGGCAGGAGGCCGTCGCGCGCCATCGCGTACGCCACCCTCGAGGAGCCCAGCACGCCGGCGTTCGCCGAAACGAGGTTGAGGAGGAAGCCCGTTAAGCCCGTCCAGAGGGCTAGGTAGGGGCCCAGCACCGGCACGCTCCGCGCTAGGGACGCCAGCGGGTGGAGCGCGGCTTCCTCGCTCGAGCCGACGGCGCTGGCGTAGTAGGCCGAGCTGACCAGCGCGACCGCCACCGTGACGGCGACAGCCAGGCGGATCGCTCTCGGGAGGTTCCTCTCCGGCTCGACGACCTCCTCGGCGAGCTGGGATGCCGCCTCGACCCCCACGAAGGAGGCCATCGCGATCGTGACCGCGTAGAGGAAGTCCCTCGGCGGGACCGCGCCGGCCGCGCTGCCGCTGAAGCCGCCCCTCGCGGCGTGCAGCGCTCCCCCCGCGCCGAGCACCAGAGCCAGCGTGCCAAGGCTCAAAGCCACGAGCACCTCGTTCAGCCTGGACGAGAGCTTCACGCCCGCCAGGTTCACGGCCGCCAGGAAGGCGACGACGCACGCGCCTGCGATGGCGTACCACGGGTTGATCAAGAGGATGCCCACACCGGTCGTCTCGCTCAGGAAGTAGCCGAGGTAGCCGACGGCCGCGAGGGCGAAGAGCGCTATGTCGATCGTGTAGTCGAGGAGGAGCCCCCACCCCGCCACGAAGCTGTGGAGGGGGCCGAAAGCCTCGAGCGCGAAGTTCTGCGCGCCGCCCGCCCTCGGGTAGGCCCCCGAGAGCTTAGCGTACGTGAGGCCTACGAGCACGTACACGACCGCCGCTGCCGCCATCGCGAAGGGCGCGAGGTGGCGCGCGTAGAGAGCCACGAGCCCCAGCGTTATCAGCACGTCCGCGCCCACGTCAGCGTAACCCACGCTGAACGCGCCGAACCAGCCTACAGCCCGGCTCAGCTCTCTTTCCTCTCGCTGAGGCACCGCAACCACCTGCAGCGCGCGCTTAGGTGCTAACGCAGCGCCGCCCCCCAACTTTTATCGCTTTCGCGGCACGCGCGCTTTACTGGTCGAGCGCGCGCAAGACTTAAACTGGGGCAGGGCTTCCAGCCCCCGGTGGGAGTATGCGGGAGAAGCTGTTGCTGCTGCTCAGCTTGGTTGCGGTGGCGATGATCGCGGCGCTCGCGCTGCAGCTGGCTCTCTCCTGGTTCGCCCCCGGCCTCTACGGCCCCTACGGGGCTTGGTGGCTCGTCGATATGGTGGGCTACGCGATCTCGCTGACCACGGTCCTCGCCGCCGCCGGGCTGATGGGCAGGTACCTGGCCGTGGCCCCGAGGAACCTCGACGCGCTGAGAGCTGCGATGCTGGCCACGATGGCCGGCGTGGTCGGCGGCGCGCTCCTCGTCTTCGCCGGGTTGTCGTCCCTGCTGGGCGCCGAGCTGACGATGCAGCTGGGCTTCGCGGCGCTCCTCTTCGCGCTGGTGCCCTCGCTCCTCTCGTGGCTCCTATCGCCGCTGCTCATCAACCTGATGTACGGCTGCAGGCACGACCCGGCGCTCCAGGAGATCGTGAACAGGGTTGCCGCGAGAGCCGGGATGAAGCCGCCGAAGGCGATGATCGCCCGCATGAGGGAGCCCAACGCGTTCGCCTACTCCTCCCCGCTCTTCGGCAGGTACGTGGCCGTGACGGAGGGCATGCTGCAGATCGCTAGGGGGGAGGAGCTGGAGGCCGTGATCGGGCACGAGCTGGGCCACCACAAGCACGGGGACAACGCGGTGATGCTGATCTTCGGCCTCGTCCCCTCCGTAATCTACTTCCTCGGCCGCTTCCTGATGTACGCGAGCCTCTACTCCTCGAGCTACCGCTACGACGGCGACAGGGAGCGGAGGGGCGGGGGCGGCCTCATCCTCCTGCTAGCAGGCATCGCGCTGATGGCGGTCAGCGTCGTGATGCAGCTGGTGGTGCTCGCCCTCTCCAGGCTGCGGGAGCACTACGCGGACGCGCACGGGGCCAAGGTGACCTCGCCCGACGCGATGATCGCGGCTCTGGAGGGCCTCGACAGCTTCTACAGCAGGTACAGGGCGGCCCGCGCGAGGGTCGACACCAGCAAGATGAAGATGCTCTTCATCTACGCGCTAGCCGACCCCGTCGT
>JAPWTS010000128.1 GCA_028275925.1 Thermofilales archaeon
GGCTCCACTCGTCCTCCTTCTCCCTCATCAGCGCGTCGATCACGATCAGCCTCCCGTCCTTCAGCGCCGACTGGAAGTCCATCTTGAACTGCTGCGCCTGCCTGACGATGCTCTCCCTGCTCTCCTCAGTTGTCACGTAGATGCAGCTCTCCCCCGACCTCAAGCCTGCCCACGTGAAATGGAGGCACGCCACCGTCTTGCCGGTGCCCGGCATGCCCACTAGCGCCACGAGGAAGCCCTCGGGCACCCCGCCGGCCAGCAGCTCGTCCAGCTTGGGGATCCCCGTCGAGAGCCTAGTGACCATCCCGCTTGAAGTAGGCCGCCCCTCCTATTAAACCGCGCGGCCCCGCAGCTAGGGCGCTAGCTCCCCCTCGCCGGGCTCGCCGCTTCTCAACCCCATTAGCCAGTCCGCCGCGAAAGCCGCCGAGGAGAGCAGGCACAGGAGCGCCCCCGGCGCTGGGGACGGGTTGACCGACACCACCTTGAGCGCGAAGTAAGCGTAGGCGGGCGACGCCGCCAGCATGCTGGCGGCGGCCAGCGAGGCGAAGCGCTCCCCCTTAACCGCGGCCACGCAAGCTGCGGCTAAGCCGGCGTAGAACGGCGCCACGAAGACGAGCGGGACGTCGGTCACCCTCACGCGCGCTCCCCCCGCCTCGAACCACGGCACGGCGAGCGAGGCGAAAGCTATGACTGCCGCCGCGAGCCTGAGCGGGCTCGGCCTCCGCACGCCCACCCCGCCGCGCGCACGCGCATAACCCTGTCGGCGTAACCGCTAAAAGCTCCGGCTCCACGCCCGGCCGTGCTTTCCTTCACATTCGAGCAGAGCGGTAGGATCGTGTTCGGAAGGGGTTCGCTGGGCGAGGTCGGCCGGGCAGCGGTCTCGCACGGGACGAGGGCGCTGCTCGTCACGGGGAGGAGCTTCGCGGCGAGCAGCGGCTTCCTGAGCAAGCTCGTCGCGTCCATCAGGGAGGCGGGGTTGGAGGTCCACGTGTTCAGCGAGGTCGAGCCCAACCCCTCCCTCAGGACCGTGGAGCGGGGGGCCCGCCTCGCCGCCAGCAAGGGCGTCGACGTCGTGGTGGGCTTCGGGGGAGGCAGCGCGCTCGACGCGGCGAAGGCGATCGCGGCGCTCGTCAAGCTGGGCGGCTCGCCCTCCGACCACCTCTACCCGAAGAGCGTGGAAGCGGCGCTGCCCGTGATCGCGGCGCCCACGACGACGGGCACCGGCAGCGAGGTCACCCGCTACTCCGTCCTCACCGACGCGGACGCGGGCAGGAAGGTGGTGATGCAGGGGCCGGCGCTTGTGCCGAAGGTCGCGATCCTCGACCCCGACGTGACGGACTACATGCCGGGCCGCTTGGTCGCGGGCACCGGCTTCGACGCGCTCTCCCACGCCCTCGAGGCTTTCCTGAGCAGGAGGGCGTCCCCGCTCTCCGACCTCTTCGCGGTGGAGGCGGCGCGGCTCATACTCGGCAACCTGGCTAAGGCGGTCAGGGGGTCGCGGGAGGCCAGAGAAGTGATGCTTTACGCGAGCATGCTGGCTGGTGTCGCGATAAACCAGGCAGGGAGCACGCTGGTTCACGGTCTCGGCTACTACCTGACCGCCCGCCACGAGGTGCACCACGGCGTAGCCAACGCCCTCCTGCTCCCCCACGTCCTCGCCTTCTACGCGCAGCGCACCGACAGGGTGGACAGGCTAGCCGAGCGGCTCGGCTTCCGGGATTGGGTGGAGCTGGTGGCGAGGGTCTGCGAGCTGGCCGACGAGGTGGGGATCCCCGAGAGCGTGGCTTCGGTGGGGGTTCCGGAGAGCGAGATCGACGAGATGGTGCGGGAGGCCGCGTTCTACAGGAGGAACATAGAGAACGGGGTCGTCGTGCCGAGCGAGGAGGAAATCAGGGCGGTGTACGCGAGCGCCTTCAGGGGGAGGCGAGAGCTGCTGCGCTCGCTGCGGCGAAGTTAGCGCGGCGGTTAGGCACGCGATCGTTGACGAGCGCGGCGCGCCTAAGGAAACCGGCTACCGCAAACGCTACGAGACCGCTTCGCGCGTCCCGCAGCTGAGTGGAATTCAACGCAGCAGCCAGATGCTGAGACCTCGGCTCAGACGCGCTAAGGTTATAACTTCGCCTTCACGTCCGCCATCCTTAGGAGGGGAATGGCGAAGTTCGGTAGGCTGGTTCCGGGACACGTTTGGCGCTCTCGGTACCTGAGGAAGGGATTTGGGAGGTTCGTCCCTCTGAGGTTGATCGCGCGTGGTAGTGAGGGTGAAGGTAGAAGTTAGGTACGGTGACAAAACTGTTGAAACGGCTGCTGTAGCGAACTCGGGCTACGAGACGGAAACGCCGGAGCTGCACCTGCCTCTTGCGCTGGCGCGCCGCCTCGGGATCCCTCTGCACGTGTTACCTGGCGAAAGCTACAAGGTCGTTGGCGGTTCGACGCACGTCTACGTGCTGGGGGAGGTTCACGTTAGGGTGATCGCCGAGGACCGGTGCAGCGACTGGGTGAGAGCGCGCGCCGTTTCGGTCCCGGGAGAGCACGAGGTCCTGCTGAGCGATAAGCTGCTGGACGCGCTCGGCATCGAAATAGTTAGGGCCGGTTTAGGATATTGCGCGCGCGCACCCACATCCCGCCCTTCATCCTAGCGTCCGAGCGCCCCCGTTTGGGGGTGTTCATGGGCTCGGCGCCTCGCGGCGCTTCACCGCCTCTTCGGCCCCGCGCGCCGGTGCCCGCAGGGGAGGTTCCCCCAGAGGAGGTGCCTCCCCCGGGGAACGGGCTGCAGCAGCACTGTTTAATTGACTAAAGCAGCCCCCGGGCCCAGGGCCGCTCCGGCCCCCTCACCGCTTGCGCTCCCACCGCGTTTTCCCAGCGCGGCATCGGGCTTAGAGCGAGCCGAGGCTTCATAAAACTTTCCCATAGTAGACCGAAAGTATTTTTAACTAAAAAGTTAAAGAAAAGAATAAAGAGCGCGCAAAGGTGCTATAAGGAATGCTCCAGTGGAGCTGGGCAGGCGAAGGGATGAGGAGCGTTAAAGGCGCGCGCTACTGGAGGTTTAGCGGCGAGAGCCCTGAGCGCGTTAGGCGGAGCGCCGAAGGCCCAATTCTGGGGTTGAGTAGCGCGTTCCCCGACTGCGCCAGTCAAGCCGGGGCACGCTGCGAGTCGCTCTGCCGTTCAAAGCGTGCATTCGCACTGCCCTGCGCGCGAACGCGCCGAAGGCGGTCACTCGCTGGAGCGCCGGGCTCCTACCCGTTCCGGTTGGGAGCTGGAGAGCGGCGGGCCGAGCACAGCTCCCTCAGCAGCTCCACCGCGCTGAGGGCCGCGAGGTAACTGGTCTTCGGGTTCTCCGGGTGCGGGACGTTCTCCACCCTCACGTAGAGGGTTCCGGCCTTCGAGCGGGCCACGAACTCGTGCACGTTGCGGTGGGTGGAGGGGTCCGCGACCACCTTGACCCTCACCGGCGCGCCTGACGC
>JAPWTS010000129.1 GCA_028275925.1 Thermofilales archaeon
GGCGGCGGCCGCTCGCTCTCGAGCGCCTGCCTCACCCTCAGCGCGAGCCGCTCGGCCTCGCTCAGCGCGTCGCGCGTCACGTCCCAAGCCCTCACGCGGTCGCCGAGGACGAGGAGCGCGGCGCGCGTCGGGCCGAGGCACTCCTCGCAGAGGAGCGCGTACGCCATGAGCTGGGCACGGAAGTGGTCGAAGCGCCTCCTGGCGAAGGCCTTGACCTCGACCACCGTCAGCCGCCGCTCCCCCGCCACCGCGTCGGCGACGCCCGCCATCCTCAGCCTCGGGCTGTAGAGCTGCACGTCGAAGCGCAACGGGGGCTCGAGGCCGAGGCCCTCCAGCCTCCCCAGCCTCGACGCCCGCTCCTCCCTCCCCCACGCCATTCCGAGCGTCTCGGGCTCCCGCACCCCGTAGGCCCTCGCGATCCACGGGATCAGGGGGCAGTACGCGTACTGCTTTACGTCCCAGGGCGTGACCACGTCAGACCACGACCACACCCTCCCCCACCTCCCGGAGCGAGCCGAAAGCCCTCCTGCGGGACCAGTCGTAGCCGCAGAGGAGGAACACGTGGATCACGTCCCTCGGGTCCGTGGCGGTGCGCTCGCACAGCCTGTAGAGGTCCCTGAGGCGCTGGGAGTCGAGCTCGCCGGCGAAGGCGCTCCTCTGGATCCTGGAGAGGCCGAGCGCCTTGAGCCGGTCGGCGAGCTTGGCGCGCTTCGCGTCGTCGTCGATGTCGTAGACGACGAGCACCCTCACCATGGCTCGACGAACCCCGCGTACTCGCGCTCCTCGCCCCTGAGGAGGGAGGCGAGCTTGAAGGCCCAGCGCTTGACGGCCTGCTCCAGCGTGCACGGCTCCCCGGAGGCTGGGCGCACCCTCCTCTGCATCCACTCGCGGAACGCCTTCACGAGCGCGGCCCTCGCGTCGCGGGTGAGCAGCCCGTTCTCGAGGCGGGGCTCGAAGCCCGACGAGAGGAGCTTGAGGAGCATGCGGTCCACGGCGGGCGGCTTGAACATCTCGCTGTAGTCGTAGACGAGGCTCTCCTTCCCGCTCCTGTCGGCGTGGAGGAAGCCGGCGTAGGGGTCGAGGCCCGCCAGGACGAGGGCCCTCCAGCACGCGCTGTAGAGCAGCCTGTAGCAGTAGTTCAAGCACGCGTTGACGGGGTCCGGCGACTCGGGGTCCCTGCCCTCGAAGCCGAGGTGCCGGGGCACCAGCAGGGCGAAGCCGCTCCAGTACGCCCTCGCCGCATCCGCCTCGACGCTCATCACGCGCTGGGGGTCGCCGAGCGCGGCGGGGAGCTTCTCGAGGCACGCCTCCACCTCGGCCGCGCAGCCCCTCAGCTCGTCGAGCCCCCTGCTCCTCGCGTAGTACTTGAGGAGGTTCGCCTGGTTCCTGATCTTCGCCTCCACGAAGGCCCCGACGATGAC
Organism: Thermofilales archaeon; assembly: GCA_028275925.1. Classification (GTDB taxonomy): domain Archaea; phylum Thermoproteota; class Thermoprotei; order Thermofilales; family Thermofilaceae; genus JANXEW01. Next base: position 1,422 of record JAPWTS010000129.1, read on the forward strand.
CCAGCGGAGCTCGGAGAGGTAGGCTTCGTACTGCCTCCTCCGCGCGAGCACGGTCCTGTTCACGAACGGGGGGTAGAGCCTTCCCACCGGCTCGCCCCTCGCGTCGAGGAAGACGAGGTCGACGCCGTGGCGCATGAGCAGCCTCACCGCGCTTGAGGTCAGCGACACGCCGCCCGACACGACCACCACCTGCTCGAGCTCGCTCGGCGAGACCTCCAGCTTGCCCTCCCCGCTCTCGACGACGAGGAGGCCCCTGCGGGACCGCACGCGGACCCCGTACCCCTTCAGCACCAGCTCCCTCATCCGCAGACACCCCTGAAGGGGCAGGACTCGGGGCAGCTCGCCGCCTTCGGCGGCTCGCGCCCGGAGAGCAGGAGGTCGATCACCGCGTCCCGCTCCTCGACGAACTCCCTCCGCAGGGCGGTCGAGACGTACACGGGCTCCCAGCTCACGCTCGCCCTCCCCGAGCCGTTCGACACGTAGAGGAGGATCCCGTACTCGAAGGGGACCTCGAGGTGCGCCTCCAGCGCCAGCGCGTAGCCGGCCAGCGCCAGCTTGTGGAAGTGCTGCGGCCTCCCGTACTTCGCCTCGATCACGACGCCGCCCTCCGCCAGCGCGTCGACCTTCAGGTTCCTCGAGAGGCCGAGCGGCCAGCCGTCCACCCGGTACTCGGTGAACGCGGGAGCCCACTCGTCGGCGCACCACGCCAGCGCGAGCCTCTTGTAGAGGTCCACGAGCCACGGCTGGCGCCCGGCGTCGACCCCCAGCTTCGAGAGCCTCTCGGCGGCCCCGGCGGACAGCCGCTCGTAGGCCTCCCAGCCGCTGGCGCCCAGCGCCAGCTCCCTCCGCACGTCGCTCGCCGCGGCCTCGAGGACTGCGTGGACGAGGCTGCCGTCGACGAGCGGCTGCGTGCGCTCCCCCGAGACGCCCACCCTCCTGAGGTGCACGTCGCGCCTCGTCTCGCAGTAGCGGTAGGCCACCTCGCTCACGCCCAAGCCCAGGTAGGCGCGCGGCCTCAGCGGCGGCCTATCCCAGTTCCAGCCCCTCAGCTCCTCCTCGACCGGGTCCTGCTCCCTCAGCCTGTGCAGGGACCTCAGGCTCCTGAACAGCGCCCACCTGCTCACCATCGGGAGCGGGGTTGCGGGCGGGCTTCATCTCCGTTCGCCGCCCTCCCGCCGCCGCTTTCCCTCTTCCCCCCGGGATCCGAGGCGGGGGCGGAGGGGGGCACCTACGAGCCTTCCCGACCGGAGGCGGGAGCGCCCGCGATGGCCCTGCCCCAGCTCGTCAGCTCGAAGCCGCCCCCGCCCCTCGCCGCCACGAGGCCGGCCTTCTTCAGCTCCGCCAGGTGGTTCCTCACGGTCTTCTGGGCCCTCCCCAGCCTCTTGGCCAGCTCCTCCGCCGTCGCCCCCGGGCTCCTCGAGAGCTCGGCCAGTATCGCCCTCTTCTCCTCGCTCAACCGAGAGAGGGCCCTCGAGACCCCAGCGGGCACGTGCAGCTCGAAGCCGGCGCCCGTCTCGCTCGCCACGTAGAGCTCGTACTCCCTGCCGAGGGCCAGCAGCGCGAGGATCGCCACGACGACGACCACGCGCGAGCCGCCCGACACGTCGGCGACGATCAGGCCGGGGAGCTGCCCTATGAGGGCCCGCGCCTCGACGAGGGCGCGCGCCCCGTCGCTCAGGTCCAGCTCGGCCAGCCGCGGCTCGTCGAGCCCCACCCTCAGGCAGAACTCGCGCAGCGAGTTGAACGCCTTCTGCACCGCCCCGACGGCGGGCTTCGCCGTGAGCACGAGGATCGGCTCGCCCCTCCGCGCCGCCTTGCTCGCGAGCCTCCGGATGGCGAAGTCCTCGTGGAAGCCCAGCGTGAAGACGAACGAGCGCAGGGGCTCCACGGCCGCAGAGCGCCTTCCCGGCTTAAAAACCGTCCCGCGGCCGCCGACGCGAAAGAGC
>JAPWTS010000067.1 GCA_028275925.1 Thermofilales archaeon
GCGAGCGGCAGCTGCAATATCACCTTCCTCGGCCTCTTCATCTTCCCTACCTCGCTGAACTGGTAGACTTGCGACTTCTCGTCGAAGGCGTGCCGGTAGTAGCTCGGCAGCAGCTTCGCGCGCTCCAGAGCCAGCCCCACGCCCTCCTCGAGGTTCAAACGCTTCGACCAGAAGTAGAGCGCGCCCACCGCCCTGTACGCCTCGAAGAGCTCCACCAAGCGCTGGAAAGCGCCGGCTGGAAGCTCGCTAACACGGTACAACAACGTCAAGACCCGGAAGCCCTCCACCACACCCTCCTTCCTTCTCCTGCCCCCCATAGGGCCCGCCCCTCGCGCGAGGCGGGGGATGTCGAGCTCGGGAGCCCGGGGCGCCAGCCCCCTCACCGCTTGCCCTCCCACCGCGCCTTCCACGCGGCTCACGGGCTTAGGGCGAACCGGGGCTTTATAAATTCGATGTTGAGAAGCCTGAAAGTGAATTTTTCTAAACGGAAAGTTAGAGGAAAGGATAGAGAATACGCAGGATATACTATAGGGAACGCGCGCTACGTGGACGCGATCCCCCTGATGGAGAGGTACAGGGTGGACCTCGAGGACGCGCTGCACCTGGCTACAGCCCTGCGCTTGGGCGCCCGCAGGATCGTGTCGAACGACGCCGACTTCGATAGGACGCCGTTGAAAAGGGTATTTTAAACCGAAAAATGAAAAAATAAACAGTAGTTTTATTTTACTCGTACTTCCAGACGCCCCTGCCCCTGAAGTTGAACACTATCGTCTTGTAGGCGCTGACGTACTCGACGGAGTACGCTATGCCCTCTCTCCCGATCCCGGACTCCTTCCTGCCTCCGAACGGGTAGTAGCCGACCCCGTGCCTGGGCATGTCGTTGATGTAGATCGCGCCGAACTCGAGCAGGCGCGTGAGCCTCCTGATCCTGTCCATGTCCCAGCCGAAGATCGCGGCGTCCAGACCGTACTTGCGCCCGTTCGCCAGCTCGACCGCCTCCTCTTCGGTGGAGAAGTCCGTGACGAGAGCAACCGGCGCGAACACCTCCTCCCTGTACAGCTTCATCTGCCTCAACGCGCCCTTGTCCCTGACCTCGATCAGCGCCGGCTCCACGTAGGTGGGGCCCAGCCTCCTGCCCCCGACGAGCAGCCTGCCGCCTTTGCTCAGCGCGTCCTCCACCGCCCCCATCATCTCGTCGGCCGCGCTGGGGTCGATGAGCGGGCCCATCATCGTGTCCGGGTCCCTGGGGTCGCCCACCCTCACTTTCGCGAGCCTGTCGACGAGCCTCCCGACGAACTCCTCGTAGATCGGCCTCTCGACGAGGACGAGCTTGATCGCGTCGCACCGCTGGCCGGCGTAGCTGTAGATTCCGGCCGCGACCCTATCAGCCGCGAAGTCGAGGTCGGCGTCCGCAAGGACGATCGCCGGGTCGCCGCCGCCCAGCTCCATTATGAACTGCTTTATACCGGCCGTCGCGAGCACCCTCTTACCGGTCGAGCTGCTGCCGGTGAAGCTGATGACGTGCACCCGCTCGTCCGCCACCAGCCTGTCGCTCTCGGCGCCGGGAACCGTCAGCACGGCGAAGGACTCGCGCGGGAAGCCCGCCTCCTCGACGAGCTTCGCGAAGAGCAGGATTGGGATGGGGTCGGCGGAAGGCGGCTTGACGATCACCGCGTTCCCCGCGACAGCGCTGTACGCGAACTTGGAGACCGCGTCGAAGAGCGGGTAGTTGAACGGGACGATCGCGAGGACGACGCCGTAAGGCTCCCTCCTCACGATCGCTTCCGTCTCCAGCGTGGTCGGGTCCCAGTCGCCCGGCGCGTACTCGCCGAAGATCTTCCTCGCGTCGAGGTCGGCCCTCCTCAAGCGGTCGATGCTGGCCTCCACCTCCCCCACAGCCTGGCTCCTCGTCTTCCCGCCGTTGACGACCAGCGCGTTCACGAGGTCGTCCTTGTACTGCTCCATCAGGTCAGCGATCCGCTCGAGGATCTCAAGCCTCCTCCAACCCGGCGTGTCCCGGATCCTCCACCTCCCCACCCTGTACACCCTATCGAGGACCCTGTCCACCTCCTCCCAGGAGAGGCGGGGGACTTCGGCGATGACGCTCAGGTCGATCGGGCTCCTCACCTTCGTGAACTCCCTGCCGCTCACCCACTCGCCGGCGGCGTAGGCTTTGAACCTGTAGACCCCGTCTGATACCTCGTAGATCCCCGCGAAGACTCCGCCCTTTACCGACAGCACGCGTCAGCCCGTGGGATCGAGGTATATAAGCGTATGCCTGCGGCATGCGCGCGAAAGCCTAAATAGCTCCGCGCCGAGCGTAGCTCGGGATGGGCCAGAGGCTCGTGCTCGACGCCGTTAAGAGGTACTTGCGCGCGGGCTACGCGCTAGTGGGCAGGCACTCCGCCGTGGAGGTTTGCAGGTGGACGAAGAGCGCGCTCAAGGGCGGGCACATGTGCTACAAGCGGTGGTACGGCGTGCGGAGCCACCGGTGCGTGCAGATGACGCCGGTGCTCAACTTCTGCAACTTCGCTTGCGTCTTCTGCTGGAGGCCGCACGTCGAGGGCAGGTTCGAGATACCCGCAAGCTGGCAGTGGGACGAGCCGGCAGACATCGTCGAGGGGGCGATCTACGCGCAGCGGAAGCTGCTGGCCGGCTTCAAGGGGAACCCGCAGACCACCATGGAGCGGTTCCTCGAGGCGATGCACCCGAGGCACATGGCGATCAGCCTCGACGGGGAGCCGGCGCTCTACCCGAAGCTCGCCGAGCTGATCAGGGAGGTGAAAGCCAAGGGTATGACCGCGTTCCTCGTCACGAACGGCTCGGTGCCGAGCAGGCTGGAGGAGCTGATCGGGAAGGGGGCGGAGCCGACGAACCTTTACGTTAGCGTGTACGGCCCGAGCCCGGAGGTGTTCGAGAAGGCCGCCAGACCCCTCACGCCCAAGGCGTGGGAGCTGGTGATGGAGACGCTCGACCTGCTGCCCCGCTTCAGCACCCGCACGATCCTGCGGCTCACGATGGTGAGAGGCTTGAACATGGTGGAGCCCGAGGGCTACGCGAAGCTGATCGAGCGCGCCCAGCCGAAGTTCGTCGAGCTGAAGGGCTACACGTGGGTCGGCGAGAGCCAGAAGAGGCTGCCGATCACCGCGATGCCGACGCTCGGCGAGCTGGAGGCTTTCGCCGGCAAGCTGGCGGAGCTGACCGGCTACCGGATCAAGGTCTCGGACGAGAAGAGCAGGGTCGTCATGCTCGTGCGCGACGAGGAGACGTGGGAGTGGAACCTGAAGCTCATCGAGGAGCAGCGCGCGCTCGAAGAGAAGCTGGACGCCGAGTGGAGAAAGAGGGTCAGCGACTTCAAGATCAGGAACCTCCCGCCGCCGCCCATCCCCGTCCTCACGCCCGACGACCTGAGGCGGCTGGCGGGCGCGGCTCCGCAGCGCTCGAGCGCCGGCGAAAGCGCCCCTTAGTGCGCTGAGCCGCCCGCGCGCAATCCGGCCTCCGCAGAGCCGCCGCGAGGGGGCTACCAGGGCTCGACGTCCGCGGTTTGCGAACGCGGTTTCCGCGTGGAAGCGCAAGGCGCTAGCCAGCTTTTACTTTGAACTCCTCGTTCACGACGATCTTGTCCTCCTCCAGGTACTCGAGCACGAGCTTCCTCACGTGCCTCGGCAGCGCCTCGCCGGGGAAGACGCCGCGCAGCCTCCTCCCTCTCAGCGCCCGGAGGAGGGCTGCGGCGCAGAGGGCCGTGGGGTACGTTATGTAGGTGGCGCCGGGCAGGAGCTCGTTGACCCTGCGCTGGCTCGGGAAGAGCACGAAGCGGCGGGACACCGCGGGCTCTCCGCCCACCTCCCCCTCCGCCGCAACCTCGATTGCGAAGTACGCGTCCTCCAGCTCGCCCTCCCGCACCATCCTGAGGACCTCCTCCGGGGTCGGCGAGGGGGGCAGGATGTGGTAGAGCAGCTCCCTCGGGCTGACGAGAGCCTTGCCGACGCGGACCCGCTCTCCGCTGAGGATTCCCAGCCTGTAGAGCGCTCTCAGCGTCTCGATGTCGCTGCCCCCGGCGTAGTAGTGGAAGTTCCTCAACTTGACGAAGTGCGGCACAGTGTACGCTTCGTCGTTGAGGATCGCGTAGCAGCGGACCGCGCCGATGGGCTCCGGCAGCTCGAAGACCGCGCTCTCGCCGAACGGCTCGAGCCAGACGAACCTGCCGCCCCTGTAGGCGAGCACGGGGGCTGCGCTCATCAGCATCTCCTCGCGCGACCAGGGGATGACGAACGTGCTGCCGCGCTGGTCCTCGACCGAGACGACCCTAACGGTCTCGACGCTGTCGAGATCCTCGCACGCCTCGCGGGTTAGGAGGTTCGAGAGGCCGGGCGACGCGCCGAAGTTGATGACCGCGGGGAGCCCCGCGTCCGCGAACTCGCGGGCGAGAGCCAGCTGCTCGGCCCGCGTGCGCCTACCACCGTAGCAGGCGAGGTCGACGTAGCCCGTACCGGCTCGGAGCGCGGCGCGCATCACAAGGGGGTTCAGCGGCACCTCCCTCCTGCCAACCCTAGCGAAGGTGGGCAGGGCGTTCACGACGAGGTCGAACCCCTTCAGCTTGCCGGCCAGCTCCTCCGAGTTGAGGGCGTCGACCTGCTCCACGGGGAGATCGCGCACCCCCTCGAAAGCCAGGTACCTCCTCGCCCTCTCAGCGTCGCGATCCAGGCACACGACCTCCTCGGCCACTCTCCTGGCGACCGCCAAGCGGGCGACGGCGGATCCCACAGCTCCGCATCCTACAACCGCCAGCCTCAAAACCAGCCCCCGTCTTGCCGGGTAAGTTCTAGTGGATTCTATAAGTCTTTGCTGGGGGCGAAGCGGTGATAAGGGGCCGCGAGAGGGGGGTGTGTGCCGCTCGAGCCCCCCTCGGGCGTTTACCGGCTATCGCTCAACGAGAACCTCTTCCTGCCGAGAGAGTTTATCGCCGAGGTGGTCTCTAAAGCCCTCGAGCTGGTCGACCCGCGCTTGTACAGGGACGCGTACGGGGAGGAGCTAGCGGGGAAGCTCGCCGAGTTCCACGGGGTTGAAGCCAGCGAGGTCGTCGTGGGGGCGGGCGCCGACCACCTAATCTACCTCCTCGCCCACCTCGGCCGCGATGGCGGGGTTGCTATCGTGGAGCCGACGTTCGAGGAGTACGAGCGGGCGGCGAAGCTCTTCGGCGCGCCCCGCGTCAAGGTGCTCCTCGACGAGGAGTTCAGGCTGAGGCCTGAGCGCGTGCTCTCCGCGAGAGCGGGGCTCGTCTACATGGCGTCCCCCAACAACCCAACGGGGAACCAGTTCGACAGGGGCGCCGTGGAGGAGGTCGTGGAGAGGTTCGAGGGCGTGGTCGTGGTCGACGAAGCTTACGCGGAGTACGGGCGGTACACGCTGATCCGCGAGGCGCCGGCGCGCGAGAACCTCGTCGTAATCAGGACGTTCAGCAAGGCTTGGGGGCTCGCCGGGATGCGCGTCGGCTACGCGGTTACGAACCGGAAGCTCGCGTCCCTGCTGAGGGAGAGGGGGATGGTTTTCGCGTGCTCGAGCCTATCCCTAAAAGCGGCCGAGCTAATGCTGGAGCGGTGGGGCGAGGTCGCGAAAGCCGTCGAGGAGGCGAAGCGGGTGAGGGATTGGATGAGGGAGGAGCTGGGCAGGCTGCCGGTCCGGGCCTACCCCTCCGACGCCAACTTCCTCCTCGTCAGATTGCCCGTGAGCTCCAGCTGGGCGAGGGAGCGGCTCCTCGAGCGGGGCTTCGCGGTGAAGGATGTGGGCGGGATGCCGCTCTGCGAGAACTGCATCCGGGTGACGGTCCCGCCCAAGCCGATCGCCGAAAGTTTCATTAAAGCGTTGAAGGAGGTGCTGGAGCGCTAAGGGGTGCCCGGCTATGGCGACCTCCAGGCAGATCCACCTAGCTCGAACGCTGGAGGAGAAGTACGGGGTGATAGGCAAGGTCGCGGGCCGCTACGTGACAGCCGGCCTCCACGTGACGATGATGCACCCAACCCGCTACGGGCCGGTGCACTTCGTCGTGCAGGGCAACGGCTTGAAGCTCGCCGTGGACGTGGTGACCGGCGGCGACGCTACGGCGGCAGCGGAGCTCCTGAAGAAGAAGGCCGAGCTCCTGAAGGCTAAGCCGGTCCTAGTCCTCTACGGGGACGCGAAAGCCGACGCGGCGAAGCTGGCTGAAATGGGGGTTAAGGTGAGAAGGGTCAGGGGTTAGCTGCCGCCGCGCCCCAGCAGATCCTGGGGTTCCAGCCGCTTGACGTCCAACCCGTCAAAATCCTTGTCGTAGCTGACGATCATCGCCCCCAGCTTCTTCGCCACGTAGTAGTGCAGGCCGTCGTCGAAATCAAGGCCCACCTTCTCCGCTAAATCGGCCGCTAGCGCTTCTTCCTCGATCGAGAGGTCAACCACGCCCAACCCGCGCCAGCTCGCAAGCTCCCTCAGGAAGCGGGACGCCAGCCTGGGCTCGCCGAGCATAGCCGAGATCGCGTGGACCGCGAAGTGGAGCATGCAAGCGTTAAGCTCGCCCCTTTTGACGCGGTCTAGGAAAGCTTTCGCCTCGCGCCACCTACCCCTCTTGTAAAGCACCCCGAGAACCACGTTCGCGTCCACGACCAGCATACGCCCCCCTCAGCGCTTCGACGAGATCCTCGCCCTCCCACCTGTACCCAGACTCGAGGCCGAGACCTACGATAGCGTCCACCCCTTCGCCGGTGGAGATCCCCAGGGCTTTCTCGATGAGGTCGGCGAGAGCCGCCGATAGAGCACCTCTCCTCAACCCGTACTTCTCGGCGGCGTATCTCCTGAACCTTTCCGCTAAGGGTTTTGGGAGCTCTACCTTAATCGTCTCCTTCTCGGCCACAAGTACTTTGGATCAAAAGTACTTAATAGGCTTTGCGCCCATCAAGTTACACTTGATGGGCGCACATCAATAAATAAAATGGAAAAAGAATGAAGAGAAAGTTAAAAGATTAACCGGTCAGTATTATCTTTTTCACTACGTCGAGGACCTTGGCTTGGTCGCCTTCGCTCCTCGCCTCCTCCAGCTCCTCCTTCCTCGCGTAGATGAGCAGGGCTTTCTTCATCAGGTTTCCGAAGATCTCCTTGCTCAGCGCCATCGCCTTCACCGGATCCATCCTGTACGTGAACTGGTCCTCCGCGAACCAGCCGTCGTAGCCGGTGTCGATGGCGGCGTAGAGGTAGTCGACGAAGCGCCATATGTCGCCGGTCCCGAAGACCCTGTCCTCGTCGTTGCTGTGGAGCTTCGCGGTGTTGATGTGGAAGTTGGCAATGGGCACGCCCATCTTGTGCAGAGCGTAGACCGTGTACGCCGGCTCGACGGCGTACATCTGCTCGTGCCCGTAGTCGATCGTCACCCCCATGTACTTGCCGCCCAGCTCCTGGTTCACGACGTAGGCGATCCAGCCGGCGATGTGGGTCGTCGGGATGATCATGTTACCCTCTTTCGGCTCCTTCAATTTCGCTTCAATACCGAACCTGAGGCCCAGCTCCTTCGCCCTCCTAGCCGCCTGCCTGCACGCTTCGAGGAACCACTCGAACTGCTTCCCGTAGTTCACCTCGAAGTTGTAGTCCCACCCGTCCTGGCCCGGCCAGAAGCTGAACGCTTCGCAGCCGACCGCCTTCGCGATGTCGGCTGCCTGGAGCAGGACCTCCAGCGCCTTCTCCCGCACCTCCCTCTTCGGGTGGGTGACGCTGCCGAGCTTCCAGCGCGGGTCGGTGAACATGTTCACGTTCATCGTCGTCGCCTTGAGCCCCAGCTTGTCGAGGAGCTCCCGCACCTCGGTTATCCTGTCTTCGACGACGCGGAGGTTCTCGTCGAGGAAGAGGACGTCGTGGAACTCGATCCCCTCGATCCCGGCTTTCGCCACCCTCTCCATCTGGGCCTTTACGCTGCTGTCCAGCTCCGGCCAGTAACCCTTCGTCGCGAAGCGGTCGAGGAAGTCGCCCGCAGCCCAGTGGCCTGCGGCAAACTTGATCCCGAACTCCTTGAAGAACCGGTTGAGGCGCTCGCCCTCGAGGTAGCCGGCGTACTCGGTCTCGAGCTTCGATAGGAGCTCCTTCGCGATCCTCACGCGCAGGAGAGTGCGCGACCGGTAAAAATGGGTAGCGGTAAGCCTTCGCGAAAAAGTGATAGCCGCGCCGGCGACGCGCGGGAGGGGATGAAGAGATCGAGGGCAGCGCGGACGCGTGAAGAGGGATCGGCTAGCTGACCCCGCGGCTTAGGCGCTCAGCGCCTGCGGCGGGGGCGGGGGATCGGCAGCGCGAGGAGCGTCTTGATCAGTTTGCCGTCCACGAACTCTGTCTCCACGCCCCTCTCCCTGAGCCTCCTGTCGATCTCCTCGCTGCTGAGCTCGTCGAAGCTGTGGGTGTCCGAGGCGACGATGAAGTTGCACGCGTAGCCGAAGGAAGGGATCCAGACGGCGTACTCGTGGACGTGGCGGAACGCGCGCTTGAAACCTTCGAGCACCGCGTCGTAAACTTCGGGGTAAAAGAAGGAGGAGCCGGCTTGCGTCACGACGACCCCTCCCTCCCTCAGGATCCCGCGCAGCTTCGCGATGAACTCGGGCGCGTAAAGCTCCCTCGCGATCTCCGACCCGTAGGGGTCCGTGAGGTCCATCACCACCACGTCGAAGCGCTCCTTCGTCCTCTCCACGTAGGCTTTACCGTCCTCGATCACCACCTCAGCGCGCCTGTCCTCGAAAGCGCCCCTGTGCCAGGAGCCCAAGTGCTGCTTCGCGATGTTGACGACGTCCTCGTCGATGTCCACCATCACCGCCCTCTCCACCGTCCTGTGCTTCAGCACCTCCCTCAGCGTCGCGCCCTCGCCGCCCCCCAGTACCAGGACGCGCTTGGGCTCGGGGTGCAGAACCATCGCGGGCTGGACGAGCGACTCGTGGTAGATGTGCTCGTCGAGCTCGGTGCTCTGGATGAAGCCGTCGAGCACGAGCGCCCTACCGAACTCCTCCGTGTCCACAACCTCGATCCGCTGGTACTTTGACCTCTTGACCGCGATGATGCCGGTGACGTAGACGATCATCGCGCTGCTCCTCCCGATCCCCTGGACGATGTTTACCCCCAGCTTCACAAGCCGCGGGAAGTCGAGGGAACCTAATGAAGCTAGCGCGAGCGCGCCGGGCTAGAGGGCTCTAGCCCAGCGGCTGCTGGGCTTCGCTCCTCTTCAACCACTCCTCGACGATGTCTACGCCGTATATCAGCTTCAGCTGCCTCCTCCCCTCCTCGGTGATCCTAAGCGGGGTCCACGGGGGGTCCCACACGACCTCCACCTCGACGTCCTCGACCCCCGGCACCCCGCTCCTCACCGCGTCCTCCACCATCGCTGGGAGGTAGAGGCCGAGGGGGCACCCTGGGGCCGTCATCGTCATCTTGATCCTGACCTTCCTCCCTTCGACGCTTACATCGTATATCAACCCTAGGTCGTACACGTTCACGGGTATCTCTGGGTCGTAAACCTTCCTCAAGGCCTCAACCACCTTCTCTTTCGCGATCATCGGGTTGACTTTGTCATTGAGGTTACTTATGCTTTTCGTGCACGTTAGCTTCACCTTGGCACTCGACTGCAACCCCTTCGCGTCGTGCCGCATACAGAGAGCGGAAAACCTAAAGCTGCGAGTTACCGGGCTTAAAGGTCATGCCGAGGAGAGAACATCCCAAGGATCTACTAAAGGAGTTCCGCAAGATCAAGCTTTTTGCGCGCAAGGAGACCGTAAATGAGAGCGCGGAGCGCGGCAAGCACAGGCACGGAGGCTACAAGGCGTAGGTACGCGCGCGCTGTAGGTACGCTGAATATCTCTTCGAGGGAGGGTTTCGGGTCTTCGCGATTACAGCTGGCAGCTTGCGCGCGTTGCTTTGCGCTTACAGAGCTGGCGTGCCGCGAGGAGGCGGTAGGTTCCACGCAAGCTTAAAACCTCGGCCGCGGCTTACAGCGGTGTGGCGAAAAAGGTGCTCGTGTTCGGGGCTCACGCGGACGACGAGACCATCGGCGCGGGCGGCACGATCGCCCTCCTCAGCGAGCTCGGCTACGAGGTTTACGTTGCCACCTTCTGCTGGAGCAGTGTAGGCGATTGG